>JADHWO010000011.1 GCA_016783445.1 Candidatus Aminicenantota bacterium
TAAACGTAAAACTTTTTCATATTTCTAGATTCCCGCTTCCGCGGGAATGACAAAAAGGAGTGTGGATGACAGCGTAATTATATGTTTCTTATATTATATGTCTCTTATATTATTTTGCCAACTAATTGGGAGATGAACCGATTTTAATTGGTTCAATTCTTAGAGGATGGGTTTGATGAATCAAACCCCTACAAGTAACTTAAGCTCTTACAGCTAAATCAATCCTTTACAGGATTTTTCCGTCCCTGACAACAAGTTTTCCGTTTTTTAAAACATGTTTTATGGGATTGATGCCCAGGTGGTAGACAAGGGTGGGGTAATTAGGAACGTCCCAGAGAACAAGGTCCATTTTTTTCCCGACCTCAAGGCTTCCCACATCTTCATGCCTGGCAAGAGCATAGGAGGAGTTTGCTGTTGCGGCATTAATTGCTTCTTCTATACTCATTTTTAAAGTGAAGACAGCAAGCTGGAGGACAAAAAGCATGGACTCTGTCATAGAACTTCCCGGGTTAAAATCCGTTGCCAGAGCCACAATGGCTCCTTCTTCTATAAGTTTTCGGGCGGGCGCTTTTTTCTCATGCATGAGAAAAAAGGAGACTGCTGGAAGAAGTGTTGCTGCAGTCTGGCTGTTGGAGAGCTTCTTGATTCCTTCTTCCGTGATGTTGATAAGATGGTCGGCAGATGAAGCTTTTTCCTCTGCTGCGAGCTGAGCCCCTCCAAGGGGAGAAAATTCATCTGCGTGGATTTTGATTTTGAGCCCTGCTTCTTTTGCGGCTCTGACCAATTTTCTCGTTTCCTCAATGGAGAAAATCCCCTCTTCGCAGAATACATCAAAGAATTCAGCAAGTTTTTTTTCTTTGACTTCGGGAAGAATTGTTTGAATGAGGAGCTCAATGTAATCGCTTTTTCGCGCTTTGTACTCCTCTGGAATTTCATGAGCGCCCATAAAAGTAGGGACAATATCTACAGGATGGAACCTGTTTGCCTCTTGCAGTGTTTCGAGCTGCTTTATTTCGTCATTCAGATTCAGTCCATAGCCGCTTTTTGCTTCAACGGTAGTGGTGCCTAGGAGAAGCATCCTGTCGAGGCGCGAAAGACAAAGGGAGAGGAGTTCCTTCTGTGAAGCTTGGCGGGTTGACTTAACAGTTGTTTGAATCCCTAAGCCTTTTTCTGCCAGCTGCTGGTAGGAGTAACCTTTAAGGCGAAGTACAAACTCTTCTTCTCTGGTTCCTGCAAAGGGGAGGTGTGTGTGGGAATCCACAAAACCTGGAAGGCCGACTAAACCGGTTCCATCGATTTGAATGCTGTTTTCTTCTAAGTGGACCTCTTCTTTGAACCTTTTTTCATCACCAACAAAGACAATCCTGCCTTTAAAAGATGCAATGCAGCCTTTTTCTAAAAGCCCGACTTCCTGTAGTGCCTCTTTTCTCTTAGGTATCCGGCCTTCACAGGTGAGAAGTTGGCTGCAGTTTTTTACAATACAGTCAGCTGATTTCATCGGGAAACTTTCTCAGCGGAGATATCTTGTTCCTCCTGATGAAAGAGGGTGTCTCGTAAGGCTCCCACTGTTTTTCCCAGGAAGGTTTGTTCCAGAGAGTTTCGCTTCCTTTTGGCTCGAATAAGTAGGGGGGTGTTTTAGTATGAACCGGGAAGGGAGGAGGAGTTTTTTGACGGACCGGGGGGAATTCTTCCGGTGTGTGGGCCTCTTTTTGACGGGAGAGCTCAAAACCTGTTGCGATTACTGTGACTTTAGCCATGTCTTTCATCTCGTCGTTTATGACTGTGCCGAATATGATATTGGCTTCCTGGTGTGCCTGGCTGTGAATCAATTCTGAAGCTTTGGAGACTTCGTGTAAAGTGATGTCTTTGCCGCCCGTTATATTGATGAGAACTCCTTGGGCGCCCTCTATTGATGTGTCAACCAAGAGAGGACTGGATATTGCTTTTTGTGCGGCATCAACAGTCCTGTTTTCTCCGGATGCTATACCTGTACCCATAAAAGCCATTCCCATGCCTTTCATGATTGATTTGACGTCAGCAAAATCCAGGTTGATCAATCCCGGTCTTGTGATGAGGTCAGAGATTCCCTGAACGGCCTGACGAAGGATGTCATCTGCCATCTTGAAAGCATCCGTAATAGAAGTGTCCAGGGTAACAGTCTGGAGAAGCCTTTCGTTGGGTATTGCAATTACTGTGTCAACAGAAGATTTTAACTCGATCAGACCTTCCTCAGCCTGCTTTCCCCTGACTTTTCCTTCAAACTGAAAGGGAAGGGTGACTATGGCGATGGCAAGGATGTCCATTTCAGATGCAAGATTAGCCAAAATCGGAGTTGCTCCTGTTCCTGTTCCTCCTCCTAAACCGGTCGTCAGAAAGACCATATCTGAACCTTGAATTAGATCGATTAATTTTTCTGTGTCTTCAACAGCCGCCTCTTTCCCGACATCCGGTCTTCCTCCCGACCCTAAACCTTTTGTGAGCTGTTTTCCGATCTGAATTTTGCTCTTTGCCCTGTTATTGTTTAAAGCTTGAAGGTCTGTATTAACTGAGATGAAATCTACTCCTTCAATTCCTGTTTCGATCATCCTGTTTACAGCATTTCCACCGCCGCCGCCGAGCCCTATAACTTTGATTTTAGCGGTGCAGCGGTCTTCCACAAGGTGAAATTTTAATTTGTTTCTTAAGTCACTCATTTTTACCTCCTATGCTTCCTTAAGCCAGTCTTTTAATTTAACAAAAATGCCTTTTTTTCTATCTTTGGATAGGCCTTTTTCTTTCCACTGTTTATACCCGTATATAATAAGGCCTACAGAGGTGGCATAGTCCGGGGTGTTGACTCTATCCACCAGACCTCCTATTCCGCTGGGATCCCCGCGCCTTACTGGTAAATCGAAAATCTCCTCTGCAACCTCTTCCAGCCCTTCCAGTAAAGCCGTGCCGCCAGTGAGGACTATCCCGGAATTAAGAGATTTTTCGTATCCCATCCTTTTAATGTCATTATCAACCAGGCGGAAGATCTCTTCTGCTCTGGGTTGAATGATGTCGGCTAATAACTGCCTGGATAGGATTCGAGGCTTTTTCCCTCTTCCTACGGATGGCACTTCAATGGTTTCCTGCTCATCCATAAGTGGACTGGAAACGCAGCCAAATTTTTTCTTTATCTTTTCTGCTTCGGGAATGGGCGTGCGCAGGCCAACGGCGATATCATTGGTGAAATTGTCTCCTCCAATGGGAATAATAGATGTGTACCACAGGCTTCCTCGCTCGAAAATGGCCATTTCGGTTGTCCCTCCTCCAACATCGATGAGTCCCACTCCAAGTTCCATTTCATCATGAGTTAGAATAGCGGCGCTTGCAGCGATCTGGTTGAGAACGATTTGTTCGATTTCAATCCCGGCTCTTGAAATGCAGGTTCTCAGGTTTTGGACAGACGTGGTTGCGCTTGTTACGATGTGAACATTAACTTCAAGTTTTATCCCGCTCATTCCGAGTGGGTCTTTGATTCCGTCTTGTTCATCCACTAAAAATTCTTGAGGAATAATATGAATGATTTCTCTGTCGGGGGGGATGGATACGGCCTTGGACTGTTCAATAACGCGCTTGATGTCTTCCTGGGAGATTTCTCTGTTTTTACCGGAGACTGCGATGACTCCTCTGCTGTTAAAGCTCTTTATGTGAGCACCTGAGATTCCGATAAAGGCTGAGTCGATCTCAAATCCCGCCATTAACTCTGCCTCTTCCTGGGCTTTTTTAATGGCGCTTACAGTGGTATCAAGGTTGACCACGACTCCTTTTCTCAGTCCTCTTGACTCAGCTGTGCCAACGCCTATAATCTCGATTTTTTTATCTTCTGCGGCTTCGCCGATAATAGCGGTAATTTTTTTAGTCCCGATGTCGAGTCCGACGATATAGTTGTTTTTAGGCATCATAAATCCTCCTTCTTAGAGTTGGGGGTATTCCCCATGTAAGAAGAGTTTTTTATAGGTTTGATATAAAAACGGTCCTGGAAACGTAGGTCTACGTATTCAAGGTCTCCATATTTTTCGAATTTTGCACGTGATTTCTGGAATAATTCGAGCTTCTGGGAAAATTTATCACTGCCGAGAATAAGTCTTGTATGTTGTGTCTTAAGTTGAACAGAGATATTTTCGTACTCTGAAAGGTCGATAACATCCAGCCGCTCCTTTTCTTGTGGAGACAGGCTTCGAAGGCATTTCCATGCAAGATATAACTTTTCTTCAAAATGGTTTTGAAAGTTATTTGAATCGATAAGTAGCGGGAGATTGATATTTTCCCTTGAATTTATCTTTTCGAGCTGGACACCCTCCTTGTCGATAATATACAGATAGTCTTTTTTTAAGACAGCAATGGGGATTCTTTCTTTAATTTCGATTTTTAAAGTTGACGGGAAAATTTTTCTTACACGTACCTCTTTAATCCATCTGTGAACCGTGAGTGCTTCCTGAAGGTGGCTGATGTCAAGAAGGAGAAGATTCCCCATGTTTTTCCCTTTTAAAACCTGTTGAATTTCTTCCCGTATCTCCGGTTTTTGGCAGACGATCTCTAAACCTTTTACATTCAGGTTTTCCCACGAGATCAGGAATAGATAGAGCCGCTGGAAGGAATAAAATATTCCGCCAAAAAAGAGGAAAAGGAAGAATATATGCTTGAATTTCAGCCTGATTTTTCTCTGGATCTTTTTTGGCCTTGTTTTCCCTTTTTTTCGCTGGAACTGCATGGGCCGGGAAGAGAAAGAATCTGCCCTGCTATTGATGGATGGATTCAGGTGAGAAGCCATGTTTATCCTTTTGCCTCCAGGATTTTTATACAGTCGGGAATGACCTGGTTAATATTTCCTGCTCCCAGAACGAGAATTATGTCCCCGCGCTGAGCGGCTTTGCCGACAGCGGAAGGAATTTTTTTCATGTCTGGTTCAAAGACTACATTTTTGTGTCCAAGCTGTTCGATTTCCTCATAAAGAACCTTGCCGGAGACGCCGGGAATAGGTTTTTCCCCGGCCGGGTATATTTCCGTGATAATAAGCACATCTGCCTGGTTAAAAGATGTGGCAAAACTCTTCATGAGAAGAGAGAGGCGGGAGAAGCGGTGAGGTTGAAAAACCGCCATAATCCTTCGTGTCCATCCTCTTGTTGCTGCTTCAAGTGTGGCTTTTATTTCAGTGGGGTGATGGGCATAGTCTTCGATGATCATAATATTGTTAACTTTTTTTATTAATTCGAAACGGCGGCCGGTGCCTTCGTAGCTTTCCAGAGCTTCAAGGATATGGTGTAGGGGGATGTCTAAATCAAGACCAACTGCCACGGCTGCCATAGCGTTGTAAATGTTATGAGTGCCGGGGACGTTAAGCTTCAGTTTTCCCAATTTTTTGCCCTTCCAGTAAAGATTTGAAGTGCTTGAGAATTCTTTAAACTGCTTGTCTCTGGCAAAAATATCGGCCTGGGCTGATAATCCGTAGTTGATAATTCTCCGGTCAAGTGAGGGAATGAGGGCCTGGATATTGGGATTGTCAAGGCAGAGGACTATAGGGCAGTAAAACGGAACTTTATTGGCAAAATCGACAAATGTTTTTTTGATTTCATCAATTGTCCTGTACTGGTCCAGGTGCTCATCGTCCAGGTTGGTAAGAACTGCGATAAAGGGTGATAAATATAGGAATGACCGGTCGCTTTCATCAGCTTCGGCTACGATGAAGTCGCCTTCACCCAGTTTTGCGTGGGCACCAATAGTGTTTAAGCGGCCGCCTACGATTATCGTCGGGTCAAAACCGCCCGACTCCAGGACCTTGGCAATCATGGATGTGGTTGATGTCTTGCCGTGGGAACCAGCAACAGCGATTCCGTATTTCATCCGCATCAACTCAGCCAGCATTTCTGCGCGGGGAATTACCGGGATTTTGCGGCGGCGTGCCTCTTCGACCTCAACATTGCCCTCTTTGATGGCAGAAGAGACGACAACAACATCTGCGCCCTCGACTTTTTCAGCTTTGTGGCCGATAGATATTTTTGCTCCAAGGCTTGTGAGCCGCTTTGTTACTTCTGTATCTGTGATATCTGATCCCGATATCTTGTAGTCCATGTTCAAGAGCACCTCTGCAATACCGTTCATGCCTGTGCCGCCGATTCCGATCATGTGGATATGGTTAAATTTTTTATAAACGCGTTCAACCACGAGATTACTCCTTCAGCTCCATCTCCATGAGTTCAAAGCAGAGATTCGAAATATTTTCGGACACTTTTTCTGTTTTCATCCGGCTCAAGTTTTTTTCCATATTGCCTATTTCTTTTTTGTTTTTAAGGAAGTGGAAGATTTTCCCGGTGAAGATTTCAGGCTTAAATTCCTCTTCAAGGATAACCTCAGCTCCTTTTGTTTTTTCCAGTTCTCTGGCGTTGAAGACCTGGTGATTATCTGTAGCCTGGGAAAAAGGAATCAACAAAGAAGCTTTTTGTGATGCGATGAGCTCTGCTATGGTGGTTGCACCGGCTCGGCTGATTACTAAATCTGATTTTTGAAAATAGCTGGCCATGTCATAAAAATAGGGAGCCACGGATACTTCCTTAAATCCGTTTTGGGCATAGCTGTTTTTGACCCATTCAAAATCATTTTTTCCTGTTTGATGGAAGATTCTTAAGTTTTCTATTTCCTTTTTGAGAAGAGGGAGAGAGGCAGTCATTGCCTTGTTCAGGAAATGAGATCCCTGGCTTCCTCCAAAAAGATTGATGGTGAGCTTACTGTTCCTTTCTTTGGGCAAAAGATGGTAAAACTCCTCCCTAACTGGATTCCCTAAAAATACTCCCTTTCCTTTAAAAAAAGGAAGAGAGTTTTTAAAAGCAACAACAGCTTTTTTTACCCAGGGAAGCAGAAGCCTGTTGGTGAATCCGGGATGGAGATTTTGTTCGAGTATCAAGGTGGGGATCTTCATCCACGAAGCAAGGAGGACAATGGGACCTGAACTGTAGGCTCCTACCCCAATTACCAGGTTTGGCTTTGTGCGGAGAAGAATAGCAAAAGATTTAATAAAAGAAAAAGGAAGAAGAAGAAGGGATTTGAAAATTTTTATTCCTTTTCCCTTTATTCCCTCAATTTTTAAAGGGATAAAATTTACGTGATGATGTTTCATGATGTCTTTTTCCAAATCCCGGCTGCTCCCGACAAATATTATATGAAGGCGTGGATCTCGCTCTTTTAGTTTGTCTCCTACAGCTAAAGCCGGGTAGAGATGACCTGCTGTGCCTCCGCCGCATAAAATGATTTTTCTCTCCTTCATTTTTTCCTTATGATGTTTTTCTTTCTCTGTGAAATGTTGAGAAGAATTCCGATGCCGAACAGGCTGCACAGGAGAGAGGACCTCCCGTAGCTGATCAGGGGAAGTGGGATTCCGGTTGGGGGGCCGAGGCCCAGGACAATACTTATGTTCAGCATAGCCTGGGAAAAGATGGCCAGCGTTATTCCTGCAGCAGCGATTTGGCTGAAGAAGTTGGGTGCATTTCGGGCAATAACCAGTCCTCTCCATAAGAATATTAGGAAAAGAAACAGAACTGTTAATGTGCCGATGAGTCCAAGTTCTTCTCCCACAATGGCGTATATGTAATCTGTATGTGTACAGGGCAGAAAGAAAAGTTTCTGGGTGCTCTCCCCGATGCTGACCCCGAGGAGACCTCCGGAGCCAACAGCTAGTTTTGATTGGATGATCTGGAAACCAGTGCCCTGAGGATCTTTTGTGGGGGACAGAAAAGCGATGATTCTATCTAATCTGTAAGAAGCCTGGAAAAGGTAAAAAGCAAAAAGAGCTGAAGAGAAAATTCCAAGACATATAAAGTATTTAAACTTAACTCCTCCGATAAAGAGCATAATCGAGCAGATGAGAAAGATCAGCAGCGCTGTCCCGTAATCAGGCTCCTTGATGATTAAAAGGATAAAAATCAGGAGCACGGTCAAAGGGAAAAGAAGAGCTTGAAATTCGTTAATTTTTTCTTTTTTCCGGTCGAAATAATGGGCAAAAAAGAGAATGAGACTTATTTTTGCTAGCTCTGAGGGCTGGAACCGGAGACTGAAAAACTGAACCCAGCGGTTTGTTTTCGCCAGAGCCGGCATGAGCAAACACAGCACAAGAAGGAAGAAGGAAAGAAAAAGAAGCCCGTAGATAAAGTAAAAGTTCTTGTAAAACTGCTTTCTTATAGGAAGCATGAAGAAAATTAGAGCCAGTCCGATACCGGCTACCACGATTTGGTTGACAAAAAAATGAAAGGAGTCCTGATATTTTTCGCTGGCTAAAATACCGGAAGAACTGTAGACCATGATCAGACCGATGACCATAAGTATAAGAGTGGCGAGAAAAAGAGTTTTATCAAAGCCGTAAGATCTGAATATTTCCATATACCTATGTTGTCCTTTTTTCCTTGAGTTCTTTCTCGAGGTTTAAGACTTCGCGCTTAAAAACCTCACCCCTTTCTTCGAAGTTCTGAAACATGTCAAAGCTTGTACAGGCTGGCGCAAGAAGGACCACTTCTCCTGGTTTTGCTCTGGAGTAGCCTGATTTTACAGCCTCTTTCATGGAGGAGGCTGTTTCTATGGGGACAGTGTTCTTAAGAGCATCTCTGATCTTATCCCGGGCTTCCCCGAGGAGAATAATCCTGCTTACTTTTTCTTTTATTGGTTTTAAGAGTTTTGTAAAATCACCTCCTTTATCCCTTCCGCCCAGGATAAGAATGATTTTCCGGTCAAAGCTCTGGATAGATTTGGATGCGGCATCCACGTTTGTGGCTTTGGAATCATTAAAAAAGTTTATCTCTTTCACTGTTTTAACTTCTTCCAGCCGGTGTTCAAGACCTTGAAACCTCTGGATTGAGTCTTTTATTTTTATAAGCGGGATGCCTAAGATATGACCTACCAGAGCGCTTGCCATGATGTTTTCCTGGTTATGGATTCCAAGAAGGGGGATTACAGAAGTTTTAATCAGCTTTTCTTCTTTTGCATTCGAAAAAATAATCCAATCTCCCCGAAGGAAACATCCCTTCGAGACTTCTCTCTTTCGGCTGAAAGCAAATATTTCAAGTTCTTGGAGGTTTTTGAGCTTCCAGACAAGAGGATCGTCCTGATTGAGAATGGCAATGTCGTTTTTTTTCTGGGAAAAAATGAGTTTCTTTTTTGCCTCGTAATAATCCGTGAAGGAAGAGTGCCAGTCCAGGTGATCAGGAGAGATATTGAGAAAAACCGAGATCGACGCTCTGAAGTGATTGATGTAAGCAAGCTGGAAACTGGAAAGTTCTGAGACGTAAATGTGTTCGTCTTTGCTGTTCTTAACAAAGCTTATCAAAGGTGTTCCGATGTTGCCAGCAAGGTAAGACTGTAATCCCCCATTTTTTAATATTTTATGGGTAAGAGTCGCTGTAGTGGATTTCCCATTCGACCCTGTTATGCCTACGATTTTTCCTTTTAAATAATTGGAAGCCAGTTCTATTTCAGAGATGATTTTTATTCCCTTTGATTTGGCTGCCTCGAGCTCAGGAGACCACGGGACTCCGGGGCTGGGCACGATGAGGTCGGCTTCAGTAAAGGATTCTTGTTGGTGATTTCCTGCTTCAACAACAACGCCCTTTTGCTCCCAGAACGGGATTCTCTGTCCAAGTTCTTCGGGTTTCTTTTTTTCGCTGACTTTTACCCGGGCTTTGTGCCTGAGGAGAAAATGGCAGAGAGCTTCCCCTGTTTTTCCTAAGCCGACGACCAGAACTTTTTTTCCTTCCAGATTCATTTTATCTAAGTTTTAAGGTGGTGAGGCTGAAAAGGGCAAAGATAATGGCAGCGATCCAGAACCGGATGACAATTTTTTCCTCAGACCATCCAATAAGTTCAAAGTGATGATGAAGCGGCGCCATCTTGAAGATTCTTTTTCCTCCTGTCAGTTTAAAGTAAGAAACTTGAAGCAGAACAGAGAGAGCTTCCAGAATAAACACTCCGGCAACCATAAAGAGAAGGAATTCTTGTTTTATGAGAATAGCGATTAGACCGATAGTTGCTCCCAGAGAGAGGGCTCCCACATCGCCCATGAAGATTTGTGCAGGATGGCAGTTATACCAGAGAAATCCCAGGCAGGCTCCTGCCATGGCTCCAACAAACACTGTGAGTTCTGCTGCGGGAGCTACCCGGACAATATTTAAGTATTCAGACCAGAGTACATGGCCTGCGATATAGCATAGAGCCAGGAAGGCGGTGGCACTGATGAATGTTAGACCTGTTGCGAGCCCATCGAGTCCATCAGCAAGGTTGACCGAATTTGAAGATGCCACGAGAATAAGAATTATCCACGGAAGATAAAACCAGCCTAGATAAGGGGCCCATTTCTTGAAAAAAGGAAGGCTCAAATGAAGGTTAAACTCACCTGTCAAACCGAGATAAACAAGAATGAGTCCAACAACTCCGGATAGAACAATTTGGAATACGAACTTACGGCGTATGATGAGCCCCTTGGGCTTTTTTTCTATGATTTTTAGAAAATCATCCCAGAAGCCGAGAAGGCCAAAAATAAGCATTGTAGCCATAGCCAGCCGGACATATGTGTTGCCTAGGTCTCCCCAGAGAAGCACAGGGATTATTGTCGAGCTGATAATCAGAATGCCTCCCATCGACGGAGTCCCTCTTTTTTCGAAGTGAGATTCAGGTCCCTCAGGCCTTATTTCTTCTCCTATCTGATACTTCTTGAGCAGTTTTATCAGCCAGGGCCCGAGGAACAAGCATATAAGAAGGGCTGTTATCCCGGCTAGGGCTGTCCTTACTGTGATGTATCGGAAGACATTGAAGAAAATAAAGTATTCTTTTAGAGGAACCAGAAGATAATAAAACACGTTACAGTCCTTTTAATTTTAATTTTTTTACGATTTTTTCGATTTTTATGCCTCTTGAACCCTTAACCAGAATAAGGTCTCCTTCCCGAATAAGAGGCCATATCTCTTCAGCTGCTTCCCTGGAATTTTTAAAAGAAAATATCTGGTTTTTTCTTTTTCCCGCAGCCAGGGCTCCTTTAATCATGTGTTTACTGAGAGGGCCCACAGTAATAAGGATATCCCATCCCCATTTTACTACCTGCTTTCCAGCCTGGATGTGGTAGGCAACCTCCCTTTTCCCGAGTTCGAGCATATCGCCCAGTACAGCAATTTTTCTTTTAGAGGGGAGGTCAGCCAGCCCTTTTAAAACCGATTCCAGTGCTGCTGGATTTGAGTTATAAGAATCATCGATTAGCTTGATGTTATTTTTTAAACAAACAAGGGTTCCTCTTTTTGGAAGGGGTTCAAGGGAAGCAATTTGTGAAAGGGTAAACTCAAAAGGAACAGAAAGAGCGCAGTTGACTGCCGCTGCTGCGAGAAGGTTGTAAAGGTAACCTTCATAAAAGAAGGGGAGGACTATTTTGCCCTGCTTCTTACCGTATCGCAGCTTGAAGGAAGTCCCTTCCCATCCGATCTTTTTAATGTTTTGAGCGCGAATATCACATTCCTTCGAGAAGCCAAAAGTTAGAGTCCTCCCCTTCCATCCTTCTGCAATTTTTTTGACTAATAGGTCATCTCCATTAAGCACGGCTGTTCCGTTCTTTTTTGTTCCTTCAAGTATTTCTTTTTTAGCTAGTGAGATTTCGTTTAAACTTTTAAAAAACTGGAGGTGGACAGGTTTGATGTTGGTTAAAACAGCTATATCCGGTGGGGCTATTTGGGTTAGAGTTCTGATTTCTCCTTTGTGGCTCATGGCCATCTCGAGCACAACAACTTCATGCAGATCTGTCAGCTTGAGAAGGGAAAGGGGAATACCGAGGTGGTTGTTGAAGTTACCCTCGGACTTGAGCGCATTGAATTTTTGGGAGAGGAGATGAAATGTAAATTCTTTGGTCGTGGTCTTGCCTGTACTTCCTGTAATGCCGATAACTTTAACAGGATGTTCAGAGAGAACCTTCTGGGCGAGTTTCTGGAGCGCCTTGAGAGTATTTTTGACCTGAATAATAGCAAAGCCTTTTTTTGGAATGGTTATTTTCTGAGAGATAACAGCGCCCGAGGCTCCTTTCTTGACAGCAGAGGGAACGTAGTTATGGCCGTTCCGTGCGGCGGTTAAAGCGAAGAAAAGTTCACCCGGCTGAGTAAGCCGTGAATCAATATTAAATTTATGAAAAGAGAGTGAAGCAGTACCCTGGAGGATTTTTCCATCCATTTTTTCTGCTATTTCATTCAGCCGGAGATTGACCAATTTCAGGCAAACTCCTTTTTCTTGAGGATTTCTCTGATGACTTCAGCGTCATCAAAATGAAAGATTTTATCTTTAATGATTTGATAGTCTTCATGACCTTTGCCTGCAACAAGGATGTAATCCCCTTTTTCTCCGAGCGAAAGAGCATGCTCGATGGCTTCTCTTCGGTCTGGCAGAATTTCATACTTTGTTGCTCCGGTTTTTTTTATGCCTTTTTCTATATCCGATATTATAACAAGAGGATCTTCTGACCTGGGATTATCCGATGTAATAATGGCCCAGTCAGCAAGGGTTCCGGCAATTTCTCCCATCCTTGCTCTTTTAGATTTATCCCGGTCTCCTCCTGCTCCAAAGACCAGAAGGATTCGCCTGGCGTTCAGCCCCCGGATAGTTTCCAATAAATTTCTGAGAGCATCGTCAGTGTGGGCATAATCGACAAAAATCCTGAGTCCCAGGGAATTTTCAATTTTTTCAAACCTTCCCGGGACTCCTTTGAGCGCGGCTATACCTTCCTTGATCGCTGAAACAGGTAAACTCAGTGTTAGAGCCACGGCAATGGCAGCCAGGATGTTGTAGAGGTTGGGCTTTCCCAGGAGAGGGGAGGAGACAGAAAGGGTTCCCTCTGGATGTTTAACCGAAAGGCCTATTCCTTTTTCGGTTAGCTTGAAATTTTCGCCCCTTATTAAGGCAGATGGCTCAAGACCATAGGTTATCACATCCTTGGAAAGCTGGGATATCAGTTTTTTTCCCCACGAGTCATCAGTATTAACCACAGCTATTCTTTTTTTATCATTGAGGAAGAATAACTTTTTCTTGGCTTCGAAATATTTTTCCATGGAGATGTGATAATCCAGATGATCACCGCTCAAATTCACAAAAACTACAACATCAAACCCTATGCCAAGCACCCTCTTGAGGTCTAAAGCATGGGAGGAGACTTCAATCAAACAGTGGGTTGCTCCCTGCTCCAGAATCTCCCTCAACATTCTCTGCAAATCAGGTGCCTCTGGCGTGGTTCTCCCGGCGGAAATACTCATATTGGGGCCCCGGTAGGATATAGTCCCAATAACTCCAGGGGTGAGGCGGGATTTTTTCAGTATTTCCTCAAGCAGGTATGTGAGCGTGGTTTTTCCTTTTGTTCCTGTTATACCGACAACTTTCATTTTTTGGGAAGGATGGGAATAAAAATTGGCTGAGCACAGGGCCAGGGCTTCCCGCGCATCAGTAACCTGAATCCAGCTTTTCTCGAAATTGTCTGGTTTTGGCTTTTCTGAGAGGATAACCGCAGCACCGTTGAGGACGGCTTTCTCGACAAAATCAAAACCGTCTTTTTTTATTCCTTTTAGAGCTGCAAACAAAAAGCCAGGTTTTATGTCTTTTGAAGAATAGGCGATCCCTTGAATTTCTTCTTTTTCATTTCCTTCAAAGCGCACCGGAGAAATTCCTGACACCAGGTCTTTGAGCTTCATTTTTCCCTCTGCTTCCGGCGGTTATCTGCGATAATTGTATTCAGAGATTTTTCTTGTTGGGGAATCCGGAGATAGCGAAGAGATTGGCTGGCAATTTCTCTAAAAACTGGAGCTGCTACTTCAGCTCCGTAATATTGACCTTGGGGGTCATCGATGACTACAACTATGGAGAGGGCGGGATTGTCTACGGGGGCAAAGCCGACAAAGGATGCCGTATGCGCGGTAAAAGAATACCTCCCGGTTGAAGGGTCGAATTTCTGAGCAGTCCCTGTCTTCCCCGCAACTGTATAACCTCTGATTTGAGCAGAAGTTCCTGTTCCTTCCTGGACTACCCCTTCAAGAATGGACACCAATTCTGAAGCTGTTCCCTTTGATAATATTCTTTTACGGGAGACGAGCTTTTTTTTCAGTGTGTTAGGAAAACGCAGGTTATTTTTAACGATCCTGGGAGTAAGAGCAACACCTCTGTTGGCAATTATGTTTATCGTCTGGAGCATCTGGATTGCGGTGACTGAGATTTCGTAGCCGATGGAAAGAGAGGCCGGGGAAATTCTGCTCCAGGTGTCCAGTGGTCTGAAAATCCCGCTTTCTTCGGCAGGGAGGTCAATCCCGGTTTTTTGACCAAAGCCGAAGGCTTGTATTACCCTGTAGAACCTTTCTTTATCTAGGCTCTGACCGATTTGAATTGCTCCAACGTTGGAGGAATGAATGATGACCTCAGGAAAAGAAAGAACTCCAAACCGCTTATGGTCTCTGATAGTCTTCCCCGAGATGTAGATATACCCCTTGCTGCAGTCAAAGTTGTCATACAGGTTTGTCCTGTTTGCTTCCAGAGCTGCTGAGGCTGTGACGATCTTAAAAGTAGAGCCGGGTTCAAAATTATGGTGAACAGCTTGGTTTCTATCAATTACCGTGGGCATTGGGAGAAGGTTGTTAAGGTCGTATGTGGGGTAGTTCGCCATTGCCAGGATTTCTCCGGTGGAGGGTCTTGCGACTATCACAGTTCCCCATTTTGCTCCGGTCTCAAGCATGGCTTTTTCCAGCGCTTTTTCTGTGTAATACTGTATGGTCTCATCGATTGTCAGGAATAGATTTTTTCCGGGTTCCGGCTCTCTCAAAATCTCAAAGCGGTATTCTCTTTTTTTTGCATCTTTCAGGATAAGATGCTCCCCTTCTTTTCCTTTTAATATGGGGTCGTATTTGTACTCAATTCCGCTGGCTCCTGTTTCGTCAATGTTGACTCTTCCCAGGAGATGGGCAGCGAGTTGTCCGTGAGGGTAGAACCTTTTATTCTCTTCCATAAAATAAATTCCGCTCAAGGAGAGATTTCTTAACTGCTCTTCTTTTTCTGGATCGATTTTTCTTTTTATCCAGATAAAAGTAACATCTTTTTTTATTCTTGCTTTTAGTTTTTGAAGCTCGATCTCGGATAAATCCAGAACTTTTTTCAGTTTGTTTATTTTTTCGAGCTTTAAATTGTAAGGTTCCCCTTTGGAAGGAACATAATAGACGGATTGCACGGGGAGACTGCGGGCCAGAATATTTCCCTTGGTGTCATAAATTGTTCCTCTTTTTGGGATGATGGGCTTTTTATTTTGATTTTGGTCGATAACGACAGCTTTTAAGCGGGGATGGTCAAAAACCTGGAGCTGGACAAGGCGGACGATGAGCCCGCTCATCCAGAGCATGAAGAAAAAAGAAAGGATAATAGTTCTTTTGTGCGCTTTTTTCTGAAAATAAATACTCATTAAATTTATTTATGCTTAAGGATTAAAATCGTCATAGACGATTTGTTTCTCTTTGGGCTTGACCAGCTTTAATTCCTCTTTAGCGATTTTTTCAACATTTTCCAGGGAGAGAAGAGAAGATTTTGCTGATTCCAGCTTCTCGACCTCCTTTCTCAGGTTAAGAACTTTATCTTCCAGTTCACCCTCCTCATATCCGATCCGGACTGATTCCATCTGGTGCCAGACGTAAAATGTCAGAATAAGAATAATAAAAATTGTGCAAAACACAACGAGCGTTATTTCATTCCTGGTGTACTTTTTTCTTACCATTTATATTATCTCGGCGGCTCTGAGCTTGGCTGACCTTGCTCTGAAGTTAATGGCGATCTCCTCTTCTGAAGGGACAACTGGCTTTTTTGTTTGAATTTTCAGGCAAGGGTGGGAATTCATCGAAGTTGCAAGCTGTATAAAGGTTTGCTTGATTATTCTATCCTCAAGGGAATGAAAGGAGATTGCGGCAATGTGCGCCTTTTTTGGGAGTTTTTGGGAAATCCTCTCGATAAAACCGGAAAGGCTTTTTAATTCCTGGTTGACTTCGATACGTATGGCCTGGAAAACTTTTGCGGCAGGATGGATCTTTCCTTTTTGGGGCCTCCAGCTGCAGATTTCTTCGACTGTGCGGCAGAGCTGTGTTGTGGTTTCGATTTTTTGAGTTTTTCTTCTTGTTACAATTTCTCTTGCAAGTCTTCTAGCCTGTCTGAGTTCACCGTATTCGTGAAATATTTGGGAGAGCCTGTGCTCTGGAAGTTTATTGATTATTTTATGGGCTGTAGTTTTGTTCCTGAGGTCCATCCTCATGTCCAGGGGGCCTTCCCGGCTGTAACTGAATCCCCTCTCGGGTGAATCGAGCTGGAAAGAGGACATGCCCAGGTCGAGCAGGATACCCCGGATTTTGGAGAAATCTATTTTAAGGTCAGGGAGATATCTGAAGTCTGAATGGTAAAGGCTTACTCTATCTGCATACGGCTCGAGTTTTTCTTT
Organism: Candidatus Aminicenantota bacterium; assembly: GCA_016783445.1. Lineage (GTDB taxonomy): Bacteria > Acidobacteriota > Aminicenantia > Aminicenantales > Aminicenantaceae > JADHWO01. The sequence goes on from JADHWO010000011.1 coordinate 16,481, forward strand.
TGCTTTTAAGAGAGATTTTTCATCGATATCAAAACCGATAAGGATTGCCTTGGGATTTCTCTTGAGTATTTCAAGAGTGTGTCCTCCCAGACCAAGAGTGCAGTCCACGTAAGTTCCTTCCCTCTTTATTTGAAGGTATTGTAGTGCTTCTTCTAAAAGAACCGGGATGTGGCCATTCCCGTTCATTCAATTTTTCCTTGAGGCAATAATTTAGCAATGTCTTCGAAATCTTCATTTGTTAGAGGTTTTTCCTCGAGTGATTCATCGAGCTTGTCTTTGTTCCAGACTTCCAGGTGATTGGAGAGGCCAATTACTTCTACTTCATCTTCAAGTTTTGCCTTCTCTCGTAAAGTCTGGCCGATCAAAATACGTCCCCTTGAATCAATTTGAGATTGGGTCCCTTTTCTGTTAACTCGGAGCATAAATTTTCTCACTGCAGGTTTGAGATGTTGAATTCCCTCTTCAGAAACACCTGACATTTTTTCCCAGACTGGAAGCGGGTAGATTTGGACGGATTCGTCAGTAAGAGATGTGATGAATAGTTCTCTCCCGTATATCTCTTCTATGGCCGTGCGGAATTTTTCCGGTATTTTTACCCGACCGCTTCTGTCGAACTTTGCTTTATAGCTTCCGAGCAATAAATTTCCCATTTTGTCCCGTTTCATCCCATTTTTCTAGAATATATGGGAGAAACTGCCCAATGTCAAGGGAAAAATGTAAAAAAATGCTATTAATTTTGATGGTGTTCTATATATTGTGTGAGGCTGGTTTTAATCACTATATAGAGAACAAAATTTGAGAAGAAAAATAACTCTGTTTTTTGTAGGGGTTTGATTCATCAAACACAAAGAAAGGGGACACAAAGAAAGGGGACAGTCCCCATTATTCCTGCCACTTTAATTTTGTTGTGTGGATTTTATTAGGATTTTTATGTATGGGCTTAATAAGTTTATAGGGGTTGATTTGCCTTATTATTCTGTTGATGAGTTATCAGTCTGTCTTTTGAGGAGCTCTTTTGCAGAAGTATAGTCCTTTTCAGAGACATAAATCTTTATCTCTCCCAGTCCGTCTGCTGAAAAGGGATGGACAGATTGAACTACTCTTCCTCTAAAAATACATTTAATTCCATTACTTTCAAGATAACTCTTTATTACCTCAGCTTCTACAGGACCCCAAGCTTTATGAACCTCCTTAAGCTTTATATCTTCATCCGGTTTTTGTTTTTTTTCTTCATTTTTTGGCATTATAGTTTATCCTTTATAATTCATCGTGGACGAGATGTTTGGAGGTCCTCATTTATTATTATTAAATATTTATTAAACTGCTATTTTTTTTGTTCGAAATAATCTTCTAATATTTTATTATGGTCAAAAGCAAGGGGAAAATTCATTTCTTTTTTTGTGAATACTCCGATTTCCTGAGCATCATCCCGGGCTTTTGGTTTTCCCTGTGCTGTGGCCACAAAAACTGTTGTGATTGTGTGCTGGCGGGGATCGCGGTTCGGATCTGAATAGGTGTGGAGTTGACTTTTAAGCTGGATATCAAGAGATGTCTCTTCTTTAGCCTCGCGGACAGCTGCTTCCTCTAAGGATTCACCATAGTCAACAAATCCTCCTGGTATGGCCCACCCGAAAGGAGGATTTTTTCTTTTAATGAGCACTATACCATCCTGCCCGTCTTCTCTTTTGATTTTTATGATGATGTCCACAGTAGGGACCGGATTCCTATTTTTTCTCATGAGAATTATTGAAGAGAATCTTATTACGAGAGTTCTCTCTGCAGACAGATAAGTTTTTTTTGAAGCGGAATTTTGTTAAAGAACTTCTTCTCAGTCTTCGAGCTTGAATTTCTTTTCCAGTTTATCCAGCTTTTCGACGATACCTCCGTATTCGAGCTCGGTGTAGGGAAGCATTGCTGGGCCAAAAAAACCCTGCCGTCTTATGGCTGTGGCTTTTTCGGATACCTGGTCTCTCACGTAATCCCAGTAAGGATGGTCGAAGACGTCGGCAGGTTCTGTAAGCTTTCCTTCTCTAACACAAAAAGCCGCGCCTGTAACTACCGGAGGGCCGTCAAAAAAGGAGATAGTTGAATTTAATTTGCAGGGCATGAGAGGTCCGTTGTGGCTGCCTCTCATAAAGCCGGCAACAAAATGACCAATTTGAAATGGAGCCAAAACTTCTCCAGTGGCAGGAAATTCTCCCTGAACTCGGACCAGCGCTACCGGGTCATCTTTTCCAGTGTATTTTCCAGCGATATTGTGGAGGCGGGTTGTTGAGATAGATGCTGCCTTATTCCCAGTGTTTCGGGAATAAATGCTCTCGATAACGTATCGTTCGCCGTCCCGGAGCAGAGCTGCGATATCATAGAGTTCTTCAGGTGCGTTTAGTTCAATAATTTTGTCCTTTTCTGTGTACCCGACATCGATAATACGGAACTTGAATCCGTCACTCATTTTTGGGCTTAAGATGAGTCCTGCGCAGTACATGGGATCAATAAAGCCCAGGTAAAATGGCAGGTTGTAACAACCAGGGTCAGTTTTATCTGCAGCAAAAAAAACAAAGGGCTCGTTGGGCCTCTCTTCGAATTCCATCTCTGCCACGGCAGGTCCCATTCCTTTTATGTTTCCGCTGAAAGAATCCTTCAGCAGATCCTGCCCTGCGCCGTATAACCCCTGTTTTTTGGCCACGGCTGTTCCGGCTATAAAAGTGTCCCAGGCCAATTTATGTATTTTTTCGTCTGATACGCCTCTATCGTGTGTACATAAAATAGCAATATCATCTCCGGTATAGCCGATGTAGGAATCAATTATTAGATCCTTGCTGTTTTCCTTAACAAAGTTTTTGACTTCATTTACGAGTGCCTTACTTGGAGTGATATGGCCGCCGATGCTGCCTATATCTGCTTTTAAGACACTAAGAGTAACTTTCATAAGAACCTCCTAAAAAAATGTGGGTTTTACTGATTAATCAATTTTAATTATTTTACCTATTAATTGTCAACAACAATTAAGAAGGGGTATGCTGTTAAGGAGTTAAGGTATTTCCGAGACTGGAAAAAACCATAAAAGGAGCCTTTAAACAGAAAAATAAGCTATCAGCTTGTTTTTTAAAACCCTCCAGATATTCTGCTCTCAGTGGTTTTACAGGCGCTGGCTTAAAAGCAAGAGGATTGATGTACTTTCCATCTTTCTTGATCCTGTAATCCAGGTGGGGGCCGGTAGATTCGCCCGATGAGCCCACAAACCCGATGACTTGCCCTTCTTTGATCTTTTTTCCTTTTCTTATTCCTTTGGCATAACCTCTCAGGTGAAGGTACTGTGTTTCATATCTGTTTTTATGCCGGATTTTGATCATACGGCCTGCGGCTCCGTTCCTTCCGGTAAAGGTGACAGTTCCGTCTGCTGTCGCCTGGACTTGAGTTCCGACAGGGGCTGCATAGTCCACTCCATAATGGGGGCGGTATACCTTGCGGATAGGATGCAGGCGCCTGCGGCTGAAGCGGGAAGTGATTCTGGCGGAATGAAGCGGAGATTTCCGGAATTCTTTTCTTAAGGAATTACCTGCCAGGTCAAAAAAGTCAGATTCTTTTGTGTCGGGGTAAGTATAGCGGATAGCCCGGAATGTCTTGCCCTGATTAGTAAATTCTGCAGCAAGAATATTTCTGTAGCTGAAAAATTCGCCCCGAAGGTATTTCTTTTCGAAAATGATTTTGAACGAGTCTCCTTTGCGGAGGTCGGCATAAAAGTCGATATCCCAGGCAAAAAGGTCGGCAAGGTTAATAGCCAGGAGGTCACCCTCGCCTTTTTTGTTTACAGCAAAGATAAGATTTTCCTCGATAGTTCCCCAGATCATTTTGACTTCGATTTTGTAAGGTATTTTTTTTATTTCAGCCGTATATGTGCTCTCTTTTTTCTGGATATGGAGGAAATTTTCTTCATTTATATCGTATTCTAGGGAAGAGATTTCTCCCTGCTGAGTGGAATAGATTCTGAGTTCATGGCCCGCTTTTATTTTGCCCAGGTCATAGACAGGTTTTATATTTTTTCTCAGTTCATATATTTGGGCAGGGGTGAAATTGTATTGTGCCAGAAGGTCTGTCAGAGTCATTCCTCTCCGGATTGTTTTTATATTTTCAATCAGGGGTGGAGTATTGTCTAAAATTTTTGGCAGAGGAATATCTCTTTTTACTTTGAGTGGAGGTTTATTTTTTGGAATAAAGCTTAGAATTAGAAAAAGTGAGAAAGTAAAGAATATGAACAGTAAAAGATGTTTGCGTTGGAGCTCTATTCTTTTTTTATAGGTCCTTATTTTGACTTTCATTGTGTTTTAATGTTTTACAGAAGACCATAGATAAAAAAAATAATTTATTTCGTTATTTAAGTCAACAGCTTAAACGACAACGGGATTTTACAACTGATCTCATTTTTTTACTTAACATGGATTATTCACGAGTTGAGATTGTCTCAGATGCGAGGCGCAGCGTAAGAAGCTGTGGTTTTCCACTGCGAATGCGCTGCAACGAAGAAGACGTCGTTGCGAGGAGCGAGGAAGATTGCCACGCTGCGCTCGCAACAGGCTATGCAATCTCGTAAGATCAGCTCGCCCAAGGGGTAAAAAATGCCGACATAAAGTTAAAAATGAGGCTATTGGAGAAGGTTTGAATGTTAACCTTGAGGAGAAATCAGCTTAACTTGCTAATATCATTAAGATAAAATAGTAGTGTCGGCAGTTTTTATGAATAATTCAGGTTAACATTTTTAGCAAAATAGAAGTATATTAATGTGGATGAAGAATGATGATGAACTGGTTGAGGAAGTTCTCAGAGGAGACGATGTTTCCTTTGAGATTCTTCTCCGGCCTTACCGCCAGGGGATCTTGAACATGGCATATCGAATGACAGAAAATTTGGAAGAAGCAAAAGAGGTCTGCCAGGATGCTCTTATTAAAATTTATAAATATCTTTATAAATTTAAAAAAGGGAAAAGCTTCAAAAACTGGATATACAAAATAACAGTGAATTCCACTTATGATTTTTTGAGAAAGAAGAAAAAGTATGAAGAAATAGTGGAGAGTCAGAAAAGTCTGACTGCCAGCATAAACCAGGATCCTGAAAAACAGCTTCTGAATAAAGAGATAAAAAATAAAATCAAGGCCTGCCTTCAAAGTTTAGGTCCTAAAGAAAAAGCTGTTTTTATCCTGCGGGATGGCGAAGGATTTTCCATAAAAGAGACGTCAGAGATTCTTGGATGCTCATCTGTAAGTGTCCGGACTAATCTGTTACGCGCCAGGCAAAAAATAAAGACACAATTCGAAAAAATATATCCTGTAGAGGTAAGGGGTGTAAAAAAATGAAATGCAAAAAGGTCCAGCGTTATCTTCCTCTGGTTGTGGGTTCTGATATTTCTAAATCTAAAATATCAGAGGTTAAAGCTCATGTGGAAAAATGTCCGGAGTGCCGGCATGAATATGATTCTTATGTTTTGTCTTTGGGGAAAACAAAGGAATGGCTCGCAAAAGAAAGAGAAGATTGGGAAGATAGGGAATGGCAGCAGGTTGTTAAGATAGCCATTGGAGATAAAGAACCAGAGTTATCGCCTCTTGCTCCGTGGCCATTCAGGAAAGTCTGGGCTTATGTGATGATGGCTGTTTTTGCCGTTGTTTTTACTTTTTTTGTTATAAGACCTGGTTTTTACAAAGAGGGAGTAATCCCGGGAACAAGGATGGTGGCAGAATCCCAAGCTAAGCTCTTTGAAAGTTTTAAGGATAAACCAGAACAGGACATAATTTCCATGACAATGGTTTCAAAAGATACCGGGCTAAAAATAGTCTGGTTCTTTAATAAAAATTTCGATTTGGAGGATAAAAAATGAAGAAATTTTTAACAGGCATTTTAGTGCTTTGCTTTTTGGCTGGGGCTTCTTTGAATGTCTATGCTTCAGCCGGACAGGCAAAAAAACCAGAGCTGAAGACGGAATTTGTTAAGCTTAAATATATCAAGGCAAGACAGGTTCAATCTCTTCTTACGGGTTATCAAAGTATGTACGGCCGTATAAGAACCCAGGATGAGCTGAATATAATTACAATTCAGGATACACCGGAGATTGTTGAGATGGTGCTTGCGCTCCTCAAGAAAATCGACGTTAAGCCTGTAGACATACTGTTCACTGTGGACCTGATTTTAGGGATAGGGGAAAGTTCAAAAGATGCTTCTAATGTTTCCCGATTTCTCAAGGCAAAGGAATATGATAAAAAAATAGAATCTGATCCTCTGATAAAAGAATTAAAAAAAGTATTAAGCTACAAATACTACAATAAAGTTGGTTCTTCCTTCCTAAGAGTCCAGGATGGAGGATATTCTGATCACCGTATTGGCGGATCTGACCTGGATTTAGAGCTTAGATTGGTACCTCGCTATGTCCGGGAAGAGAAAGAAGATGTTTTTCAGTTAGAATTGAGGTTAAGGCAGTTTACAGGTTATGTCCATGAAGGAATAAAAAAATATCAAACTCTTATTAATACTCCTCTTACAATAAAAGGTGGAGAAAGGACTGTGGTTGGCGTCTCCAAGCTTGACGGTGGGGATAAAGCCTTAATCCTTATTCTCCAAGGAAAAATCGTAAAATAGGAATAAGCCGAGCTGGCTTTTTGAGTTTGTCTCGTAAAACCTGTAATTTTCGAGTCTTGCGAAAAAAGCCAGCCTATTTTTTTATACATTGAACCAGTAGACATCCCTCTTGATTCCGCTTGGATTCACATTAAATTTAAAGGCTGTGAAATGAAATTTTTATGCTCTTGAATACCCGGATTTTCCTTTGTTAAGGAATGTCCAGGGGGAAATTTTTATCCCTCTACTTAGAAAGTGTCATTGCGAACGACTGAAAGGAGTGTGGCAATCACACAATAGGCGTTAATATTTTAGATTCTTCTGGTTATCTGTTGGCCCATGTAAAGCCGGTGAGGAATGCAAGTCGCGCAGTGTCAGCCAAAATATCCGGATTGATACGGTAGATTGTATCACCGGTTTGATGATAGGCAAGATGCGGTCCATTCGAAGCAAAAGAAATACAGGCTGCTCCGTTTAAAAAGAAAGGTGCATAATCTGAGCTTCTTACGCCTACTTCTCTAAAAAATCTTGAGCGCCTCAGGATATTCACAAATTTGTTTGAATCTTCCAGTGCCTTTTTTAGTCCTTCAGGCTTTGGGCTGATGCCGCATCCAACTCCATCACCTTCGCCGACCATATCGAAGTTGAACATAGTGTCTACTTTATCAAACTGAGTGGGTACGTGATTTGCAAAGTAGGTTGACCCCTGGAGCCCCATCTCTTCACCACCAAAGAGAACAAAAACGGCTGACCTTTTGGGCTTTTTTTTCAGTTTGGAAAATGCTTCTGCAATCTCCATTACAACCGCGCTTCCACTGGCATTATCATTTGCACCGGGGAAAAGAAATCCCATGTGTTCTCCGCAGTGGTCAAAGTGGCCGCCAACAACCAGGCATTCTTTCTTGAGTTGACGGTCGAACCCTTCCACATAACCCACAACATTATATCCGATACCATCAGGGAAATGTCTTGATTCCACGCAGAAGCTTATTTTTGTTTGAAGAGGGAAGGAAAGGGGCTTTTTGTAGGTGAGAAGATCACTCCTCAGGTCTTTAGAATTCGTTCCTTTTTCTTTCAGAATTTTATCCGCAACACTTTCACTAATAATTGCCGGGGTGAAGTCTTTTATCCAGTCACCGTTTGGATTGGCAAGGGGCTCTGCGTAAATATAAAAAAGGCCTAAAGCTCCTTTATTTTTTGCTGTTTTCATCCGGAAGCGGTGATGGTCGTGTTTCTGGTAGCGGTTATCCCTCCGGTCCGGAGTGCCTCGAAAACAGAGAATAAATTTTCCTTCAACATCCAGTCCGGCATAGTCATCGTAGCCAAGCTCTGGAGCGCTTATTCCCCATCCGGCAAATACAAGTCCGGCTGAGCTGTCACCGCTGTCGCTAAAAAGAAGGGGCAGGAAGTCTTTGCCTGGTTCCAACTTGATTTTTTTTAAAGCCGGTTCTTTTTGTTGTGTAGCTTCCTTTTGCTCTAAGAACAGGAACATCTCGGCTTTATCAATAATTGTATAAGGAGAGGGATAAGCCTGGAGATATCCTTCTTTTTTACTTAAAGGCTTAAGACCCCATTCCTTGAATTTATTAGCAGCCCATTTAGCAGCAGCCGTATAGCCTTCGTGGCCTGTGTGGCGTCCGGCAAATTTGGGTAATGATAAAGTTTTGACATAGTTATAAGCGTCCATGGGGCGGATTGAGTCAAATCCTCTCTGTAGGTCTCTGTCCAGCTTTTCTGCGTTAAGGAAAAAAGAAAAGATTAGAAAGATCAAGATAACGGTCGGTGTAAATATAAGCTTTTTAAGATTCATCGATTCCTCCCTGAAAATTTCTCTGATTTTTATAACTATCTATTTTATTAAGATAGCTCTTTACTGAGATTACAGCCAGCCCGGCCAGGCCTATTATACCAATAAGGTTTGTAAAAGCCATCATGCCATTGAACACGTCTCCGATTAGCCAGGCTTCTTCAACTTTCAGAACAGCTCCGATAAAAATAACAAGACAGAAGATCCAGCGGAACGGGTGCTTTATCCAGGGGCCCAGGAGATAGCTAAAAGAGATTTCTCCATAATAGGGAACTGCTATCAAGCTGGAATATCCAAAGAGAAATGAGCTTGCTGCCACTATTAAACCTCCCACAGGAACGCCTCCAATCCGGGGAAATGCAATGTTAAATGCTTCTGCAGCCATTCCTGTGCTTGTTCCTTCTGTCCAGGCACCGGTGACCAGAACAGCCAGGGCTGTAAGTGTGCAGATGACAAGAGTATCAATGAATACATCCAGAGAAGCGATCAATCCCTGGCGCACAGGCTCGCTTGTTTGGGCTGAAGCATGGAAGACAGCTGCTGTTCCGGTTCCTGCTTCGTTGGAATAGGCTCCTCTGGAGAAACCGTAGCGGATGGCATTCCTTATGGTTATTCCTGCGATTCCTCCTATGATGGCAGATGGTTTGAATGCTCCCACAAAGATAAGAGAAAAAGCATGGGGAAGGCGTGAAGCAAAGAATATAATGATGAAAAAAGCGCCAAAGATATAAAAGAATACCATAATAGGGCTTACATATTCTGTCACTTTGGCTATGGATTTGATTCCTCCAATGATGACCAGCCATGTCAGTACAGCCAATCCAAGCCCGGAAATCCAGGGTTCGATTCCAATCTGTGTTTTTAAAACGTAGGCTACAGAGTTGGATTGAATGACGGTGGTCGAGAAAAGAGGCTTACAGCCCATAAAGAATGCAAAAATGCCTGCCAGCCAGGGGAGGCCTAATCCATCTTTAATGTAATACATAGGACCACCTACCACTGCTCCTCCTGGTAGAATCTTCTTGAATTTCTGACCAAGAACTGCTTCAGCCACTTTAGTTGCCATGCCGAAGAAGGCAGAGAGCCACATCCAGAAAACTGCCCCCGGTCCTCCCATAGCAATAGCTGTACAGACTCCTCCGATATTTCCGTTTCCAATAGTTGCTGCCAGAGAAGTCGTTAAAGCCTGGAAGGGCGAGATGTCTCCTTTGCGTTCTTTTGCACTTTCACCAAAATCTTTCTTTCCAAGAAGAAGTCGGAAAGAAAGTCCAAAGCGGCGTACCTGAACGAAGCGCATGCGGATGGTAAGAAACAGGCCTATACCAAGGAGTAGAATAGCCATATGTGGACCCCAGACTATATCGCCGAGGACGTGAAGGGTGCTCTCGAAGGTATCCATGATTCTTTTTTTTTATTTTAGTTTTGCGTCTAAACTAATACGGCAATCTTTTTCTTTTAAGTCTTTTTTTTCTTTTTTCTTAATATTTCTTTTTTTACATTTTTGTGAAGAGTGATGAAGTAGTATCCGGTTAGCAGGACAATAATCACGGCAAATTTGAAAGTGTTTCCCTGGAATAAAGAATAGAACGCATAGACCAAGATGCCAAGAAGAAGGAAGAAATGGAAAAAAGCGAAGATCAGATCAATCATTGTAACCTGCAGGAGTTATCAACTCCAGAAGCACCGGAATTTTTTGGTATAAAGCTAATTATTTTATATCCGGCGAATAGAAACGATTGTTATAGTTTCCCTCGGGACATTCCTCCGGCCGGATTTTGTCATTATTTTTGTGCTGGCGATAGCATCCACAACATCCATGCCTTTAATAACCTTTCCGAAAACAGCATATCCGAATCCATCAGGAGTATTATCTACGTGGTCTAAGCCGGGATTATCCACGTGGTTGATATAGAACTGGCATGTGGCGCTGTGTATCTCAGGAAGCCGGCCCATGGCAATTGTGCCCCTTTTGTTTTTCAAACCATTTATTGCTTCGTTTTTTATAGGCGGCTTGGCGGCCTTATTCCTGAAATCCTCGGTAAGTCCACCTCCCTGAATCATAAATCCTTTCATAACCCGGTGAAATATTGTTCCATCATAGAATTTTGTGTCCACATAGGAGAGAAAATTTCGGACTGTTATAGGAGCTTTATCAGGATAGAGTTCGATTGTTATGTCACCCATAGTTGTTTTCATAAGCACCTTTGGGTTGGTTTGGCCAGCCTGGCTTATGGCTGGAACAACAAGAAGCAGACCAAGAATGGAAAGGACAAAAAAAAGCTTTTTTGTCATAAGTACCTCCTTAAAGGTATTTTACGGGATTGGCGGAATCAAGATATCAGAATTAAAAAACCAAATCAATGCAAAAAAGGGAACAGGCTACTTTTTTATGAATCAATCACCTACATAATATATTTCTCTTTTTGGCAGGAAAGGGCTGAGGCCAATCAATATTTTATACGCTGAAACGCCTGCCCATCCGGCGATATCAACAGCTGTTATTTTTTCTTTTCCTTGACTGCCGAGGAGAACAACTTCATCTCCGGGTGAGACCGCGGAATTTTCTTTCAGAAGAACTGTACAGTGGTTGGCTGTTACAGCTGCAATCAGAGGATATCTTTTTTCCTTGATCAAAACATGAGCTTTTTCGATTGTATTGTGCGGGTAGCCATCCGAATAGCCAATAGGAACGATGGCGATTTTTTCCTTTTTTTGTGTTGTGTATTTCCGATGGTAGGATACAGAATCTCCTGGCTGGAGAGTTTTGACAGCCACAACCTGGCTTTTTAGCTGGAGAACAGGCTTAAGGCCAAGCCGGTCTTCCTTCTGAGTTTTATCCGAAGGATAGTATCCGTAAAGAGCTATCCCGGGTCTGACCATATCAAGATGGGACTCAGGAAAGTCAAGAACTCCGTCGCTGCTTGCTGCATGTTTAAAGCCTAAAGAGATTCCTTTTTTTTCTGAATCCTGGCAAAGGTTTAGGAAGCGTTTGATCTGTTCCCTGTCAAAATCATCATCCTCGGTTAGTGTTGTCGAAATTCCCTCTATTAGAATTCCCTCAAGCAAAGAGGCTTTTTTGATATAAGGAAGAGCCTCGCGAAAGGATATTCCCATTCTTCCCATGCCAGTATCCACATGGATATGGATTTTGGCTTTTTTCCCAATCCTTTGGGCAGCCTGGCTGAGGCTCGAGATTTTTCCGTTAAAGACAGATTGAGAGATGTTATTCCGGATTATTGTTTCTGTGTCTCCGCTGCTAAAGGGACCAAAATTGAGAATGGGAGTGGACACGCCTTTTTTTCTTAGTAAAAGTGCCTCCTGAAGTTTTCCCACCATGAGAAAATTAATTCTCACTTTTTCCAGGTGTTCCCCGGTCTTTACCAATCCATGTCCGTAAGCATTTGCTTTAATAACAGCCATTACGGGTACTTTTGCCGTCTTTTTTATCTGGCGAAGATTCCATGTCATGTTTTTTAGGTTTAATTCAATCCACGCATCAAAAGTTAGCTGAGAAGAGAGTTTTTTCCGGTGTCTTTCCGGGCTTTTTTGTGTCTTAAAAGTTTGCTTAAGCAGAGAGGTTGAGCTCATCCCTGAGATGAGTAAAAAATTCCTTCTTGATATTTCAGTCATAATAATTACTCCTTCAGAAGAAGATAATCTCTTTAAGGTCCTTGTTGCTCATGGATTTGTATTAGTTTTCTGAGATAAGTACCAGAGTTATAAAATAACACCCACCGGGATATTTGCTGCTCTTGCCAAAACTGACACCCAGGCCCGCTCTGGTATAAGTTTTTTTCAGGACCTTATCCCTGTAGATAGACTGGATTCCTTCTAAAGTGGGAGAGGTGATAAAAAGGAACTGGGTTTCTCCCCAATGACGCGGCATAGGAGATGGGGCTTTATCTTTAGCTTTATAAATCGCACATTTAAGGGCATAATCATCTGCTTCTTTTGTAAATGAAAGAGAAGGAAGATAATTTTCCCGCCTCAAGTCATTTATATCTCTCTGGATATCCTCCTTGACTTCTTCCTCTTTCTTGAGAACCATGGCTCTTCGAAAATCCTGAGTTATGAAATATCCTTTGTTTTTCCTAAAGACCACACCAATTCCAACCTGGTCAAAGTCTGGATCCAGGATGTTTTTTCTGTGCCCTGCACTGTCCATGAGTTTTTCATGGATAAGTTCTGCCTGAGGTATATTACTAGAAGCTACGTTTTCTCCTATCGCGCTAAAGTAGAATCCCGCTTCTATGATTCGGTCTCTATAAGACTGTCCTGATGTTGAGGAATGAGAAATTTTCCCGCGTAGAGCCATATCCTTACTGTGCTCACGGGCAAGGAGGCTTAAATCCTGAGAAAATTGAAGAGTGAGGAGACCGAGGTCTTTCCTTTCTTCATTGATCAATTCAAAAAGCTCCTGCACGATAATAGAGATCTCTTTTTCTTGAAAAAGAAGCTCTCCTCTCAGGTTAAGACCGGTTAGAATACCGGAGCTTAGACTGGATGAAAGAATAAAAGAAAAGGTAAAAAAAATAATTCTTTTTAATTGAGCCAAAATTTTCTCTTTACTTTTATTAAATTTATCTTAACATAATGAATGACAAAGTGAAAAGGAGGTCAATATGCGAAGTAAAAAACTTTTTTCTTTCCTGCTTGTTTTTTGTTTTATTCTTGTTTTTTATGTTCTCACGTCTCAAGGATTACCGGCAAAAGATGCGGATGAACAGAAACTCCTGCAAACCTTTCATTCTATATCCAGCCATAAACTTTTTCACTATGTGAAGGAGTTAGCCTCTGACAAATATGCCGGCCGGCTGACCGGAACAGAGGGGTTTAATGCCAGTGCAAAGTGGGTGGTTTCCCATTTTAAAAAGTGGGGGATAACTCCTGCTGGTGATAAAAACAGCTATTTTCAGGCTTTTCCTAATCCGTACACACTGATTTTTAAGGACTGTGAAGTATATCTTCATATACCTCAAAAAGAATCAGTTATAAAAAAATATTATCGCTATGAAAATGAGTTTATCCCAGGCTCTACTTCCGGCTCTGGTGAAGTGACTGCTGAAGTCATTTATGTCGGCTACGGCGCTACAGCTCCAGAGCTTGGCTATGATGATTACAAAGGAGTGGATGTTAAAGGAAAGATCGTATTAATGGAAAGGGAAGTCCCTGTTTCTCCTGACAGAGACCCGGAGCTTTTTAAGAAGTGGCGTCCGTATTCCTTCCACCAGTATAAACTTGAGAATGCTGTGGCTCATGGTGCCAGAGGTATGCTCTATAACTATGGTCCTATCGGAAATCCGAATAATTCCTACAGTAAGGACTTTATATACTCTCATGTAGGAAGTGTAGTGGTTGCTGATGTTTTTTCCGGAACAGGGCTCAAACACAGCGACGTTATCGGAAAGATTAGAAAAAATTTAAAACCTTTTTCCTTTGTAACAGGGAAAACCTTCACTATAAAAAACACTACAGAGCATCACCCTGATGGGATTGGCTTTAATGTTATTGGTATACTTGAAGGCTCTGATCCTGTTCTTAAAGAAGAGGTGATTATTGTGGGCGGGCATCTTGACCATCTTGGCCGGTGCTATGAAATCATGCCCGGTGCAAATGATAATGCTTCGGCTGTCTCTGTTATTATGGGAATTGCAGAAGCAATGTCTAAATGCCCCGTCAAACCCCGCCGCTCTGTGATGTTCCTTTGTTTTGGTGCCGAAGAACAGGCTGTGGCTGGCTCGAAGTATTACGTAGAGCATCCGGTCGTGCCTCTGGAAAAAACTCTGGCTTTGATTAACATGGATGGCGTTGGCTGCGGGGATAAAATACGTGCTCTGGCTGCAAAGAATTATCCTGATTTATGGGAATTTGTAAAAAAAGCGAATGAAAAATACATCCACCGTGTCATCAGTCCTTCTTACTTTGCCAACATAGCCCGGCCAAGGCTTGATGCAGCCCGTTTTATGTGGAAAGGCGTTCCAACTCTTTCCTTCGGGGTATCCGGGGCTCCATCTTACTACCACGTAACCAAGGATACTATTGATACGATAACACCTGAGATCCTGGAAGACATGGCTCAACTTCTCTTTATTGCTGTCCTGGATATGGCGAATCAGGATTCGCTTGAATTCAGAAAGTAGAGGACATATACATTGAGATTTCATGTTCCCACCAGGATATATTTTGGGTCTGGCATAATCTCCCAGCTTAAAGAGATAGTTGAGGACAATTTTAAAGATTTTCGTCTTTTCCTTGTCACGGATCAGGGTATTTTAGACTCGGGCATCGCAGATAAGGTTCTCAGCCAATTTCAGAATATTCAGGTGTTTGACAAGGTTGAACAAAATCCCAAATTTAACACAGTCAACAGAGCAGGGGATATTGTCCGCGAGATCAAACCCGATGTTGTTATCGGCTTGGGCGGGGGAAGTGCTCTGGATGCTGCCAAGGCTGTTGCATTGCTGGCAACAAATCCGGGGAGTATAGAGGATTATGAAGGAAAAGGAAAGTACAGATCACCGCCTCTTGATGTTCTTGCCATTCCAACAACCTGCGGGACAGGAAGCGAAGTAACATGGGTTTCCGTTGTTACTCACACAGAGCGTATGTTCAAGATGAGTATAAAAGGTCCACATATGTTCCCTGCAGTGGCTCTTGTTGATCCTGATCTGCTTGTAACCCTTCCGCCTCCTCTAGTTGCTTCAACCGGTATGGATGCTCTCACCCATGCTATAGAGGCCTATACGGTGAAGCCGGCAACTTATTTTACGGATATATTTGCCCGCGAAGCGCTTCAGCTAATTTTTTCATCCCTCGAAAGAGCATATAAAGATATAAAAACAGATAAAGAAGCCAGAGAGGGGATAATGCTGGGAAGCACTGTTGCAGGTTTGGCTTTTGGCAACAGCGATGTAGGAGCTGTTCACTGCGTGGCGGAAGCAGTAGGTTCCATTTATGACACTCCCCATGGTGTAACAAATTCAATCTTCCTTCCATTTGTAATGGAGTTTAACCTTCCGGCTGCAAAAGATAGGTATGCAGAGATTGCGAGGATTGCAGGAATCGAAGAAAAAGATAAAAATGTTGCTGCCGAGAGATTAATCCAAAAGATAAAATCCCTCTCACACACACTAAATATTCCTTCATTCAGGGAACTGGACATCCAGAAAGATAAATTTCCTGAGCTTGCAAAAAAATCGTTTCAGAACAATTCTAATCCTTCTAATCCAAGAGAGGTTAGTGAGGAGGATTATCTGGTTATTCTGGAAAAAGCTTTCAGCGAATCCTGATTTATCTCTCTTCGATGAGAATCTGAAGGATTTCCAGCTCATCGGCATCAAACCAGATTTTATAACAGGAAAAACATTTATCTACCGGAATAACATACTGGTAGCTGAATGGCCTTGGCAGCATGCGGGAGCCGCAATTCGGACAGAGTAATTTTTGAAATTTCAGGTCACTTATTTTTTTTGTATGAACCGGATTAAGCATAAATTTCTTTTTGAATTCATGAGCTTTTTCTATCAGATGCTTGGAGAAGGCAACTTCCTTCCTGGCAATAAAACGCTCCTTGAACGTGGACTCCACAAGCTTCCCTTTGCACTGAGGGCAGAATTTTATGGCAACTCCTTCGTAAAAACTTTCCTTAAGAGGGATAAAACAGCGGGGGCATAAATTCTGCCTGGCGGGATATATCGGTTTTTTCTTTCTAATATTCCTGATGGCATTTTGAATTTGAGGAAATTCTCTGGCTGGAGCCTCAATTTCTTCCTGAATATTTTTTACCCTTATCAGGGGAGTAAAAAACCGGATAAACAGGAGTTCGTCAAGCGCATAAGGTCCCTGCCATTTTCCTTTAGGGTCACAGATAGCCCACACTTTCGCTTCTTCCTGGTCGGTTTTTTCTTTATCAGTCGATTTTTCGGCGCTCCCCTCGACAGTTTCTTCCCGGGAATGGAGGAGGGTTCGTGCCTCTTCCCGTTTTTTTTGGATTTCCCATACTTCTTCAATTATTCTGGCTGGGCTGGTCTTAACCATGTTTGAAAGAAGCTTAATCCTCTTCATAAGCGGGGGGTGGGAATTAAACAATCGGGCAAAAAATCCGTCAGATTCACCTTTTGATTCTGGAGGGACAATAAAAAGCGGGCTGTAGGTTAGATTAAAATCTCCCACAAAAGAATTTTTCAGATGGGCTTTATAAATAGCGCGGGCAAGAGCCCGGGGGTTGCGGTTCAGTTCAACGGCTGTGGCATCGGCAAGGATCTCTCTCTGCCTGCTTATTAGTGTGCTTAACAGGTGCATGACGAGCGCGGACAATGTGACAGCGAAAAAAACCGGAACCTGCGCAGCACCCCCTCTTTTTGTTTGGACAGTCCCTTTATAAGAATGTTTCTCCGGTTCCAGGGTTTGTCTGAGCCGCTCGAAGAAATTGGCGAGAGAACATACTAATGTTATATAGAAGGCATCTCCCCGGATAATGTGGGCCAGTTCATGGGAGACTACAGCCTGGAGTTCATCTCTTGTAAATTCTGCAAGAAGGCCCTCTGTAACAAAAACATTTGGTATATCATCTGCTGAGATTAATGCCATAGAATTAATTGCGAATGAAGGTAAAACATAAGGTGTGACTTTAGGCAGTCCGCTTGCGATCCTGATTTCATCCAATGTGTTAACAAACTGTTTATGGTAACGGTCAGAGAGGTCCGGGGGACGAGCCTCTAGGCGCTTGATGATGAATTTTGCCCCTAACTTTTTTGCTTCAAAAAATTGAAAAGCGGCAATAAGGACGGAGACTGCGACATTGAACAGAAAGAGTTTTGTCAGGAACGTTCCTGATAGCAGCTCCGCTTTACTGAGAATAAGACCAAAGCTTATCAAAAAAATTATGGAAATAAATCCGATGGCGAAGAAATAAAAGAGGATTAATATTAAAAGTAAAATAAGGCTTTTTTGCTTCTGCTGGCGCTGTATCTCATAAAAATCCAGGAAAGGTTTATATGGCATGGCTTAGCCTGTATTATTCATAAAAACTGCCAACACTATAATTTACTTTCAATGATATAAGCCAATTATATTAATTTTTTCTCAGAATTAACATTCAAGCCTTCTCCAATGGGCCCATTTTAACTTTATGTCGGCAGTTTTTACCTTTTAGGCGGGTCGATATTACCAGATTGCCACGTCGCTTTGCTCCTCGCAACGGCGTCTGCTTCGTTGCAGGGCATTCGCGGTGGAGAACCACAGCTTCATACCCTGCGCCTCGCATCTGCGGCAACCTCGACTCGTGAATAATCCAGGTTAAATAGTTATATCCCGTCTTTTTTTAGTTTATTGTTAGCCTTTATGGTATAAGAAAAAATTTCCCTCTGCAAATAAATATTCTGAATTGTGAAAGACATTTTGCTTTTCATTGATTTCAGATTTCCCCTGTGTTAAAAAAAGGGGTCGCGTCTCAACATTTGACATTTGATAAAAAAAGGGCTGTGTTTCAAAATTTGCTCAGGGCAAAGCCTTATCATGGAAAAACCTGGATTGCTGAAGATAATAAGATTTCTCTTCTTAACGGCAATGGCTGACCTAAAATGTTATATCTTTTTTAGAAATGTCACATATTTAGATGTAATCCCTATTTTGCAGAGGTGGGTTTGGTAAATCAAATCCCTACAAAATAATGTGTCAAATGTTGAGACGCGACCCCTTTTGTTGAGTTTAATCCCAAAAGAAGGAGGAGTTTGAATGTACCAAAAAGCAAATTTAAGAATAGCCATGGCAGTGCTCCTGTTCTGGGGCTTGATTCTTTTCACCCCTTTTTCAGAAGCTGCGGAGAAAAAACCACTGACATTTCAGGATGTCATGAAATTTAAGGAAATCCGGAATCCGGTGATCTCTGAGAATGGATTATGGATAACTTATACTGCCCAGCCGGACAGAGGTGATGGAGAAGTGATAATTCACAGCATAAAAAAGGGCAAGGTTTTTACAGTAAAGCGAGGCAGCAATCCGGTTATTTCTAAAAATTCCCGTTGGGTGGTTATGATAGTAAAGCCCGAAGCTGTGGAACTTGAAAAAGCGAAAAAGAAAAAACCCAAGCAGGGAATGGCACTTCTTGAGACTCTTACCGGGGAAGTTGTCCATTTTGAGAAAGTTGAACGATTCAAATTTTCTGAAAACTCGATGTGGCTTGCTTATTCTCACTTTAAAGAGGAAGAGAAACCAAAAAAGGAAGAAAAGGCGCAAAAAGAGGAAAAAGGGAAGAGCCAGGAAGAAGAGAAGGAAGCGAAGAAGGCGAAAAAAGTCGGCTCTACTCTTGTCCTCCGTCACCTGGAGTCAGGAAAGGAGATTCAAATTCCCTATGTGCTTTCCTCTGCTTTTGACAGCGCATCCGGATATCTTGCCTATGCTTTAGCTGATCCCGAAGGGAAGAACAACGGACTTTATTATGTGGAATTAGAAAAGGAAAGCTGGCCGCAGAAAGCCATCGAAAAAATTGAAAACGGTCTTTATTCAAACCTGACATGGGCCAAAGAAGAAAGTAAACTGGCTTTCCTCTCAAGCACAAAAGAAAAGAAAAATAATGAAGAAAGCGGTTTTTATTCTCTTTGTATATGGAACAGCAAAACAGGAAAAACAATTCAAGCCGTATCGGCTGAAGACACACCTGAAGGATGGATTATCCCGGAAAAAAACGGGATTTCCTGGACCCGTGACGGCAAACGCATTTTTTTCGGTTTTAAGCCCAAAGAATTTTTTGATGTGGGAGAGGAGACCAAAAAAAAGGAGAAAGAAGAGGAGAAAATTGACCTTTTTAGTATAGAAAAGATCCTTGAGAAAAGAGGGGTCGATGTCTGGCACTGGAATGACCCGCTTATCATTCCCAATCAGAAAAAAATGTGGCCTCGTTTCATAGATCAAACATATCTGGCTGTTTTCCATCTCGATTCAAAACAAACCATTCTTCTTGCAGATAGAGAAATGCCCAGAGTTCAGGTATCGGAGAATCCAAATTTTGCCCTGGGGATTTCTGATATTCCCTACCGGAAAGAGATCACCTGGTATGGAAGGCTGAATGATATTTTTTTGGTTAATCTTAAAGACGGCTCCAGGAAAAAAGTGGCGTCTTTCCTGGAAGACCGTTTCTCCCTTTCACCCGGTGGGCGTTATGTTGTTTATTACAAGGATAAACACTGGTTTCTTTTTGATGGAAAAACAGGGACTTTAAAAAACCTGACAAGCCAGCTTAAAGTTCCTTTTTTTAATGAAGACCATGATTATCCTCGAAAGGTTCCCGGGTACGGATATGCGGGATGGGCAAAAGATGATAAAGCTGCCCTGATATATGACAAGTACGATATCTGGGAGTTTTCCACAAAAACAGGCAAAGTTTTAAACATCACAGCTGGAAAAGGACGGAAAAACAACATAACTTTTCGTGTTCTTCGCCTGGATCGAGAAAAGTTATTCTTTGATGAGAAACAGAAGCTCCTGCTTTCTGCTTATAACAACCTGGAAAAACACACCTTGTTTTCTGCCTGCAGGGTGGGGAGCTCTGGTGTGGAGAAACAGATAGAAGAGAAAAAGAGGTTCAGATTCCTTGCAAAAGCTAAAAAAGCAGATGTTTTGATGTTTACAAGGGAAAATTATCAGGAATTTCCTGATATCTGGATAAGCGACCTGAAATTTACTTCCCCAAAAAAAGTTACCAACGTCAATCCGCAGATCAGTGAGTTTGCGTGGGGAAGTGCTGAGCTTGTAGAATGGAACAGTCTTGATGGTATTCCGCTCCAGGGTGTCCTCATCAAGCCGGGGAATTACGAGCCCGGAAAAAGATATCCTGTAATTGTCTATTTTTATCGCTTTTTCTCGCAGCGGCTCCATGAGTTCAACCAGATAGTTGTGAACCACCGCCCCTGCTTTCCTTTTTATGCCAGCAATGGTTATGCTCTTTTCCTCCCTGATATCCGTTTTGATGTGGGCCATCCGGGTTATTCAGCCACAAAGTGTCTGGTGCCCGGAGTGCAGAAATTGATAGATATGGGAATTGTTGACCCCAAAGGAATAGGTCTTCACGGTCATTCCTGGAGCGGTTACCAGGCGGCATTTGTAATTACCCAAACAAACATATTTACTTGCACCATAGCAGGAGCTCCTGTTTCTAACATGACCAGCGCTTACAGCGGCATCCGCTGGGAATCAGGCCTTGCGCGGCAGTTTCAATATGAAAAGGCCCAGAGCCGCATTGGCGGGAGCCTTTGGGAGTATCCTGAGCGTTATATCGAGAACTCCCCTGTATTTTTTGCGGACCGTATCCACACTCCCTTGCTCATACAGTTTGGAGACGAAGATGGTGCTGTTCCCTGGTATCAGGGAATCGAGCTTTACCTGGCGATGCGCCGGCTGGGAAAAGACTGTATATTCTTGCAGTATCGTGGAGAGCCTCATCACCTGCAGAAGTACTCTAAC
This sequence comes from Candidatus Aminicenantota bacterium, assembly GCA_016783445.1. GTDB lineage: Bacteria > Acidobacteriota > Aminicenantia > Aminicenantales > Aminicenantaceae > JADHWO01. The sequence goes on from JADHWO010000011.1 coordinate 37,350, forward strand.
AAGCTGGACTACTCCATCAAGATGAAGCAATATTTTGACCACTATCTTAAAGGAAAGCCCGCACCAAAATGGATTTTAGAGGGCATTCCATACCGTGGTAAATAAAGGAGGATAATATGAGAAGGGCAAAAAATCTTTGTTTTGTGCTATTGCTTCTTTTTTTAAGCCATGCCGTTCTAGCCCAGGTTTCCAAACCTGAAGACATTTTAGGATTTAAAATCGGAACAGACAGAAAAGTTGCGGATATGTTCCAGATCCTTGATTACTTCAAAAAGCTCGATAAGGCAAGCGAAAGAGTAACCGTTAATGAAATTGGTAAAACAACAATGGGAAATCCTTTTATAGTAGCCGTAATAACTTCAGTAGAGAACCATAAAAGCCTTGAAAAATACCGCCAGTATCAGCAGAAACTTGCTGACCCCAGAACAATAAAAGAGGAAGAAGCAGAAAAAATCATCTCAGAAGGAAAGTCTGTCGTGATGATAAACTGCTCCATCCATGCATCCGAGATCGGGGCATCGCAGATGTCCATGGAGCTTGCCTATAACCTTGCCACCGGAAATGATAAAAATACCAGGGAAATTCTGGATAATGTTATTCTCCTTCTTGTTCCCATGCACAACCCTGACGGGATTCAATTGGTTGTAGATTGGTATAAAAAGAACCTTGGGACAAAGTTTGAAGGGTCACGTATGCCCTGGCTCTATCATAAGTATGTGGGGCACGACAATAACAGAGACTGGTACATGTTCACTCAGGTAGAGTCCCGCCTCACGATCAAAGTCCACAATGCCTGGCATCCCCAGGTCATTCTGGATATGCACCAGATGGGAAGCAGGGGTGCAAGGATATTTGTTCCGCCTTACGTCGACCCTTATGAACCTAATGTCGATCCGATTCTCCGGCAGGAAGTGGCAAAGATGGGGACTTTTATTGCATCTGAGCTGACTGCAGAAGGAAAAGCCGGCGTTATACACAGCATGATATTCGACGCTTGGACGCCAGCAAGAGCTTACCATCACTATCATGGAGGAATAAGGATATTAACCGAGGTTGCAAGTGTCAGGATTGCCACTCCCATCACAATTAAGTTTGATGAACTGCCCAGCTATGTGAAGGAACCTTCCGTAAAAATGCCTATGCCTTGGAAGGGCGGGAAATGGACGTTAAGAGATATTGTGGATTATGATTACTCTGCTGCTAAAGCGGTTTTAACAAATACGGCAAGACTCAGGGAGAATTGGCTCCGGAATTTTTATCGAATTCATAAAAATGCTGTCACCCGGACTCAACCTCCGTTTGCTTTTGTTATGCCTCCCGACCAGAAGGATATGTCCACTGCTGTAAAAATGATGAATGTTCTGCAGATGGGAGGAGTGGAGGTGCACAAAGCGAAAGAATCCTTTATGGCTGACGGCTACTTATATCCTCAGGACACGTACATTATTTATCTTGCGCAGCCTTATGGAGGATTTGCCAAGGCCCTTCTTGAAAAACAGGTCTATCCGGAAATAAGAGAATATCCGGGTGCTCCTCTCAAAACTCCTTATGATGTAGTTGCTCACACATTGCCTCTTCTTATGGGTGTTGAAGCTGTTCAGGTAGTAAAGCCGTTTGAGGTTAAATCAGCTAAGATGGATAAAATCTCCAGGCCAAAAGGCAAAATTGAGACAGTGAAAAAAACTTTTGGGTATGTTTGGGGGCATGCGACAAATGATGATATTGTTGCTTTAAATAGGCTGGTGAAAAAAGGATACAGCGTGTTTTGGGCTGCCGAGAATTTTTCTGCAAGTCGGAAGGCTTTTCCTCCCGGTACTATGATTGTCCGGTACAAGAAAGGGCTCATTGAAGATTTAAAGTCTATAACAAAAAATCTTTGTGTTTTTTTTGAAGGATTAAATGTAAAACCTGAAGCAAAAGTTTACACATTGAAGCCTGTGAGGCTTGGTCTTTACAAAAGCTGGACTGCCTCGATGGATGAAGGATGGACCCGCTGGGTTCTTGAACAGTTTGAATTTCCTTACAAGAGTTTTTTTAACGAAGATATAAGAAGGGGGAACCTCAACAAGAATTTTGATGTTATTATTTTCCCTGATATAAGGACAAACACGATAATAAACGGGATTCCAGAGGAATCTATTCCCCCGGAATATTCGGGTGGAATAGGCGAGATCGGCGTAAAAAACATTAAAGAATTTATCCAGAATGGAGGCACCTTGATAACCCTGAACTCAGCTGCTGATTTTCCAATAAAACAGTTTTATTTACCCATAGAAAATAGCGTGGAAGAAATAGACAGAAAAAGCTTCTTTGTCCCGGGCTCCCTGCTTAAGGTTTTAATAAACACAAATCATCCGATCGCCTACGGATATGAGAGGGAAGGAGCGGTTTTTTTCAGGAGAAGCCCTGTTTTTGCAGCAAGAGAGGGGATAAGTGTTGTCAGATACCCTCTTCATAATCCTTTGTTAAGCGGCTGGGTTAATGGAGAGAAATATTTGTTTAATAAAAGCGCCATCGTTGATGTGCCTCTTGGCGAAGGGAAGATTATCCTTATCGGCTTTCCAGCTCTTTATAGAGGGCAGTCTTTTCACACGTTTAAGTTTCTTTTCAATTCGATCTACTACGGCGCTGCCTCTTTTGGTAAATTGTAAATGACTGTGCGAGTTGTATTTCATTTTATGCCGGAAAAAAGAGAGTGATTTCCTGGTTTTCATAAAAAAGTACATCAGAATAGATTTCATAAATTCGAGATAGATTTAAGCATTCATTTTATCCTCAGATTTTCCTGCACATTTTTGACATGTAAAATTCAATGTGATATAAAGACAATAATTTCCATAAATTGAATAACTTACATCGCAACAATTTATTACGAACGAAGTTAAAGGAGGTGATATAAGTGTCAGGAATTGCAGGCATTGACCAGCCTGGGAAACAGGCTACTGTCAAAAGGATGCTGGAGAAAATATCGCATCGAGGTAATGCTGGGAAGGAAGTTAGAGGAATGAAAAACGCTACCTTCGGTATTGTTTGTGCCGATGCGCAGGTAGATTCTCTTGTACAGATAAGACAGAAAAATGAAGTTGCGGATGGTTATGGTGCTGGACATTTAGCCCTGGTCAAAGCCAATAAGGATGGGATAATTCTCAAACGCGATCACCTGGGTGTTGCACCTCTTTATTATGGTGAAAGCGAGGAGGGCGCAATTTGTTTTGCCTCGGAAGTTAAGGCCTTAATCAGTCTTTGCTCGGAGATTAAATCGCTTCCACCCGGGTGTAAATCTGATGGTGAGCGGCTGGAAACGTATTTTCAACTAAAAAAGAGAGAGCCATTAGATAAAAAAGTTGAGTTTATAGCTGAAGAGCTCAAGGAGTTAATTAAAAGTTCTATCGAGAAACGGATCGAACAAAAGGAAGAGATTGGTTCCTGGCTTTCTGGTGGTTTAGATTCGAGTACTTTAGCTGCTCTAACCAGTCTGTATGTGCGTAAACTTTATACATTTGCTACCGGATTGGATGGATCTCCTGATCTTGAATATGCCCGGGAAGTAGCTAATTATATTGGCTCCGAACATCATGAAGTAGTTGTTGAATTCTCAGACTTACTTTCTGTTTTACCTGATGTTATTTTTCATCTGGAATCATTTGATGCACTTCTTGTGCGCTCCAGCATCATGAATTTTCTGGTTGCAGAAAAAGCTTCTGAATATGTTTATGCGGTTTTATCAGGGGAAGGTGGAGACGAACTTTTTGCTGGATATCATTATTTAAAGAATCTTAAGCAGGAAGAGCTGCCTGATGAATTAATAGATATTATGAAGCGTCTCCATAATACGGCATTACAGAGAGTAGATCGCAGTGCATCAGCACATGGAACAGTTGCGCATGTTTGTTTTCTCGATCCTGACGTTGTGAATTATGCCCTGCGCATTCCACCTGAAATGAAACTTCATGAGAATGTAGAAAAATGGATTTTGCGTGTCGCAATGGACGGTGAACTTCCAGAAAAAATATTAAATCGAAAAAAAGCCAAATTCTGGAAGGGCGCCGGTGTTAAAAACCTTATGTTACATTATGCTGATAAAACAATCACAGATGATGATTTTAGACTTGAGCGTAACTTGAAAAATGGCTGGATAATTAATTCTAAAGAAGAATTAATGTATTATCGCATTTTTAAGGAGCATTTTGGAAAATTAGAAGACCTTTCTTGGATGGGAAGGACAAAGGTAGTAAGATCTTAGAATTAAAATTATAGAACTGTCCATCGACTATAGCTCATAATCGATTAAAGTAAGAAATTTTTGAGCTTTCATTTCCGATATCGCATGCGAAGATTTCCCAATTTATCAACTTGAAGATTCCAATCAGGCCCGACCAACGTGGTAGATTCTTTTTCCTGGATGACAGCAGGTCCATTAATGCTGAATCCGGCCGGCAATATTGAACGCTCGTAAATTCGGCATTTAAATTTCTTATTGTTGAGCCAAACTGGCCTGGTTCTAACTTGATCCTCATCTAATATACTTCCTGGGACATTCAACTTTGGCATTTCAGGTTTAGGTTGGAGTTTTATAGCTCTTAAGCGCAAGTTGACAACTTCTATATTCTCACCGGGAGCACTAAAGCCATATGTTTTGGCATGGGCTTCATGGAATCTTACATGAATCTGTTGAGTGTCATCTTTTGAGAGCTCTGGTCCCGGGAAGAGAAGATTTAATTCATAATTTTGACGGAGATAACGCAGGTCAGCAGAAACACGGATTTTCCTTTCCTTAGAGGCTACGTTATTTTTTTCAAACCAGACTTTTGCCTGCTTATTTAGTCTGGCGAGAATTCTATTGAGAGAGGCTATCCGCGTCAAGGACATCATAGCGGTTTCCACAAAATCCATATTCGTATCTGTATAGAACAGGCCCAGGGTAGAAAAAAGCCCCGGCATTAGGGGAATGATAATCCGGCTGATTGACATCGACTCAGCTAATTCCGTGGCGTGCAGCGGTCCAGCCCCTCCGTAAGCCATCAAGGTAAAATTACGTGGGTCATATCCCCTTGCTACGGAAATAAGACGGAGCAGACGAAGCATGCTGGCATTTGCGATTGCCAGAACTCCAGTAGCAGCTTCTTCTAAACGTTTACTTAAGGGAATACAGATATTTCGCTTTAAGACCTCTTCTGAAATTGTGGGGTGTAGAGGCATTTCTCCTCCCAAAAACTTGTCGGCAGATAGTCGACCGAGAACCACATGTGCGTCAGTTACTGTCGGATTTTTACCGCCTTTACCGTAACATGCAGGTCCTGGAACAGCACCTGCACTTTGGGGACCGACTTTAAGGTGCCCGCCGCTGTCGATCCAGGCTATACTCCCGGCTCCTGCCCCGCATTCGACCATATCAATCATGGGAGTACGAACCGGATACCCGCTTCCTTTCTGGCGTCCACCATGGTGGAATTCGCCTGAAACTTCATATTCTGAAGAATATTGAAGCTTTCCCTTTAAAATCACTCCTGCCTTCGCTGTTGTTCCTCCCATATCAAAGGCAACAATCCTTTCCAGGTTAAGGGCTTTGGAAAGATAGGCGGCTCCAACAAGCCCTGCTGCCGGTCCTGATTCGATCAAGGTATGAGGTTGTTTCTCCGCTTCGAAAGTACTTGAAGTTCCGCCACCCGAGTGCATGATTCTTAATTTGAATTGTTCCAATCCTTGATCTTTCAATTTTATTTTAATTGCTTTGAGGTAGTTTACGACTCTGGGAGCGACAGCAGCAGCAATTACTGTTGTACTTGTACGCTCAAACTCCCGGAATTCGGGAGAAACTTGGCTTGAAAGAAAAATATGCCTCTTATCGAAAAATTTCTGTGCCAGTTTTTTCAGCAGCTTTTCATGCTTAGGATTGTGAAAAGAGAAAAGCAAGCTAATCGCTAATACTTCTATATTTAGTTTTTTGAGTGCTTTGATTTGTGCTGTTGCATGTTCTTTGTCTAACGGGAGAATAATTTTTTTATTAGAAGAAATCCTTTCCTTGATTTCCCTCACGCAGTAACGGGGTACAAGGGGAGTTTTTCGATCTTTTTTCAAATCGTAAAGGCTGGGGCGTTGCTGCCGCCCGATCTCCAGGAGGTCTCTGAAGCCATTGGTAACAAGTAGCCCAACTTTTGCAAGATTGCCTTCAAGAAGGGCATTCGTAACAACAGTCGTTCCATGAGTCAGAGTATCTACTTCTTTAATCTTTTTCCCTGCAAGTTCCAGTACATGGACCAATCCTTCTATAAACGGAGTTTCTGGATTTTCTGGATTGGATGGGATTTTAGCCGACCAAAAGACGCCGCAGTTCTTTTCGTATAAAATAATATCTGTAAAGGTTCCGCCAATATCGATTGCAACACTCATGGTTCACTTATCTTTATCTTCCATCATTTTTTTCTTCAATAACTTTGTAGCAGGCTGATCTATTTTCCCGGTTCTAGAAAACACGACGCCATAAATTTCGCGCGCATGCCTCCGGCTTATTTTTTTCTGTACGAAATCTTTTTGGACACGCTCAGGTTCTCTTTTTAGAGGAGAACCGAACCCGCCGCCGCCTGCTGTTTGTACTCTTAAGATATCGCCCTTACGGATTAAAACTCCTGAGACTTTGGATTTAATGCATTTTGAAACTGGTTGTACAGAATTGAGGACAAACCGCCCGCGTTTTCCATCCTGACCTCCCATCAGACCCCAGGGCGAGACCAGATGCCTGTCCGAATGGGCGGAAAAGAGAATTGGGGCTAAAGCCTGAATTTCCTTGCAGATTGCCAATCCGCCTCTAAACTGTCCTGCTCCCCCTGAGTCCGGTACTAGTTCATACTTTAAAATGCGAAGTGGGTATTCCATTTCCATGGCTTCAATAGGTAGATTCGAGGTGTTGGTAATATGCACCTGGACACCGTCCATTCCATCTTTTGTGGATGATGCACCCATTCCACCGCCTAAAGCTTCCACATAGATAAAGTCAGAACCTGACAGTTCATTAGTTCCGGCTAAAATAATGGCGGTCGTAGCTCCATTGGAAGCGGCTACGATTCTTTCCGGAACGGCCTGGGCCAGTGCGCCCATAATAGTATCGACAACTCTTTGGCATGTATCTGTTCTGCCGCCTACCGCAGCGGGTTCGGAGGCATTTACAAGACTCTCTTTGGGTGCCTTGACTATGATAGGACGCTGGAATCCGGCATTGATGGGTATATCCGGTGCAATTATAGCTTTGACACTGTAGTAAACCGATGACTCTAAGGCCTGGCGAACCATATTGATTCCTCCGGTTGCCTGGGGAGCGGTTCCTGTAAAATCAAACATTATGGAAGGTTGGTATTTGTGAGTAACAGTTACAGTTACTTTGATAGGCAGCCGTTCATCTGAGATGCCGTCATCATCCATAATATCGGTAAAATGATAGGACCCTTCAGGGACTGTTTGCACTGCTTTCTGTAGCCAACACTCACTATAATCAAATATTCCATCCTTAACTTTACTAATTGTTTCCGGTTTATATTCCTTGTGAAGTTCATGGAGTCGACGCTCGCCCAAATGCAAGGATGATATCTGGGCACGCAGATCTCCTTCTCTTTCCTGCCTCCCCCGCATATTCGATATTATAAATTCCAAGACATCTTTTTGGAGGATGTTTTTGCACATGAGCTTTACAGGGGGAATTCGAAGTCCTTCCTGATATATTTCAGTCGAATCACCGGCGGTACCAACTCCGGGCGCGCGTCCACCCACATCCGTCCAGTGAGCGATGTTTGTAACAAAAGCCACAAGTTTATTTTGATAATATACAGGTCTGGTCAGGGTAATATCTGGCAGATGAGAGCCTCCTCCGAGGTAAGGGTCATTGGCGATAAGAATATCTCCGCGATGAAGGCTCCATTTCTCAAGATTGCGACCGATTTCATTCATCAGTCCCTGCATAGAACCAAGGTGAATGGGGATATTTTCAGCCAGGGCAATCAAATTTCCTTTAGAATCAAAGATGGCACAAGAACAGTCTTTACGCTCTTTAATATTCGTGGAATATGCAGAACGGACAAGAGATATGCTCATTTCCTCGGCGATTGATTGAAAGGTGTTTAGTACGACCTCGGATGTGATAGTATCGATTTTTTGAGACATTTAAAAAGCCAGGGCTATTTTTTTCATATCACAGGAAGAATATCAGGTCAAATTTAACCTTCTTTGTCACGAATAGCTAATTGTAATAATTACTTGAAGTTTTGTTTAGTAGAAATAATTGGAATATTGATTATATAGAGCTATGTGCTGAAGTATAAAATAATTTGAAACCTTAGCTAAATAGATAAGTCTATATAATAGAGACTATATATATAGATACATGTTTATGTATAATATAAGTGTGTTTTAAAGTGCTGGATGCTGAAGCTGCTGTAAAGGAGGCTGTAAAAAGAAGGGAGTGAAACGCGGCAATCACACAATGTGTATTGTCATTGCGAACGCAGTGCGGCAATCACACAATTTATCTGTAATAAATGTACTTCTTATTGGAGTTATAAGAATGAACGTTGTTGAGATTGAGAACATCACAAAAACATTCGGGGCCCTGAAGGCTGTGGACGATTTATCTCTCAATGTTCCCCAGGGGAGCATCTATGGATTTATCGGTCCTAATGGGTCCGGGAAGACCACAACTCTCCGGATGATCATGAATATCATTTATCCTGATTCAGGTAAGATAAGGATTTTTGATAAAGAAATGCGCGGAACAGCAAGTGAACGTATTGGGTATCTGCCGGAAGAACGGGGTATGTATAAAAAAATGAAAGTTCGGGAACTTCTCCGTTTTTATGGAGAACTGAAAAGCGGCCGGAAAGTGAATAAAGAAGTTGATTACTGGCTCGACAAGCTGGACCTCAGCGATTGGGCCGACAAAAAGATCGAGACGCTCAGCAAGGGGATGGGACAGAAGGTCCAGTTTATCTCGACTGTTGTTTCACAACCCGAGCTGATCATCCTGGATGAGCCGTTTACCGGCCTGGACCCCGTCAATGTCGAAACGATCAAGAATGCTGTTCTCGAACTCCGGACTCAAGGAGCCACAGTGATTTTTAGCACCCATGATATGAATGTTGCCGAAAATATGTGCGATTTCATTTTTATGATATTTAAAGGAAAAAAAGTCCTGGATGGAACCCTGGTCTCGATCCAGGATAAATACGGCAGCGATACTCTCCGGGTCCGCACAGAAGGTGGGATTTCCACTTTGAAAAACTTGGACGGTGTTGAGAAAATTGCGGATTTTGGTCAACTCCAGGAGCTGCGGATCGCCCCGGATAATGACCATCAGAAAATCCTCTCTGAGATAATGTCCCGGACGCGTGTCTACAGTTTTGAGCTGGCTAAACCGACATTGTATGATATCTTTCTGAGAATTGCCGGACCGGAAGCCAAGGAGGAGACCGATGCGTAGAGTTTTCAGGATGGTAAAAAGGGAATATTTAGCCTCTGTCAAAACAAAAGCATTTATCATCATGCTTGTTCTCATGCCTGTGTTGATGGGTGGAAGTGGTATTGCCATGTATCTTCTCAGGGGCCAGGTCGATACTACGGATAAGCAAGTCACTGTCCTCGACCGTTCAGGGATTGTGGCGGACATGCTTCTTAAAGCGGTGGAAGAGCGCAATAAATCCGCAGTGTATGATAAAAAAACCAGGAAAAAAATCCAGCCTGCTTATATCATTGATATAAGCAAACCGGACGAGAAGGATCCTCAAGCTCAGAGATTGCGGCTTTCAGACCGCATTCGCCTTGGGGAGCTTCATGCCTTTCTGGAGATTGGCCCGAATGTCCGTCATCCGGAGGGAGAGCAGAGTACATTCAGCATAAAATACCATGCAAAAAATGCGGCTGTTGACAACATCCGCAACTGGCTTAACAATACGATTAATCCTTACCTGCGTAAGGTCCGTATAAAGGATGCCGGTGTGGATGAGTCCAAAGCTGATGAGATAATGGCATGGCTTCAGGTTGAAGCCATGGGACTAGTATCTGTTGATGAAGAAACCGGTGAGATCAAGGAGGCAAAAAGAACGAGCGAAGCTGAAGCTTTCCTTGTCCCTGTTATCTTATTCTTTCTGATGTTTATGTTAGTTATGATGGGTGCTATGCCGCTTCTGCAAACCACCATGGAAGAAAAGACACAAAGAATTGCAGAGGTTCTTCTCGGCTGCCTGAAACCTCATGAGTTTATGGCCGGCAAAGTTATAGGAGGCCTGGCTGTATCTCTGACTGTAGCCTTTATTTATATAATTGGTGGTATCTTTTTTCTCGGAAAAATCGGATTAAAAGATTTTATCCCTTTTTATATAATTCCCTGGTTTTTTATTTTTTTAGTGCTGGAAATCGTCATGCTGGGGTCACTGCTGGCTGCTTTGGGCTCTGCCTGCAATGATCCCAAGGATGCGCAGAATCTGACGTTTCCAGCCATGATTCCCGTATTTTTCCCCATGTTCATCTTTATGCCAATCCTCCAGGAACCAACCAGCAGCTTTGCCACATGGCTTTCTCTGTTTCCTCCATTTACACCGATGCTTATGCTCATCAGGAAAGCAGCACCTGTGGGAATTCCAGCCTGGCAGCCCTGGGTAGGGCTTGTTGGTGTTGTGCTGTTTACAGCTTTTGTCGTCTGGGTGGGCGGGCGGATTTTCAGAATCGGAATCCTCATGCAAGGAGGGGCACCGAAGTTGTCAAATATGATCAAATGGGCCATCCGCGGCTAGCAATCGGGGACAGCTAGTTTTGTCAGCAATTTTTATGATTTTCTTTACTTTCATTTTAATAATTAACCTGAATTATTCATAAAAGTAGCGGTTGCCCCAAGAGGTTTTCGCTACCCCTAGGAATTAGACCAAATCCTCCACGGTCTGACACGCTGTATCAAGTATTTTTGGGTAATTATACGATTCTGTATGTTACCTGTACCGTCCCTTGTTAAAGGAACAAAAAGCGCAAAGCTTTTTGAGAGGACGAGAAAACCAAGGGAACCAAGCGAAAGCTTGGTTCCCTTTTTCTTTTTATAGGAGAAATGTTAATGTTATCAGAAACGGAAAAGAAAATAAAGAGATGGCAAAAGAGGGTATTAAGACAAAAGGAGTAAAATAAGGTTTGAGAATAATGAGAGATTACAGGTCAGAAGCCCAGAGCACGTGCAGGTGGGTCGTTCCCCATATGATTAAGGGTAATACCCTTAGTTCTGAGAGCTTTTTAAGAGGGATTAAGTTTTAAATGGAGGAATATTTAAATGAATGAAGAAAAAAAATTAGTGAAGCGAGATAAAAAGTTTCTTAAGGCGCTTGAAGCTGGAGCCAGAATGGCTGAAACCAGCATAAGCAAAATTCACTGGGACATAGGACAGGAGAAAATAAAGGTAACTCCGAAAAGGCTTGACTATCAAATCCATTGGGTTCTGGATTGCGCTTCAGACCTTATTGCTCAGGAGAAGTGGTTTGAGCAAGTATTCAAGGAGAATTTAACAGTTCGTAATCCTAAATTCTTGGAAGAGCCTCATCATTATATTGTAGTCATCGAATATGGGATTTTTAGAGATTTTGTAGGACGGGAAATAAAGGTCAAAGAGGCTGTGGATATATTCTTAAGAGTACCTGAAGTTATTCTTACGTCTGAGCCTAACAAAGTGAAAATCCCTCTTTATTTTGGTGATGAAAGATGGGGGGAAATAGGATTATATAAAGACAATATTTGCGGAGTGGCTATTGCCTATGAAGATAAATTTGAGCAACATCGCTCTAACAGAAAACTTAGAGGCAGAGGTGTTGGAAAGGAAGAGCCTGTCTTTATTCTTGTTTTTTCCAATGAATATGGACGCTATTTTGTAAAGAACGCTATGCACCGTAAGGGCACTCAACTCCAAGACCCAAACCTTTATAAATTAGACCCAAAAGCTCAAGAGCTATTTCAATCCGTACGTTGGAATAACGGGCTTATTGTGCTCAATACTGAATCTATAAGTAGAATTGTTGGATGGACATGGCCAGTAAAAAGAATACAACGACTTTATGAAAGAGTAGATAATTGTCGTAAAATTCTTAAGATTCTGAAAGAGAATGAATTTATAAATTATGATGACAAGACTTACGAATTGGGCAGGACAATTGATAGAAAGGCTTGGAGATTCTTTGTGAGAAAAAGGAAATTAATAGGGAATCAACGTAAAATTAATAGGGAATTAGCGTAAAATTAATAGGGAATTAGCGTAATTTCGTAAAAAAAGTTTTTAACATCCTCCTGGGGGAATTAATAGGGAAACCAGTATATTTTTATGTCCCCAATTTAGGTATTTATTAATTTATGTAAATTAATAGAGATAAGAAAATTGTCCCCTCGCCTAAAGGCTCGGGTTCAAAGCCTTCGGCAAAAGACTGTAAGAAAAACAAAAACAAAAGACAAGAAAAATAATGAACAATTTTCCAGTTATAAATTCTTTCTCAGTCCCACAGAAGGCTAATATTTTAGTAGAGAGTAGCGGTAAGACAAATGAGCCATATTAATATCTGGGAAAAAAGGACAAAGAGCCACATTAAGAGAATCAAGAGGAAATTCGCAGATAAAAAGAAAGAGGCAAAAAGATGGAAGGAGGACTGGGAGATTCTGATGAAGTCCAGCGAGGAAAAGGAAATCAGGGAAGCAGAGGAAAGGTTATTAAGCTAAACAAATTTAAAAAAAGGAGGACAACATGAAGAAGTATAACTTTTATACACAAGTGCCAGTTGATAGTCGTATAAGAGAGAAAACTATTATCATCGAAGCTGATGATTTTTTAGAAGCGCTAGTGATATTAGAAAATAAGATGTTGAAAGATTATGATTGGTTTTCACTTATTCCACCAGCTGGTGGGAGAATCGTCACGATTCATAAAGAATTAAAAGAACAAAAGGGATAAAAGCCTTAAAAGGAGGAGGAAAGTTTCATCATGCCCAGAAAACCCGTATATGGCAGACCATATATGCTATTTGAAATAAAAGATTGTTCAGTAGAGATAGAGATTTGTCCAGAAAATCAAAGTATTGAGATTAAAATCCCAGGAGTTTTTGGATTAACGCAAGGGAATTTTCCATCAGAAATTCTAATGGAATTAAAAAGCCTGTTGAGAGAATTAGGACACATCGGCCATAGAATAATCCCTGAATTCAAACCAAATTATCCAGGACATAGGTCTATTACTGAAGACTGGGAGAAGAAACTAGAATTGAGGAGGAAAAAGAAGGAAGAAGAAAAAGAAGAGAGAATTGCGAAACGATATGAAAAGATGGAAAAGAATATGGACAAAAGGCTTAAGCAAACAAAGAAAAGAGCAGATGAACCAAAAGGAGATAAGGGAAAGTTCTGGAAAAAGTTTGAAGAGAATTTAGACAAAGGAATTATAAAAGATGCCCAAGGGAATCTATCCAAGGTCAAAAACGTATAAGGCTAGGAAGCATATCCTCATGAAAGAGGTCATGAATCGTCCAGAAATAAGAGAATATCAAAGGAAGAAAGCACTTGAGAGATGGGAGAGATATAGGGAAAAGAAGATATCGGAAGAGATCGCCAGAAATTATTTGAGGCTGAAATTAATGAGAGACAAAGAGGAAGAATAAATGAGAGTAAAGGAAAATAAGAAAAGATACTGAGAGAGGGAATGAAGGTTGAAGATAATAGAGAGTTAGTTGGATAAATAGGTATATAGATAGAGCTAGTAAGCTGGTATTTTATAGGTTCCTCCTTTTTCTTTCCAGCATAGGCTAGCATGGAGCGTCAGTCCCCGCATTAGCTGGCGCTCCTTTTTTTTTATAAGGAATGTATGTGAACAGAATTGGTCAGCAATATGGGATGGATAAGGCTTTATGTAGGGATATAATGGGGAGAGAATATTGAATGATTTGGAGTCTCAGCATTTCTCATAATGGGTCATATGGGTCAATGTGCTCAGTAGTCCCCGTTCGTGTATCCATTCGTCTTTGGGTGCAACAGTGCTCAGAATGGTCTTACAGGGGTAGAAGTTAAGCTTTATTATAGAGTAAAATAGCGTTTACCTCAGTTGAAGGGATCTGGAATATCGGATAAGTAACTGAAAGAGGGAGAATTTAGACCTGAAAGACTCCATGTTTTAAGACTACTCCTACAGGGAGCGTATAGGGTTAT
>JADHWO010000012.1 GCA_016783445.1 Candidatus Aminicenantota bacterium
TAACCTCGTCATGGAAACGACAGAGACGATGGAAAGCGCCATCCGGGGCTGTGCCCCCTTCGGTAATCAATACATGGATATGGGGATGGAAATTGATGCGATCACCGAAGGTCTGGATCACAATCACCACTCCTGGCATGAGATCAAGACCTGTGGCTGTGTGCAAGGATTTCACAAGTGTGCGCACCGCGCAAAGACAGAGATCATTGAGAAGTTTTCGCTTGAAGCGGAAGAAAAGCCGCAGCATCTTAGGAACAGTAAAGACAACCTGACGGTGGGGGACATCCAGTAGGAGTGACTCCCGCATCCACTCGCCCCATTCCTCACGTCTCTTCGAATGGCAGGAGGGGCAGAATCCGCGGGTTTTGCAGGAAAACATGAGGAGGCGCTCCTCTCCACAATCGGGACACCGGATACGGGCAAAACCGCACATCGGATTGCCGCAGTCGAGATACTTCTCAACAACATCCTTAATAACAGGGCGAAGAAAGCCATGCTCTCTCTCAAAGCGTGACTCATATTCTGAGAGAAACTTCTCAAAGTAGTGGAACAACACCCGGTAGAGTACTGTGCGTTCCGGATGGCGCTGCCGATATATCCCTGCCATTGCAGCAGAGATGATTCAAGAAATAGGCCAGATGGCGGAAGAGAACTTCACAGACATGTATCCCCTGGAAAAGGTCGTCTTTGATCCAAGCACTCTTTCCAAGAGTGTAAACAGAAGTTGACAGTGAAGAGATTGTCCTGACAACATCTGTAGTCATACTAGACACTATATCTTCCGAAGAAGCTCAAAAAATCAATTTTTGGCTCCCTATTAAAAGAAACGCCGTCATCCGCTGGTCAAGAAGATGACACCGAACGCCATTGTCCGCAGGATGAGGATGGGAGATAGCAGTGTATCGGTCTGCCTGGACTTTTTCGGCGAGTCAGGCCCCGAATGCTTCTCCGAGGGCAATGTGGTGTACGTCAACCGTGACCATCCCCTGTTTCAGAGGGAGTCTAAAAAAGCGGCCACATACGTCATGTATATTGCCCGCCTTCTCACCCAAGAGATCTCGCTGATGCATGAAACACGGAACCCCCGTATAGCCTTCAACCGCCAGAGCAAGCTGCTCAAAGACGCATTCTCAGAGGACCGCTGATTTCACGGTAAAGAATCTTTCAAATACCAACTACTGAGAGATAAATTCCATTATATCTGCCTTCACCTGATCATACGGAGGGACTTCAGAAAGGAGCATACCCAAATTCCTCTCCCACCTTTTTTCTCTTTCATCTAGTCTCTGAAGGAAAAGGTCTTGGTTGAAGGGTCTGTCTTTCTTCAAGAGTTTGAGCTTCTCATTCACTAAGTCTAAATGAAAATTGACTCCCTTTTTGTGAAGAAACCAGATGTCATATATATCACGTGGAGCACTCCTTGCAATAACAGCTCTTACTTTCTCAGCCAATAATTCTTCAAGGACCATGGCTCCAAGCTTAAATGGAATCAAGCCATACGTGTCCAATATTTCTTTGCTCTGAGGGATGTTGACTGTGTCATCTCTCAAACTCAGGTCGATCTTCATGCTCGTCCTGTGCCCTCTCATATCCTGATGTCTAACGCTGAGCCTAATTCCTTCTCTTTTTTCTTCTTCCTTGATCACATCAATGAAGGAAATATTTTCAATCTCATTGCCTCTAAGCCTTTTGTTCAAATCTCCCAAAAGCCCTTCCGTCACATTTTCCAAGCAGGTGAAGTCCACATCAACAGAGAATCTTGCATCCGTAAAGTATATTTTTTTGATACAAGTTCCTCCTTTGAAGATCATTTTTTGGATGCATTCAAGCTTGGAGATTTCGCTCAAGACAAGAGTGATGACATAGTCTTTCTCCACAATTCCTAGAGGAATCTTTTTCCGGCCAGCTATTCTCCTGAATTCATCTTCCTTCATCAAAATCCCTTCCAGGATAGAAGCTCCTCTTCCGACACATTTAGAATTAGTCCCCAAGGTTTAGAATATTCGCTCACTTTCTTCTCAGATGAGGGATCCAGCCACCTGAAACCTTTAAAATCTTGAATAAGTTTTTCTCTGACATTCTCGCATAGTTCTAAAATCTCCAAAACATAGCCCAACCGTCTCACGGCAGAACTCACCTGCAACTTTTCGAGAAATTTTAAAACTTGTGCCCAGTCCAAATCATTTCTTGCCTGCCATATTGCCTTGGATACTTCTGAGAGGCCACCACAGTACTGAGGAAAAAGCAGAATATCCACAATTGTTTTCTCCAGAGAAGAGATCTTGAAAGAGTGATCGTTGTTTTGGACCTGAATAAAACCAAAGAATCTTTTTTTTGAAATCGTGATGAACCTTATCTGTTGTGAGTTGTACTTCACAGGTCTTTTTCTTTTTGTTGTCGCTACAAGCACCTGATAAGGGATTTGTTCGGTCAAATTCCAGTAATGCACGGCACTTTGAAAGCCTATGTAATAATCTTCCAGCAGACTGTCCACCACCAGGAAGATATCTTCGGACCAGTGACCTTCAATGCCTGCTCTAGCAGGAATGAGAGTGTATTTTCCCTTCTCGATTTCCATGATTCGTTTTTTTCTCTTCAATCTGTAAATAACATTGGCTACGGACTGGTAAGGGATGCTCAAAACCTCCTCTGCCTGATGAAAAGAGAATGTTTTGATGTTCTCCTTTTCCAGTTCGAACAGAAGCTTCGTCTCATGAGGACCTAATTTTATTCTTTGTGTCATTATTTTCCCTTATTACGTTATATTCGTTACAATAAGTGTAATTAAAATTTACCTGCTGTGTCAACCCCAAAATCATTCGAGTATTTTAAACCTTCCTCAGACTGCCTGTGGTTCCAATGATAGATGGCAGCTGAGGAGAGGGAGGAGTTGTTGACCTTGTCGTTTTTGATGTGATAACCTAATTTTAGAATGTCAGAGCGAGAAACTCATCGAAATTCACGATTCCGGCAAGAAAGACATGTTCTGCATCGGTCTCAATACAAAGGGCAATCTCGCCTTGTAAAACCAGATATCCCTTCTTCAACAGAATGAAATAACTGTATTTTCATGGATATCTAACTTCACAATTGGTATAATAAAGGGAGCCGCTCAGGGTATATTATATATGGACAGTTTCGTCTACCTTCGCGACCTGATCATCATTCTTTCCATCTGTGTGGCTGTGGTCGCAATCCTGGATAAACTCAAAATCCCAGCCATCGCCGCGTTTATCCTGGCAGGAATGTTGATTGGACCTAAAGGCCTTGGTTTAATCGGTGATATGAAACAGGTCGAGGTCCTTGCCGAAGTCGGCGTGGCCTTGCTTCTGTACAGCATCGGACTCGAGATGTCTCTGGATAGGATCAAACGGCTTTCGAAGCTGATCCTGATGGGCGGCGTGGTGCAGGTGGGGCTGTCAATCGCTGCCGTTTTCCTCATCGCCTTATCTTTTAATGTTCCTCCCAACACGGCAATCTTCATGGGATTCATCGTGGCGGTTTCCTCGACGGCTATAGTCCTGAGTGGTCTGGAAGCGCGCGGCGAGATGGAAACGTCGCACGGGAGGCTGACGTTAGGTATTCTCTTATTTCAAGACCTGTGTGTTGTCCCGATGATGATGGCCATTCCTTTTCTGAGCGGTAAAGGCATATCAGGTTTGGATATAGTCATCACTGTCGGAAAGGCAGCGATTGTCATTACGGGAGTGTTATTCGCTTCTCGCCTGATCGTTCCGCGGGTGCTGCATCAAATCGCCCGCACTCGACAGAGGAATCTTTTTGTCATGGCCGTTCTTCTCATCTGCATCGGCACTGCCTGGTTGACAACCATCGCAGGAGTGTCCCTGGCTTTGGGAGCGTTCCTGGCCGGACTGGTTGTGGCCAGCTCGGAATACCGCCATCAGGCCATTACGGACCTGATTCCATTCAAGGAAGTTTTTTTATCTATCTTTTTCGTGTCAGTGGGAATGCTGCTCATTCCCCACCAGCTCGTCAGCAATATAGCTCCAATCATCCTCCTGTTGATCGCTGTCCTTGCGGGTAAGTTTATCATCGTCTTCCTGACCGCATGGATCATGCGCCTTCCTTTGAAAGTCATGATTCTGGCAGGAGTCTCCCTTGCTCAAATTGGTGAATTTTCGTTTCTCCTGATCCGTTCCTCACGGGGAACCGGCCTCCTTGATGAGAGATCCACGGGCAATTTGATCGCAGTGGCAATCCTGTCCATGCTCCTCACGCCATTTGCGCTGTCATTAGGACCCAAGATAGTCGCGGGAGTCAGAAGAGTCAGGGTCGCAACCCGCCTTCTCGGTGTTGTTCCAGCCTGTGAGGCTGACGAGGGGGGCAAAAAATGGCAAAACCATGTCATTATCGGGGGCTATGGGTTTGCAGGAAAAGAACTCGCGCTGGTGTTGCGGCGGGTAGCCATTCCCTATTTAACTGTTGATTTGAACGTGGATAATATTCGACGCGCTGTCGCGAATGGCGACCCTGCTTTTTTCGGTGATGTCACATCGCCGGAGATTTTAAAGCGCCTCGGGATAGAGCGGGCCCGGGAGTTTGTGCTGGTGATCAATGATCATGTTGCTTCTATTCAGGCAGTCAAAGCAGCTCGCCAGATTGCTCCAAACATTTTTATCTCTGTTCGCACAAGGTATATTCTGGATGTCGATCCTTTGATGAAGGCCGGGGCCTCAGAAGTGATACCGGCAGAGGTGGAGGCAGCGGTTGAGGTTGCGGCACGTGTTCTGGATCGATCTCAACTCAAAAATGAAAAAACAGAAGAAGTGGTTGAACGAATTCGCGAGCATCCTGACCACTAAAAAGCGGACCCTATTCTCGGTGCTCTGTAATCTGGTGACAGTTCGGCTGACACGCTCCAGGTCAAGCCGGAGCGGGTCTTGTTCCCCCGCCACATAATGTTCAGCAGGAACTCCTGATGGCAGCTGAGGAAAGGGAGGAGTTGTTGACCTTGTCGTTTTTGATGTGATAACCTAATTTTAGAATGTCAGTGGGTGAAAATTACGGAAACGTGATTATGGAGAATCTGAGATTTGGGAGTTGGATATATGAAAACAAAGACAATTGTGATTTTGGTTTTAATCGTCTTGGCCGTGGTGCTCGTCATCCAAAATTCGGCTATGGTCGAACTCCAGATCTTTTTCTGGAAGATCATCATGTCGCGGATCATCTTTATGGTGGGGCTTTTAGCAGTGGGATTCGCCTTGGGTTTTTTAGCGACCAAACTGAAGAAAAAATCATAATTTTTTTGCAAGCTTGCGGAGAGGTTAAAAGGGATTGAGATGAAGGAAGAGGGAAGAAGATTGGAGAGTATCGCTGATAAATTTCTGAGTCTAACCGAGAATTTGAAAAGCTTTTTTCTTCTCCTAGCCGATGAAGTTTTTTATACCTTCCAGTATCTGAGAAAGCGACAGGGAACTTATCCCGGAGAGATCAGGAAACAGTTTTATTTCATGGCTTACAAGTCCTTCCCAATCGTCTGTTTGATCATCTTTCTTGTGGGAGTGACCATATCTCTTACATCAGCGGCTCAACTCAAACTTTTCAGGGCTGATATCTATCTTTCTTGGTTCGTCGGAATAGCGATGATTAGAGAACTTGTTCCACTAATGACCGGAGAGTGATCCTCGCTGGAAAGATCGGCGCTTCTGTCACCGCTGAGATATCCACGATGAAGGTTCTTGAAGAGATCGACGCTTTGAAAACCATGGGCATTGTGCCCGAAAAATTTCTGATGGTTCCTCGCCTTATCGCCATCACAATGGCCATCCCTTTGCTCGTGGCCCTAGCTGATTTTATCGGGATTTTCGGAGGTGTTCTGGTGGCGAGGTTTTTCTTAGGAACCCCGCCAGCAAGCTTTCTCAGAGAGATGTCGAATATCGTCCATCTCCAGGATTTCCTGATCGGGCTTGGGAAAACCATGGTTTTTGATCTATAAGAATTTCGTTTTTTGTGCTTGCGACAAATCTCTCACAATTTTCCTTAATTTCCACCCACTGACATGCTGGAATGAGGTTATCACAGGAAAAAAGATGAGGTCAAGGATAAAACAAAGAAAAGAAACGACAAAAAAGGCAAAAAAGTCAGCTATAAAATAGACTCCACCCTTGAATCAGCAACAGAGGTTCTCAGAAATACTCCCCCCTATCTTCAGCTACCATAAGTAGCTCATGTTGGGCAACCTGAGGCGGGGGAGGACGTTCTGCAACAAATATCAGCTTCAGTTGGCGGATGATCCTATCGATAACTTTATGATCTTCATATATATGGTTTAAAGAGAAGAGATTTACCTTAGCTGAGGATATAAGTTAAAATTTATAATTCTTTATATAATCACGAAAGAATAAGCCCTTCTTACAAACCGGGCAAGGAGTATCTCTTCATTAAAGAAGATCTGGATGAATATATAAATAAACACAGACATACCTAGGGCTTTTAATGACCTTCCTCTTTCTGAATGCCAAATGTTGAGATGCGACCCCTTCCTATGATATACAAGCCTTATCACATCACAAATAGGAGCTAAACATGAATATTCAAAAACGTCTTTTCGTTTCCTTCTTTATTTTTGGAATGATCCTGGTTTTTTCTGTCCAGGCTTTCAGCGCTTCGACAAACGGCTATTACCGATTTCCCACTCTCAGAGGAAATACACTGGTTTTTGCTGCCGAAGGGGATCTCTGGATTGTGGATAGTCAGGGAGGTGTCGCCCGTCGTCTGACAACACATGCCGGAGAGGAGACAAATCCGGTGATTTCACCTGACGGGAAAGTTCTTGCCTTTTCGGCATCATACGAAGGGCCAACTGAGCTCTACACCATGCCGCTCGACGGAGGGCTGCCCACCCGCCTGACCTATGAGGCCGACTCTTCTACGGCTATAGGATTTACTCCGAATGGACAACTCATGTACACAACCCGTGCATATTCTACAATACCCGATCCTCAGCTCATCCAAATCGACCTTAAAACAGAAAAAAGATCCTTCATCCCCCTACATCAAGCCAGCGACGGCTCCTATGACAACACAATGAAAACCCTCTATTTTGCAAGGCCTGGTTTTCACAACAACAATACCGCGCGTTATCAGGGAGGGACGGCACGAAATATCTGGAAATTTACTTCCGGTAAAGAGGAAGCCCAAAACCTCACGGCCGATTTTCCTGGGGAAAATTTTGCGCCCATGTGGTGGAACGGCCGGCTCTACTACGGCTGTGACCGCAGCGGATCCTGGAATATCTGGTCCATGAATCCGGAGGGGAAAGACCTCAAACAGCACACTTTTCATGTCGGCTGGGATGTCCGGTCACCTGCACTCGATGATGGAAAGATTGTCTATCAATTGGGTGCGGATATCCGGATGATGGATGTCAGAAATAATGACGACCGGATCATTCCTATCACACTGGCTTCGGATTTTGACCAACTGCGTGAAAACTGGGTGGAAAATCCTATGAATTACCTGACATCCGTCCATGTTCATCCTGAGGGAAAAAGTGTTGTCCTGACATCCCGGGGCCGCGTGTTTGTTGCGCCGGTAGGAGAGGGGCGCCTGGTACGTGCCTCATACAAGGAAGGCGTCCGGTACCGGGACGCAGTTTTTATGCCGGATGGAAAAACTCTTCTGGCCGTTTCCGACGAAAGCGGTGAGCTCGAATTTATCACTGTGCCCGCAAACGGTGTGGGCAGTGAAAAAGCATTGACTAGAAACAGCACCATCCTGCGCTTCCAGGGATATCCCTCACCTGACGGAAAATGGTTCGCTTTTAGCGATAAAAACAACGACCTCTGGATCGTTAACACAGAAAACGGAAAAGAGTGCAAAGTCTCTTTTAACCGTGAGGGCATCCGGGATATCTCCTGGTCTCCCGACAGCAAGTGGCTGGCCTACTCGCAGGCGGCCCTCAATAGCTTTCAACAGATCCACCTCTTCAATCTCGAATCCGGAAATCAGGTACCCCTAACAACCGACCGGACCAACAGCATAAATCCCTCATGGAGCCCAGACGGGAAATTCATCTATTTTCTTTCCGACAGGAATCTCCGCTCGGTAGTGGGAAGCCCCTGGGGAACACGCCAGCCCGAACCTTATTTCGACAGACCCCAGAAAATCTTTGCACTCTCTCTGCAAAAGGGTGTTTCGTCGCCTTTTAAACCGGCAGACGAGCTGGTCAAAACTACTGAATCCAAAGAGAAGCCCAAAGGAGAAAAAAAAGGTGTTCCGGACATCATGATCGATCTGGAAGGAATCCAAAAACACATCCGTGAAGTTCCTGTTGCACCGGGCAACTACGACAGCCTGAATGTAAATGACAAGGCTCTCTTCTGGGTCGAAAGAGGCGCAGGATATGGTTCTCCGTCCCAACTCAAGGCCATCCCCATCGGGAATAAAGATCTCCAGGTGGTCACTGTCACTGAAGGGATCCGGAGATTTGAATTCTCGGCCGATAAAAAGAAAATATTGTTCCAGAGAGGAAATTCCCTCTATGTGGTTGATGCCGCACCCCGAAAAATTTCTAACCTCAGACAGGGAGAAGTCGATCTCAGAAGCTGGAGTTTTTCCATCGATGTCCGGGAGGATTTCAAACAGTTGTTTATCGATGCCTGGCGCCTGGAACGGGACTATTTCTATGATCCGGGAATGCACGGCCTAGACTGGGAAGCGGTTCGGGATAAATATCTCCCTCTTGTAAAAAGGATCACAACACGCTTGGAACTGAATGACCTCATCGGGATGGTTGTCGGTGAGCTTTCGGCCCTGCATGTCAGCGTCCGGGGCGGCGATCTCCGACGGGGCACAGATCAGATCCGCGTGGCTACACTCGGGGCCCGGCTCGAGCGCGACGATACAGCCGGAGGCTATAAAATCGACCACATCTACTTATCCGATCCCGACTATCCCGTAGAACTCTCTCCTTTGGCCGATCCCGACCTAGATGCCAAGGAAGGGGATATTATCGTCAGCATCAACGGCCGCAGCACTCTGTCGGTCAAACATCCCAATGCTCTGCTCCGGAATCAGGCAGGGCGCCAGGTCCTTGTCGAAATCAAATCTGGATCCACCGGGAAGACGAGGCCTGTTATTGTTGTCCCCATCGGCAGTGAATCCGGTCTCAGATACAGTGACTGGGAGTACACCCGACGCCTTAAAGTCGAAGAGGACAGCGGCGGAGACATCGGCTATATTCATCTCCGGGCCATGGGCGGCGGCAATATCACAGAATGGTATCGCAATTTTTACCCGGTTTTTAATCGCAAAGGCCTGATCATCGACGTGCGGCACAACCGTGGCGGCAACATCGACAGCTTTATACTGGAAAAGTTGATCCGCAAAGCCTGGTTCTACTGGAAAGACCGAGTGGGCGAGCCCACATGGAACATGCAGTACGCGTTCAGAGGACATGTTGTCGTACTCTGCGATGAAAACACAGCCTCAGACGGAGAGGCGTTTGCGGAAGGATTTCGGAGACTGGGGCTTGGGAAGGTTATCGGCACTCGAACTTGGGGAGGCGAGATCTGGCTCTCAAGCAATAACCGTCTCACCGACCGGGGATTGGCCAGAGCCCCCCAAACAGGTGTCTACGGACAGGAAAGGGTATGGCTGATAGAAGGTCACGGCGTGGATCCCGACATTGTTGTCGACAATCTGCCGCATGCCACCTTCAAAGGACAGGATGCTCAAGTCGATGCGGCCATCGCCTTTCTTAAAGAGCAGATCGAGAATCACCCCGTTGATGTTCCTGCCCCACCGCCCTATCCGGACAAGTCGTTTAAACTGAAAAAGAAATAGACTGGAGAGTTTTAAGACTTCCCTGGTTTTCCAGCGGCCGCGCCTGAAGATGAGCACGGAGGTAACCGTCATGAGCGATTCGGCGGCAACAATGGCCTTCACATCCCTTCACCCCTGTTGTGACGATTAAAATTTCTCTTTTGCCTCTTCTTCTGTGATCTGAAGCGTAAGGGAGGAATTCTTTTTTTGTTATGTATTTTTTTCAAACATTGCCTTGACAGATAATCTTACATATGTTATGTTTTAATTGAAAAAAAGGAGGAAGAAGATGGATGTTTTCTATAATAAATTAGGAACTAAAATCAAGAAAATTAGAGAAAATCTGGATTTATCTCAAGAGAGAATTGCGAAATTATTAGGGATAAGTAGAGTTGCAATTTCTCAAATAGAAAATGGGGACAGAAAAGTTAGTGCTGAAGAAATAGCAAAACTTTCCAGGATTTTTAATATGCCCTCGGATATACTTCTTGATTTGGAAAAGGATATAGAAGTTATCCTTGAAAAAAGGAAACAAGCAAAACATAAGGAAAAACAGGAAATAAGAATAAGTGTCCCTCAAAAGAACTTAGACAAATTTAAAGAGGTATTTCTCTATATTTTAAAAAAAGTTGGATCAAAACCAAATGTTGGTGAATCAGTTTTGTATAAATTGCTGTACTTTATTGATTTTAACTTCTATGAGAAATATGAAGAACAGCTTGTAGGTGCAACATATATCAAAAATAATTACGGGCCTACTCCAAGGGAGTTTATAAAAATAGTCGAAGAGATGGAAAGAGGTGAGGAACTTGTAAAGATAGAAGATAAATATTTTCAGTATCCGCAGCGAAAATATCTCCCCTTAAGAGAACCCGATCTATCCAAACTAAAAGCGCATGAGATTAAGATAATAGATGAGGTTTTGGAAAAGCTTTCAGATATGGATGCTGCCAAGATAAGTGAATACTCTCATAACGATGTTCCATGGTTAACAACCGATAATGGCGGGATAATTGATTATGAATCGGTCTTTTATCGTACTGCACCATATTCAATGAGGTCTTATAGTGAAGAAGATTTTCAATGAAGTAAAAAGACTGGCTGAATTTGAAAAAGATTTGAAAAGGCTTTCAAAAAAATTCCGTACTCTGGAGGAAGATTTAGAGACATTCATTCAAAAACAATTAAATCTTTATCACAAGCTAGGCATAGATAACAAAGGGATTTTTCCAATGTCAGACTTGGGAATTTTGCATCCTAAAATATTCAAAGCTAAAAAATTTACTTGTAGGTCTTTAAAAGGAAAGGGAGTCGCTAGTGGAATTAGGGTTATATATGCGTATTTCGAACAAGAGGATGTAATAGAATTGGTGGAAATTTATTACAAGGGTGATAGAGAAAATGAAGACAGAGAGAGGATTTTAAGAAATTACCGTCATAAAAATGTTTAACATATAATTTCTTTTCCGACTTCGCTTTATAGCGGAGTAAGAATTCTTGATGTTGTCTGAACGAATATGCTCTGGTGTATAGCGTTTCCTGCCCATTTCTTACTCCTTTCGTCCAGTAAAATTTTAACATAACATCTGGGCCGATATTAGGGGGGCAGGTCAAGAAATCATGAGGTTTAAGCAGGATTTGGCTGATTGAATAAATAAAAAAGGAAAGGGCTGACACTATCGGGATCGGATTCAAACCTCCCAAAAATCTTTTTCGGATGAAGACAAAGATCTACCGTAACCGAGCAGATCGTCCATCAATATCATAAACCGGTTGAATACGGGCAATTGCCTTATAAAAGACCTGACTGTGTCATGAAGGAGTCCGTGCGGTTTGTTAAAAGGGCACACACGAATACAATTGTTGCAATCCATCCAGTTTTTATTCCAGAAGAGAAAACATCTCTCCGGATCGATATACCATTTCCTGACACCGGAAAAATTACTGATAGAGGGGCCTTCGTTCGTCTTATCTTCATAGGATATCGCTTTGGACGGACAGTGGTCAGCGCATTTTTTACATGTCTGGCAAAACCGATCCACACCAAATAACGTTGGGTTGTCATAATGTAAAGGCAGGTCGGTAAATACTTTACATATCCGGACCCTGGGTCCGTATTTTTTCGTGATAAGGAGCCCCATTCTTCCCAGTTCGCCTAAGCCCGCGGCAATACTCAGGGGAACAGATAACGCGGTATCGTTTCCCGAAGGAACCGCTTGATATCCCAGACCGCGAATGAACACGGCCAGTAAGTTCGCAAGCACTGCCTGCATGGAATAGCCCAGGCCGGTGGACGCCCCGGATATTCCGTCCGGGGAATACCTGCTGGAATCATAATTCATTTCAACGGCCATGATAATGGCATTCGTACAATTTTCAGGAAGCTCTATCTTCCTGTGTTCCATTTCGAGCAGATCAAATTCATGGGAATAAACGAGATTCGGATGAGCGTAACAGATCCCCACAAGATCGGCACCGAGAAACCGGGCCGCCTTTTTGACAATCCTGGTATTCTCTTCGAGACCCAACGCCACAGGGCCGTCTGTTTCGACGAATCGTTTGATTTTTTCGGAAATATGGGTCCAGGAGTAAAGCCCGTGGTTGCTTTTCATATTGCCGAATCCAAATCCATATTCCAGGTTCCAGGAGGCATTTCTCAGGGCATAATCGAGTTTCCTGTAACCGTATCTGTTCTGATATTTGACTTCTGAATATAAACGCTTGCCCGGCTCGATAAAATCCTTGTCCCATATTCTCCGCTTAAACATCTCGTTCTTCTGATCAAAACGATAATCCGGTACAAGAATGGGAAATTTCTTTTCAACAGATCTCATTTCATATCCCGAAAGGTTCAATCATTATTCCTGGGCACAATAAATTCATCATCGACCAGTTCAAGGTCGAGCCACCATTTGTTCTTTTTATTCGGCTTTCCGTAACCAAATAGATCATCGGCCCAGATCCCGATACGCCTGGCAAATGGCATATTCCGTATACACCAGTTGATCGTTCTGTGAAAAGGGGTATACGGCTTATTCCACGGACAAACCTTGATACAAGTACCGCATCCGGCGCCATGCTTGTTGCCGACTCTCATCCGTGTGCACTTTTCAACATCCACCGGCCATTTTTCATACCCATTGTACATGACCTTGTCACCCTCGGTCAGAGCGCCGGAAGGACATTCCCTGGCGCATTTCCCGCACTTGTTGCAGAAATCCTGAAGTCCGAAATCGATCGGTTTATCAATGGTCAGAGGAAGGTCTGTCGTGACCACGGCTGCCTTAAACCTCGGACCGAGAAAAGGATTGAGCACAATATCACCGATTCGGCACATTTCTCCGAGACCGGCCCATAATAATATCGGGGGAACCGCGACCTGGTAATTCAGGGCATGGTGAGCCCGGGCCGGATATCCCAATCGACGGATATAATCGGCCAACACGCAGGCGATAAAACCCGAAGTAGAGTATGACAAAAAACTCATGGAGTTGCTGATCCAGTCATGACCGGTCGTGGCTTCGGAAGTCCGATAGTCCTGATCAATCAGGATTCCGATAGCATATTTATGGTCAAGTTCGGTCGGCATACCATCCGGTCTCCGGTGACTGTAAACCACGTAGGGCGGGAGTTCACAGATACCGATTAGATCGGCCCGCAAAAAATAGGCGACCTCCTTGATGTGTCTGGCCATCTTTTCAGGATCATCTGTGTTTGGCGCCTTCTTGGCTGAAATCGGTTTCATGGGACTCCAGGATGAGGCTTGAGGGATTATATTCCGGGCCACCTTTACCTGTTTCGTACCATCGGGAGCATCCACTACATCGGCCAGGACTCCGGCGATGGAAACAAGTGCGCCTGACAGAGGATGTTTCGGTACGAATCGTTTATATTCTGCCTGCATCTGAGAACCGAAATCGCCCCTGCCGGTACGATTGAAACCGCCTTCCCTTTCATCCAGCCTGGGTACTTCATCCTCATTAACTCTGGTAGTCGGCCTATCGACCCTCTTGATACATTCCACAGGATAGGGATCCGGATAATCTCTTCCCTTTTTTTCTCTATAATCTGATCTGAAAACTCGAGTCATACTCCCTCCATTTTAATAAATGATTAATGATATGTGATAATAAAATAATATTATTTTTTCAAATAATATGCCAATGGAAAAAAGGAAAAATTTACATATATATTCAAATAGTTATTAATATCATACTGCAACGGAATTTTGTTTTTTAAATCCATGCTATCTTTGATATCCAATTTCAATTTAGGAAACTCAATATTAGGTTTAGTTTTTCCTAATAAAAAAATAGCATCATAAAAGTCCCTGCCCATTGGGCGTTTCCGCTTAAAAATACATAATATTTTTTGAGCCAATAATATATCGGGTGGAACAACATTTATCCGTAAAAAAACATCAAATTTGTTAATGATAATTTTGTCAGGCTGATAATGATATCTTTGAGATTCTGTATCAATTTAAATCAGAAGATAGCCTGCCTATCTTCTTTTTCCGTAAGAACTGTGATTGACAAAAGGCGTTTTTCCTTGATATAAATAAGAAAATGGCAATCAAAAGGTGTCCTTATTGTAAGGCAATTATTGACCAGGGCTCTGAATACTGCTCTAACTGCGGTACCCAGCTCCTTTTCCCCGAGGATGAGTTTATAGAAGAGGAAATCCCCGGTGATAAAATTATTGAGGAAGAGAAAGAAGAAGAAGCAGAGGAAGAGAAAGAAGAAGAAGCAGAGGAAGAGGAAGAAGAAGAAGCAGAAGAGGAGGAAGAAGGCGAGGATTTAAATAAAGAAGAAGAGGAACCGGAAGAAGAATCTCCTGCTGAAGAAGCAGAAGAAGCTCCTAGCCCTGTAGAGGAAGAAAAAGAAGAAGGGGAAGAAATTCCTGAGGAAGAGCCCGGGGGAATAATAGAAGAAGAGCTGCCCCCCGAAGAAGCCGCAGAGGAACAAGAAGAAGAGCCTCCCACACCAACGCCTCCTGAAGAAGGTGAGGAAATCTCCCCAGAAGAAGAAGCACCACAGCCCGAAGAGGAAAAGGTTGAGGAAGAGGAAGGTGCTCCTCAAAGTGAAGAGATAAAATTTGATACCGAAGACCTGGAACAGATTCCGGATGCAAGGACAAAAGAACAGGAAGAGATGGGGAAAATCCTGAAAGATTTTAAGGGGGAAGGAGCCCCTGTTCATAGAGAGGACGTGACTCCACCTATTGAAGGAGAAGAAGAGACATCAAAGACCATAGAGATAGAGACTCCTGAGGAACAGCCAGAAGAAAAAGAGGGCATGGAAGAGACTCCTTCATTTACGCCTTCCGAGCAGGTGGAAGAGCCTGAAGAGCCTGAAAGGGAGGAAACTCCGCAGCCCGAAGAAGAAATTATTTCAGAACCGGAAGAACCAGCTGAAGAGGCAGCACCGGAGGAAGAGGTAGAAATAGAAATAGAAGAAGAAAAAGAACCCACTCCACTAGAGGAAGAAATGGGCGCAGAACCGGAAGAACCAGAAGAACCGGAAGAACCGGAAGAACCGGAAGAACTAGAAGAACCGGAAGAAACAGAAGAAGAAAAAGCAGCAGAAGAGCTTGAAGAAGATCTGGAAGAGCTCTCTGAAGCAGAGCTGAAAGAAAGAGAGGAAGTCGAGAAGTTCGTGGAAAATGTCAAAATAGAAAGAGCGGAAAAAGCTCAAGGTGTGGGAACGGATGAGATAGAGGAAGGAGAGATTTTACCGCGGGAAACAGAAGAGGGCACACCGGGCTCACATAAAATCATCGACCTCGAAGAAAAGGAAAAAGAAGAAATTGAGAAGTTCGTAAAAGAGATCAAGGAGGAAAGGGAAGTAAAGGCAGGAGAGCCCTTAGTCCCGGAAGATGAAATTCCAATACCTCCTAAGGTGACGCCGGCAGATACCTCGGATGTTTCAGAAAAACTTCCTCCCTGGGCAGAGAAGATTAAAGAAACGGTGCCTCCGGAATTTGTAGATACGAAGGATGAAGATACGTTTGTGAAGCCTTCCGAGCTGGATGAGGAGGAAGAAGCTAAAGAAGAAGAAAAGCTTAAAGAGGAGGAAGAAATCCCGGAAATCGAGCCCTATATTCCTGATATTGATGTCGGTCTCCCAGAGAAAATGGAAGAGGAAGCTGCCCCTATCCAAAAAAAGGCTAAAGTAAAAAAAAGAAGATTAAAAAAACGGCACTTTTCAAAACTATATATGTGGTTAAAACCCAGAGCCTTTGACCTTCTCTCCATTGCAGTTTTCTGGCTAATTTCGCTCTGGCTTGCCTCCCGAGTAATGGAGGTCTCTTTATTTCAACTGCTTTCCGTGTCAGCACTGCCGGCTCTTGTTTTTTATGTTATTCTTCTTGTGGTTTATTATACGTTTTTTCTGCTGTTCCTGGGTGAGACCCTGGGAGACCACTTTTTTCCTCAGGAGTAGAAGCGCTCCACTTCATCCCCGAGCTTAAAGCTTTTTCCGAGGAATTTCTCTTTTGCCTTCTCGTCAGAAGAGATTTCTCGAGGACTGCCCTCGATCAGGATTTCCCCCTCGTCTATGATGAAGGCGTGGTCTGCGACCTTTAATGTATCGCGCACATTGTGGTCGGAGAGGATGATTCCGATCCCTTTCTCTTTTAACTTCAGTATAATTTTTTGAAGCTCGATTATGGTCAGGGGATCAATCCCTGTGAATGGCTCATCCAGCAGAAGAAATTTTGGATTAAGGATGAGGGAACGGCTGATCTCAAGCCTTCTTCTCTCACCGCCGGATAGGCTGTGGGCGGACTGTTTTGCCAGCTCTTGAAGGCCCAGCTCTTCCAGGAGCTTTCCGGCTATCTCTTCCCGCTCTTTTCTCTTCAGAGGCAGGAGTTCGAGGACCAGCTTGAGGTTGTTTTTAACCGACGCCTTGAGAAAGACGGAATTCTCCTGGGGAAGGTAAGTGATGCCCGCTTCAGCCCGAAGATGGCTCGGTAAGAGAGAAATATTTTTATCATCCAGAAATACATTCCCCCTGTCAGGCTTGATAAGGCCCACCATCATCTGGAATGTTGTGGTCTTCCCGGCTCCGTTCCTTCCAAGAAAGCCTACTATCTCGCCGGAGCGGATTTTGACATTCACTTCCTTGACCACAACGCGGCGGTTGTAGCTCTTTGTAAGTTTATCTGATCGAAGCTCTGGCATTGCGGGAAACTCCCTTGTTAGCTAAAATACTAAAGTCATTCCTTCCTGCTGTCAAGACGTTATGAAAAAAGTTATAAGTGCTTCGCGAAGAACAGACCTGGTTGCATTTTTTCCCGAATGGCTTTCCTCAGTTTTTAAAGAGGAGAGAGCGCGTGTTTACGGTCCTTCCGGGTTTACCTATAATGTCGATTTAAGCCCGGAGGGGGTGCACACAATTGTCCTCTGGTCCAAGAATTTCTCCAATCTTTTAGAGAATCAAAACCATCTGAGTGCCGCCCTGAAAAAATACAGCCAGCTATACATCCATTTCACCATAACCGGCCTTGGAGGGACTTTTATAGAGAGAGGAGTTCCCGCTCCTTCTGAGACTATCTCTCAGCTTGATCCCCTTATAAAAATAGCCGGGATGCCGGAAAGAATATCCGTCCGCTTTGACCCTGTTGTTTACTGGAAAGAAGATGGAGAGGTCAAGACCAATCTTTTTTATTTCGAAAAGCTGGCACCGGAGCTCAGCTCACGCGGGATCAAAGATGTCCGTCTCAGTTTTAGCCAGTGGTACGGCAAGGCTGTCAGGCGTGCGGAAAAACACGGCTTTCTATATATCGACCCCTCACAGGAGGAGAAAGAAGATGCAGCACACACACTCGCCCGGATAGCAAAGCAGCAGGGTCTGCGGTTGCTGTCCTGCAGCCAGGATTTTCTCACGAGGGTCCCGGGTATTACTCCCTCATCCTGCATAAACGGCTCCCTCCTTCAGGAACTTCATCCTCAAAGAGAGCCTGTCTCGACAAAAAAAGACCGTACCCAGCGGAAAGAGTGCCGCTGCACAGAGTCAATTGATATCGGGAGTTATACGCAGTTCTGCCCCCACAGCTGTGTTTACTGTTATGCCAACCCGAAGATTTAGGCGCGGATTTTGACTTTTTCCAGGCGGAGGAAGTGTCTCTTCAGCGGAAGCCCGATAGAGAAGCCGCCGAGCCCCCCGTCCAGGCTGATGACCCTGTGGCAGGGGATAATAATAAGAAGTGGATTCCGGGCGAGAGCCTGGCCCACGCTCCTGTATCCTTTTTGTTTCAGTTTCTGAGCGATGGATTTATAAGACCTTGTTTTCCCGTAGGGAGTTTCTCTTGTCTCGAGCCAGACTTTTCTCTGGAATGGGGTTCCGTAGACAAAGTCAAGAGGTAGGAATCTGAAATCTATTTTTTCCCCATTAAAATACTGGTTGAAGAGATTTTCTTCCACCCGGAATTTTCTCGGCTTGCGCTCAAGAGGGATTCCCCTCTTTTTAAAATACCCGGCTATCTCTTCAAACCTCTTCTGGCTCTTCATGAAATTGGCAAAGCTCAGTCCTTTATCCGTCTTGGCAAGGAAGATTTTACCCTTTGGAAAACTCAGGATTGTGTAGTACATGTCTTTCTTAGATTCCAAGGGCGAGCCTTTCGGCAAGAGCAGAAGGCAGTTTTGCTTCGAGTATTTTTCTCTGGGTTTCCTTGATATTATACTCGAGGCGGTAAAACTTGATTTCTTTTGCCTTGGAATCATAGATGCAAAAAGCTGCCCGCGTGTCTCTATCCCGGGGCTGGCCCACAGAACCTGGATTAATCAGGTATTTTACGCCATCTTCAAGTTTTATCTCGTTCTTGTCTCCCGAGAGAAAGGTTCCATTTGCATGGTGGTTTTTATTCGTATAAGCAAAAGGGAAGTGAGTATGGCCGAAAAAACAAAGTGGAGTATTTATGTGAGCGAATGCCTCGGCTGCGTCAAACTCGCCGAATATATAGTGGTCCTCGTCAAAAGGGGCTCCATGGCAGAGCATAATATGGTCGTTGATAGTAACCGGCCCCTTTTTAAGGCTGGCGACATAATCCATATTCTTTTTTTGGATATTAGCCCTGGTCCAGTGAATGGCTGCCGCAGCAATGGGATTAAAAGTCTGGATAGAATCGAGCTCGCTGACAGCCTTATCATGGTTGCCCCGGATTATAGACAGAGGCTTCAGAGCGCGGGTTTTCTCGACGATCTCATTGGGAGAAGCGCCGTATCCGACCAGGTCGCCGAGGCAGACATAGTGGTCGATCTTTTTTTTCTGGGCAAATTCCAGCGCCACGTCCAAAGCTTCCAGATTTCCGTGGATGTCTGTAAAGATAAAATACCGCATTTTAACTCAGGCTGTTTTCTCCTGCAGAGATTTATATATCTTATGGGCTTTGTAAGAGCTTCTCACCAGGGGGCCGGATTCAACATCCTTAAAACCGTAATCCAGAGCCGCTATTTTTATCTCTTCGAACTCGCCGGGGGAATAATATTTCAAAACAGGCGCGTGTGTTTTTGAAGGCTGGAGGTACTGGCCCATGGTTAAAAGGTCGCACGAAGCTTTCCTGAGGTCGGAAAAAGACTGGAGGATGTCCTCCTTGCTTTCGCCCAGGCCCAGCATGAGTCCGGATTTAGTGGCTGCGCCCAGCTCTCCCGCTTTTTGCAGGACTTTCAGGGAGCGCCAGTAGTTTTCTCTTGGCCTGTTGATTTGAGGATAGATAACCTCTGTTGTCTCTAAATTATGGTTTAGGACATCGGGTTTAGCCCGGATAACTGTCTCTAACGCTTCCTCATCTCCGTTAAAATCCGGCACCAGAACCTCCACTTTGACTCCTGGCGTCCTCTCTCTTACTGCATTTATTGTTTCGGCAAAAAGAGACGCGCCGCCGTCAGCCAGGTCATCCCTTGTGACCGATGTGACAACAGCATAACGGAGGCCGAGTTTAGAAACAGCTTCAGCCACCTTCCCGGGTTCTTCCGGAGAAGGAGAGGAGGGAACTCCCTTTTTTACAGCGCAAAAAGCGCATTTCCGCGTGCAGATGTTCCCGAGAATCAAAAAGGTTGCGGTCCTCTGGGACCAGCACTCAGACATGTTTGGGCATCTGGCGCTCTGGCATATGGTGTGCAGCTTTTCCTTTTTCAGGATGTTAGAGACGTAAAAAAAATTTGGGTCAGAGGGAAATTTGACTTTTAGCCAGGAAGGCTTTTTTGCTGGTTGAGTTTCCTGGAGGGATAGCACTATTCTTATCTGTAAAATGTTTTATTGATTTATTTTTAGATAGTTACCTGCCTTGGTGAAGACAAAATCTTAATACTCAAATTCCTTGTCTCTCTTCATGCGCCTGCGAATCCGTTTGCGAGCCAGGGCTGACTTCATTCTTTTTCTCTCGCCGGGTTTGTAATAGATAGAGTGTTTTTTAATCTCTTTTATTATCGCCTGCTGCTGGACTTTCCTCTTAAATCTTCTCAGGGCACTTTCAATAGATTCGCCTTCTTCTAAAACGATAAACGCCAATAAAACTCACCTCCTTAAGGCCGAATAAACATTTTTATCTAAATATCTGCTTATTGTCAAGGCAAATGCAAAAAATTGTCAATGCCATGCAATAATGTCCTATTCTCTGCCACTCACGCCGAAGGCAATTACCCCACGACTTATTCAAATATTTATGACCTTAAAAATGGCGAAGTCTATGTTTACAATTTTCACAATTTTGAAGATGTTGTTAAGCTCAATCTGAAGGAGGAATTAAAAAAAGGAAAAAGAATTCAGAAAGTCTCGTTTTTATTTCCCTTCATAACCAATGCCCACAGGATTTTTCTGAATCGGTCAGCAAAAGCCACTTTATATAACACTACTTTTAAAGCAGCATGTAGAAGATCAGGGATAATGGATTTACGATTTCATGATTTCAGACATACAGCTGCGACACACATGGTAACAGGTGGAGTTGATTTAGTTACTGTCGCTGAAATCTTAGGTCATACTGATATAAAAATGACGATGAGATATGCTTATCCAACTCCTGAGAATAAAAGGAAGGCTGTGGAGGTTTTGTCTGCTGTGTTTGGTGGAGGGGGTGAAAGGATTGCTGATGGGCAGAGAGAAGAGGGAACAGGTTTAGTCACCACAATGTCTGAGAATTAGATAACACGCATTTTTCAATTCCATCTCATCAATTATCAAAACAAAACCCTCTTCATTGACAGCAGAGCCTTTGGAGTTTAAACTAAAAAAAGGGTGTAATCCAATGGAGGGGGGAAAGAAAATGAAATTAACAGTAATATTTCTGTGCTTTTGTATGGTTTCACCTCTCATTTCAGAAGAGATTAATCTATCATTGGATTTTGAGCTTAATGAACCTGAAAACATAATTTTCAACCTTTTGATAGATATAGCCACAGATTCAAACAATAATATTTACGTTTTGGACAACAAAGAGAAGGTAATATATTTGTTTAATGAAGCTGGAATTTATCGGAAGAGTATAGGCAGAGCAGGTCAGGGGCCTGGAGAATTTCAAAGACCTGTTTCAATCTACATTGACCCTAAAGATACGATTTACATACTGGATACCAGAAATAGAAGGGTTGAGATATTTGACTCAGAAGCAAATTATGTTAGGAGCATTAAATTCACAGAATTTCCTACGGCCGGAAACGAGAGTATCATTGCTGATAAGAATGGTAACTTATACATTTCTGGTTACTATAGAAATGCAAATTCAGTACTTGCAAAATATTCTTCCACAGGAGAGCTCCTAAAGCGTTTCCCTCTACCTATTATGGAATATAGAGGGGTTAATTTCACAGAATTTAATAAACAAATGGTTAGACTGTATCTCACTGGAGGAACAATGTGTTTTGATGAAGAGGACGGGCTCATATTTTCCTACACCTGGCCTTATGTAATAAAGAGTTTCTCTAGTGAGGGAGAAGAGCGCTTTCAATTTTCAATTAACGATAATCTGAATTGGAGGCCATATATTTTTGAAATGGAACCAGATGGGATACTCTTTGATGATTCCACGGGGACACGCAAAATCTTTTTGTATGATAATAAATATTTGGTGAACTCAATCTATAGTGTCGATTGGACAGGAAATCCAAAAAAAAAGATTTCTCAAAAAGATGTTCCTAAGAATCTTGAAAAATATGTGACTGTTAAAAGGAAATTTGCATTATTGGATTTCTATACAAAAGATGGAAAACGTATTGGTTCAGCTGAGATAGATGGGAAGATATATTTCAAATCTGTTGATAGCGAAGGAAGAATTCTAGGAATAAAATATGATGAGGAAGGAAAACAAACCATAGTCAGATATAAGACAGAAATAATCCAAGAATGACCAATCCCACCTTGAAGTAATGTATAGGAATTTGGTTTTGGGGATGGTATCGAATCTCGACCGATTTTCCTCAATTTCCACCCACTGACATCCTGGAATGAACCTATTACAGGAAAAAAGATGAGGTCAAGGATAACAAAAAGAAACAAAACGACAAAAAAAACAAAATAGTAAGCTTCAAAGTGGAACCGCATAATATACGACGTTGATTTAGGGAGATTTGTATCAAATAAAGCAAGTTGTATATTAGTTGTATATTAATAGTTAGGTTTTGCAAGCTTGCAGGATGTATTGTAAACTATTCTGAAAATGACCGAATCAAAGTAATCTTGGAGGAATACTTATGAAAGCGATTGTATACACAAAATACGGTCCACCGGATGTTCTTCAGCTCAAAGAGGTAGAAAAACCTACTGCCAAGGACAATGAGGTACTCATAAAAATACATGCGACAACAGTTAATCGAACGGACTGCGCATTACGAAAGGCTGAACCATTTATTTCAAGATTTGTCACTGGTCTCATAAGACCAAAGAAGACGATACTAGGGACTGAGTTTGCCGGTAAAATTGAAGCAGTTGGCAAAGATATAACGTCTTTTAAAGTTGGCGATAAGGTGTTTGGATTTAGTGGCAAAGATTTTGGTGCTCATGCCGAGTATATGATTATGCCCGAAGAGGGTTCACTGACAACAATGCCAGCAAATATGACCTATGAGGAGGCCGCTCCTAGCACTGAAGGTGCGCACTATGCTCTTAGCTTTATTAGAAAAGCAAATCTTCAGAGCGGGCAAAGAGTCCTCATTAATGGCGCAACGGGTGCCATCGGTTCAGCAGCAGTCCAGCTCGTGAAATATTTTGGTGCAGATGTTACTGCAGTTTGCAATACCAAGAATGTGGCATTAGTGAAATCGCTGGGAGCCGATAAAGTTCTTGATTATACAAAAGAGGACTTTACAAAAGATGACCAAATGTATGATGCAGTTTTTGACGCAGTGGGCAAAAGTTCATTTAGACGATGCAAACCATTATTAAAGCCGGGTGGGATTTATATTTCATCCGAGTTGGGTTATATGGCTCAAAATCCAATCCTGGCGCTCGTTACTCCGATAATTGGCAACAAGAAAGTCATGTTTCCTATTCCTAAGCACAGCGATGAAAATATTGTTTTATTTAAAAAGCTTATTGAAGCAGGCAAGTTTAAAGGAGTAATCGATAGATACTACCCTCTGGAAGAAATTATCGAAGCTTACAAGTATGTCGAAACAGGACAAAAAACAGGAAATGTAGTCATAACTGTGGAACATAATAAAAAAACCTAACAAGGAGCTACACAATGAAAGCAGTTGTATATCAAAAATATGGGTCCCCCGATGTTCTCGAATTAAAAGAGGTAGAAAAACCTACTCCCAAGGACAATGAAGTACTGATAAAAGTTCATGCAGCATCTGTAAATGACTGGGACTGGGGTCTCCTGAGAGGTAAGCCGTTCATGAACCGCCTGTTTTTTGGGCTTCTAAAACCAAAAATCAAGACAATTGGAGGTGACATAGCGGGGCGGATTGAAGCGGTTGGCAGAAACGTAAAGAAGTTTCAGCCAGGCGATGAGGTATTCGGGGACCTATCTGGGTGTGGTTTTGGCGGTTTTGCTGAGTATGTATGTGCTCGTGAAAATGCATTGGTGTTAAAACCGGCCAGTATGACATTCGAGGAAGTAGCGGCCGTACCTCAAGCGGCAGTCCTCGCCCTACAGGGTCTTCGCGATAAAAGACAGATTCAGCCAGGAAAAAAGGTTTTGATTAATGGTGCGGGAGGTGGTGCGGGTACGTTTGCAGTGCAGATTGCCAAATCATTAGGGGCTGAAGTGACTGGCGTGGACAGCACGAGTAAATTGGATATGATGCGCTCGATTGGTGCAGACCAGGTCATTGATTTCACTCAAGAGGATTTCACCAAAAATGAGCAGCGTTATGACTTTATTCTTGATTTTGCGGCACATCATTCGATTTTCGATTACAAGCGTGCATTAAGTCCCAAGGGAATTTATATCATGGTCGGAGGTTCCTCGGCTCGAATTTTCCAGACTATCTTCCTGGGACCATTGATTTCAATGACAGGGAGTAAGAAAATGGGTATCCTGGCACATAAACCAAATAAGGGTTTGGATTTTATGAAAGAGCTTTTTGAGGCCGGCAAAGTAGTACCTGTTATAGATAGACGTTACCCGTTAAGTGAGGTTCCTGAAGCTCTCCGGTATTTTGGAGAAGGACACGCCCGAGGTAAAGTAGTCATAACTGTGGAACATAATAAAAAAACCTAACAAAGCGCTGCACCCAACCAATATGCCGCGCAATCTTGGAGGAATACTTATGAAAGCGATTGTATGCACAAAATACGGTCCACCGGATGTTCTTCAGCTCAAAGAGGTAGAAAAACCTACTGCCAAGGACAATGAGGTACTAATAAGAATATATGCAACAACTTGTCACGTAGGGGATGTGAGAGTTCGAAGTTTCAAAGTCCCTTTCTGGCAAATGATTCCCTTTCGATTATATTTAGGTCTTAGAAAACCAAAAAGAAGCATACTAGGAATGGAATTAGCCGGGGAGATTGAATCAGTAGGCAAAGACGTAAAACTATTTAAGGAAGGTGACCAAGTTTTTGCATTAGCCGGTTTTGGTTTTGGCGCTTATGCCGAGTACAAATGTCTGCCTGAAAAACCTGAAGAAGGGACAGTGTCAAAAAAAGGGTTGGTGGCAATAAAACCGGTCAATATGTCCTATGAGGAAGCCGCCGCCGTTCCTGGTGGGGGACTTACAGCATTGAGTATTCTTAGAAAAGGAAATATCCAGAGCGGACAAAAAGTTCTTATCTACGGAGCTTCTGGAAGTGTAGGTACTTTTACGGTACAGCTTGCCAAGCACTTTGGGGCAGAGGTTACCGGGGTATGCAGCACCACGAATTTAGAGTGGGTGAAATCTCTGGGAGCCGATAAGGTAATTGATTACACTAAAGAGGATTTTACCCAAAGCGGTGAGACCTATGATGTTATCTTTGACGCAGTAGCTAAGATTTCGTCTTCACGAGGTAAAAAGTCTCTAAAGAAGACAGGAATCTATCTTAACGTTATAAGGGATTCCGGATCCGGGGGCGACGTAAAGACTGAAGATTTAACTTTCCTCAAAGAGCTTATTGAGGCGGGAAAATTAAAATCGGTCATAGATAAACGCTATCCGTTGGAACAAATTGTCGAGGCTCACAGGTATGTCGAAAAAGGGCACAAGAAGGGAAATGTAGTCATAACTGTGGAACATAACAACAAAACCTAACAAAGCGTTACTGATAATGGCGGGGAGCTGAATAGGAAGAAGTTTTTGTGTTATTCGTGTTTCAGAGCATCCACAGGATTGGCTGAGGCTGCACGGATGGCCTTGTAGATCACGGTCATCAGTCCGATGGCCAAAGAGGTAGCCAGCGCTCCGATGAAAAAAACCGCGGGGATTTGTGTGCGGTAGGCAAAATTGTTCAACCAGTCGTTGACGGCAAAATAGGCGATAGGCCAGGCGATGAGGTTGGCCAATCCGATAAGCATCAGGAATTCCCGGCACATGAGTGTCACGATCCCCGAAGCCGAAGCCCCCAGAACCTTGCGGATTCCGATCTCTTTGGTTCTCTGCTCGGCCGCAAAGGAGACAAGCCCGAAAAGCCCAAGACAGGCCACCAGGATGGCCATAGCCGTGAAGATTTTGAGCAGTGTCCCTGTCTGCTCTTCGGACCTGTACATCCTGGCAAAATCCTCATCCAAAAACTGGTAGCTGAACGGAATATCCGGCAGAATATTTTTCCAAGTCCCCTGAACAGTTCCTATGGTTTCCGCAATACCTTCCGGAGCGATCCGGAGGAACAGAAAATTTGTCCAGTTCAACTCCGCCCATTTGATAACGAGTGGCTCGATCTGTCTTCTCAATGGCTGGAAATGGAAACTTTTGATAACACCGACGATTTTCCCTTTCTGATCCCAGAACGAGAAGGACTTCCCGATCGGGTCTTCATGACCCATGAGATCGGCCAGTTCCTCGTTTATCAGGAAACCTTCTGTTTTATCTGTCGGGAATTCTTTCGAAAAATTGCGGCCCCGGTCGATGGTCATACTCATGGTATCCAAATAACCATCGTCCGCTCCCATGTAGGTCACATCGACCTTAAGTGATGGGTCTTTGCCTTCCCAATCGAATCCGCTGGAGCTCCAACTGGTGAAAGAGGGTTTCTGACTGGCAACGCTTACGCTTAAAATCCCGGGTGTATTAGCCAGCTCGGCTTTGAGGGTTTCGAGTGATGGCCGGCTGTACGACCGGATGGGAATGGCAACAACTTGCTCCTTGTTCCACCCCAGATTTCTGTTCTTGATGAATGTCATTTGTTTGGAGACAACGCCTGTTCCGATGATGAGGGCAGCAGAAATAACGAACTGGACCACGACGAGGGTACGCCGGAAAACAGCGTTTCCTGTTCCCGATTTCAGTTTTCCTTTGAGGGTGTTGACGGGCTGGAACGATGCAAGGAAAAGAGCAGGATAACTTCCAGAGATTAGGCCTGTCAACAAGGCGATCCCGGCCAGCCCCAACACCAGCACTCCGGCGCCTGTTGCGTTCCAGGACATCTCCTTCCCGGCTATAGAACCGAAAGCCTGGAGGACAACAGAAACGGCGGCTACGGCTAGCACCAAGGCAATGAAAGCGAATAGAATAGACTCACCGTAAAACTGCCGGATGAGTTGTGACCGGAAGGCGCCCACGACTTTCCTCAAACCGACCTCTTTGGCCCGGTTTGCCGAACAAGCGGTGGACAGGTTCATGAAATTGATACAGCCGATGAAAAGAACAAAAATGGCGATAATCGAGAACAGATACACGGACTGGACGGCTAGATTCTTTTCGTAGCCGGAGTAGCTGTACAGATGGACCTTTGTCAAAGGGAGAAGTTCGAGTACCGTCAAGCTTCGGGGGACTTTCGTGTGTATAAACCCGCTGATCTTTGCGCTGACCTCTTCTGTTGTGACTCCGGAATGCAATTGGACCCAGGTGTAAGTCTGGTTGTTGGTGAAATTGTCATCTGTCCTGCCGGTAGAATCAAGATACTTATAGGGGATGAGAACATCGAACTGGAGAGAGGAATTTGTGGGGATGTCCTTTAAAACGCCAGTGACTATGAAATCGGCGGATTGGGCCATGTTTATCACTTTTCCAACCGGGTTTTCATCGCCGAAAAACTTTGTGGCCAGGCGTTCTGTCATCACAAGGGATGAGGTTCCAGATAGAGCGTTCTCGGGATCCCCCTGGATCATCGGGAATGAAAAGATTTTGAGGAATGAGGGATCGACAGACCATATGGCGTACTCCTCGAAGGCCTTGTCCTCGTACTGGATGAGTTGTGCACCCAGGTTCCCGGCTCGAGTGGAGTCTTCGATCTCTGGAATTTCAGCCTTGAGGGCCGGTCCGAGCGGGTGGGGTGTCCAGTAGATGTGAAGGGTCCGGCCGCTGAAGTTCTGGTTGGATTCCACCCGGCAGATCGAGGTTGCATTTTTGTGAAAGCGGTCATAGTTAAGTTCATCCAGGACCCAGAGTCCGATAAGGATACAGCAGACCATGCCGGCAGCGAGGCCGAATATATTCAGAAATGCATAACCTTTGTGTCGGATGATATTGCGTATGGTGACTTTAATGTGATGAATCCACATGGGTAGACCTCCAAATAGAACTTATCCTATATTCCTTATTCTAATATGCAAAAAATATGCCAATATTTTCTCTTGGGATTTTTTAAGCTTATAAAACAATTTATGTCCGCTCTCGAACAATTTATGTCCGTATACGAACAGAAATAAATATTCCCCATATCAACTTAGGGTGAACTTGTTAAGCGATTTTTGTGTTTAATATGGGGAATATGGGTAGAATAGACTATAAGCCATCCTCTATCTTTTCCAGCAGTAATAGAACTTAATCAAAAAGCCCCAAACTATTACTCTAAGTTATAAATCTTGGTTTTGAGCCCTACTTCAGGTAAAAATAACTAACTCTTTACCTCATACCCTGCCATCAGGATGCTGGCTTCCGCGAGGATCTGCAGGGGCTCGATCAAGGGAACGGATATATCCGCCTCTTTCAGAACAAGCGGCACCTCTGTGCATCCTGCAATAACAGCCTCTGCCCCCCTCCGGATAAGTGTTTCAGCCACGCCATGAATTATTTCCTTGCAACTCCCCGTTCTAAACCCTGCTTTTATCCCCTGTGCCCCGAAAATCGCCTCCATGACCTTCTCCTGCTCCTCGTCATTTGGGTTTATAACCTCAATTCCTTCCTTCTCAAAAGTTTCATGAAAGAGCTTTGCTTTTAATGTCCCGGTGCTTGATATAAGCCCTGCTATTTTTAATTCCGGTATTTTCCTCACAGCATATAGCAGCGTCTCGTTCAAAAGATTGAGGAAAGAGATCTTCTCCTGCGCCACGATCTCATTGTAGTAGTAATGAGCCGTAACACATGGCATAACGATAAAATCAACGCCTGCCCCGCGCAGGGTTCTGACTCCCTCAATAAGGTACGGCAGAGGGCTCTCCCCCTGCTCAAGCACTGCATCTGTCCTCGGCGGGATTTCAGGATTACTCTCTATAACAACATGAATGTGCTCCTGGTCTTTCTCCGCTTTTGTGTTTTTAACTATAAGCTCAAAAAAATATGCGGTTGCCTCAGGGCCCATGCCTCCAAGAATCCCTATTGTTTTTTTCATCTTTTTGGAGCCTCTTCCATAATCTTTTTTAATTTATCAAGGGGAAGAGCCTCAACCTTGTGCCCGTCTTTTCCCTCCATGTCCTGCGCTTTAAACATAGAATTAAGGATCGCTTCCTCAGCCGCTTCCACCGCAGCCAGAAAAAGAGCAGTCATCTCCCTGTTCCTGAGGATTTCGATCTTCCGGGTAGGCGAGTCCCCTCT
The DNA here is from genome assembly GCA_016783445.1 of Candidatus Aminicenantota bacterium. GTDB lineage: Bacteria > Acidobacteriota > Aminicenantia > Aminicenantales > Aminicenantaceae > JADHWO01. Next base: position 29,123 of record JADHWO010000012.1, read on the forward strand.
ATTAGATATTCTTAATCCCCTGGCAGTAGAGAAGGCAATGCAGTAGTCTCCGCTTCCGTTTGTGAAAAATCCTCCTGTCCGCACAATCCCGAGAAGTGCGCGCTTGGCAAGCCGCTTCAGGTTCCGGCTGTTTAGAGGAGCGTCAGTCGCAAGCACAACCATACATGAGCCTTCAGGTAAGTCCTCAATGTCTCTTTTCATATAATATTTTCCAAGCCGTATCCCCACAGGAAAGCCGTTTATCTGAAGAATCCCCCCGTGATTTGTCTGGACAAGAACTCCCACTGTGTACCCACCTCTTGATTCAGGAAGCTTCCTCGATGATGTCCCGATTCCTCCCTTAAACCCGAAGCAGGTTGTTCCTGTGCCTGCACCCACCGAACCTTCCTCCACAGCGCCTGACTTTGCCTTCTTTATAGCTTCTAAAACATGCTTTTTTTTGACATGCCTTCCCCGGATATCGTTAAGATAACCGTCGTTTGTCTCTCCCACGACCGCATTCACAGAGCCCACTCTTTCATTCCCGGGAAGAGAGAGTGTATAGTCGATAAGAGCATCCGCTGCTGTGGGGACACTCAAAGTGTTGGTCAGAATAACAGGTGTTTCCATATTTCCCAGTTCCTCTATCTGGGTGTATCCCATCAGTTTCCCGTATCCGTTGGCAACGAAAATTGCGGCAGGAACCTTCTCCTGAAAGATATTCCCATCATGGGGAAGTACTGCTGTTACGCCTGTACGGATCTTCTTCCCTTTGATGAGTGTTACATGCCCTACTCTTACTCCCTGGACATCGGTTATGGCATTCCATTTGCCGGGTTTTAATATTCCGGTCTTTATTCCGAATTCTCGTATCCGCGGTCTTTCTTCAAGAGAGAAAAGGATTAAGCTTAATACTAAGATGATGGAAATAAGAAAAACTGTCCTCTTCATTCGTCCTTCCCCTTGGATGTATTGAGATTACGATGTTAGTTAATTCAGGGAGAAAAATCAATGAAAGATGATTAAGTATCAGGACTGATTTTTCAAGCTTTAACACTCAACTCCCTCTGACAGGCTAAACCTATTCGTGATGTGAGGGGATCGTCTGTATTTGCGCTTTTGGCTGTAATCGTGATGTGTTTTTTTGTGTTGTTTCTCATCCGATCGAGGGTGTTTACTTTTTTTTTTATATTGTTTATGCTTTCAACCAGATATGTCTTGGGTGCCTATTTCCTGTTCATATGGAATCGGCAATTGCTGCCGCAACAAAGCAAATAAAAAAGGAGGGTATAACATGAGAAAATTTAAGAAAGGGTATTGGATCATTCTTTACGTTGGATTTGCTATTGTTTTTATAAGTCTGCCGGCTTCTCTTCTGGCAGCCCAAAAAGAATTCGTGGAAGAAACTCCAGGAGGGATGGAAACAAGCTTTCAGGAGCAGAAAGCCGAGCAGGAAAGTGTCTTTCGGAGCAAATTTGAAAACCTCCCGGCCGAATACCAGGAGCGGGCGCGACGCCTGGGATATAAGGAAGGAGATATGGTAGAGATGCAAAGGGACTCCAGCGGGGCTCTCATCGTTCTTCCCCCACTCACGGAGTATAAGACTCCTGGGCAAATGCGGGAAAAGGTCAGAAGCCTAATAGCCGGGAAAATCGTCCAGAAAATGACCGACGACGTTAAGGTCACGGTTAGGCTGGCGCTGGAGGACGGCACGGGATATTATACTATTCAGCTGAAGTTCGAAGCACTCTACAAAGAGCTTCAAACGCAAGCAAAGAAACTTGGTTTCAGAAAAGGGGATACAGTTGAGGTGCGGCTGGATGCAGTAACATGGAAGTATCGAGTACTCCCGAAAGAAAAGGAGACTAAGTTCAGTGGCGATGTCCTGGAGATTATTCCGCCAAAAGAGCCGGGTGGGTCTCCCAGTTACCGCGTGATTGCCAAATACTCTGTTATGCCAAAGGATCAGCAAAAGCGTGCCAAAAAAATGGGTTATGACAAAAAGGATTTGGTGATTTTTATCTATCGAGAAGACACCAAAGAGTATGAGATTTTGCCTCCACCTTTTGTGTTCGGAAGTAGTAAGAGCTTCGAGAAATTAGAAAGTAAGAAAAAAGTGAAGGCACGGAGTCTGGGATACAAAGAAGGAGATACAGTTTGGTTCAAAACCGGACGTACTCTTTTAGACCAATCTATTGTCCCGAAGGCGAAGGTAGGATCAGGCCCCCTCTTCGAGATCAAGCAAGGGAAGATGGAAAAAGATAAGTATACGGGGGAGTCTAAGTTAATCTTAGAGTGCATTGCCAGATTCGAAGACCTGGGTGCGAATTACCGGCAGCTGGCCCGCGAAAAAGGATATAAAGAAGGTGATAAGGTTCGATTAAATTATGACATCGAAGCAGATAAATACGAGATTAAATCATCGGGGGTTCAAAAGAGTCCTGTTAAAGCACCCGCTGCTATTAAAAAGCCAATAGCCGAAATGGATGCTGATGCTTATACTGACCGGGGATTTTCATACTTTACAAAAGGTCTATATGACAAGGCTATGTCTGATTATAACAAGGCAATTGAAATAGATCCGAAGAATTCAAGGGCTTATAACTTTCGGGGGACTGGCTATCATTATAAAGGTCTGTATGACAAGGCCATCGCTGATTACACAAAGGCAATTGAACTAGACCCGAAGAATGCAACAGGCTATGCAATTCGGGGGGATGTCTATCATGCTAAAGGTCTGTATGATAGGGCCATCTCTGATTTTACTAAGGCAATTGAACTAGAACCGAAATATGAATATGTGGATGCCTACATCGGTCGGGGACTTGCCTATGGTCATAAAGGTCTCTATGACCAGGCTATTGCTGATTTCACAAAGTTAATTGAAATAAACCCGAAATTAGCGGTGGCCTACAGCAATCGGGGAGTTGCCTATGGTCATAAAGGTCTCTATGACCAGGCTATTGCTGATTTCACCAAGACGATCCGGATAAACCCGAAGTACGTTCTCGCCTTTTACTACAAAGCATTATCTTATGAAAAAACAGGCCGTGTTAATAAAGCACTAAAGGCATATAAGACTTTTATTCAGAATACTCCCCCCAACAAGTATGCTTCCTTCATTGAAGAAGCTAAAAAGAAGATAAAAGAACTGGAGAAGAGGTCAAGCACAACTGCAATTAAATCGTCTGGGGTTCGAAAGAAGCCTGTTCGAGCACAAGTGAGCTTAAGATCTGAGGCAGGGAGTCTAAGCGGAAATGAATTAGGCAAGATGCTCAAGCGGAAAAACTTTTTTTCGAAGCAGCTGAAAGATGTGAATAAGAATTATTGCAATCCGGGAGGTGATTTTACCAACGAGTATGAAGTGAAAACGATACGTGGTGATGAGGTAGTCCTAGACCATATGACAGGATTGATGTGGCACCAGTCTGGCTCAGAGGCACCCATGAAATTTGACAAAGCAAAGCAATGGGGTAGCGAATTGAATCGCCGAGGTTATGCGGGGTATTCGGACTGGAGGTTGCCAACTCTCGAGGAAGGAGCTTCTTTAATCGAGAGAAGTAAGATGAATGGCGATCTGCACATTGATCCAAAATTTTCAGCGAAACAGATATTGATATGGACAAGCGATACGGTTAGTGGAAAGGGCTTGCTGCGGGTGTGGGTTGTCACCTTCGACGACGGCTGCGTGCTCGGGAACCGCCTCATCCCCAGCAGCTCCTACGTGAGGCCTGTGCGTTCTGGATTTAGAGCACCGGCTGCAATTAAATCGTCGGGGGTTCGAAAGAAACCTGTTAAAGCACCGGCTCCTATTAAAGAGCCAAGAGCCGAAATGGATGCTGATGCTTATATTGAGCGGGGACATTCATACAGGAAAAAACGCCTCTATGGCAAGGCTATCGCTGATTATAACAAGGCAATTGAAATTGATCCCAAATACGCAAAGGCTTATCTCTATCGAGGGACTGCCTATGATCATAAAGGTCTTTGTGACGAGGCCATCTCTGATTACACAAAGGCAATTGAAATAGACCCGAAATATGTGAAGGCCTACAGCAATCGGGGGATTGTCTATCATAATAAAGGTCTGTATGACGAGGCTATTTCTGATTACACAAAGGCAATTGAATTAGAGCCGATGACTTTCAATGTAAGTTTATACATAAATCGGGGGGATGCCTATGATCATAAAGGTCTGTATGACAAGGCCATCTCTGATTACACAAAGGCGTTCCAGGTAAATCCGAAGTACGCTCTCGCCTTATACTACAAAGCATTATCTTGTGAAAAAGCAGGCCGTATTAATGAAGCGTTAGAGGCATATAAGACTTTTATACAGAATGCTCTCCCCAAGGATGCCTCTTATATTGAAAAGGCTAAGAAGAGGATAAAAGAACTAGAGAAGTAGATAATTGCCTTTGTTTTAAGGAAAAAGGAAATGTAGGTGTATCGCAGAAAAATGAAAAAATCCAAGCTCATCTGGTCATTCCTAACCGGTTCTTTTCACACCTCAAGACCTAATTTTTTACCAGCAGTAATTTTCCTGCTGGTTTTCTTTTTTTTCCATGTACTTTATCTTTCCGCAGCGGAGAAACAGGAACCGGCTGAGCAAAGGAAGCCGGAACTGGCTGTCCAGACAGGCCATGTTGGTTCTGTTGTGCGTATCGCCTGGTCACCGGATGGAAAATATATCGCAACATTAGGAGATGGCACTTTAAAGGTTTGGCAAGCCAGGGGCGGCCGTCTTGTGGCTGACCTCAGACCAGAAACGTTTACAGCATTTGTTTGGTCTCCTGACGGAAAATACATTGCCGCGGCAGGTTTAGAAAGGACTCTAATTTGGGATACAAATAGCGGCAGGTTTGTAGCCGAACTGAAACAGGCACAAGCGGCTGACGATGTCGGCTGGTCTCCTGACGGTAAGTATCTTGCTGTGCTGACAAACAGAGGAGTCCTGTTGTGGAAAACGCAGGGCTGGCAGCTTAAGGTGGAATTGGAGGCGGCACGGGGCGCCCAGGGCCCAATTGCCTGGTCGCCAGAAGGGGACTACCTCGTAACTGCTTCTATTGTCTGGGAAATGCCTACTGCTCAAGCTGTGGCCTGGTTGGAGAACTATGAGAGACATTTTATGGGCTGGGACCCCATCGCTTGGTCTCCCCGGGGAAACTTTCTGGCGGCAGGCAACAATAATAATCTGAGGATTTGGGAGGCATATACCGGAAGGCTCCTGTTCCAAACAGCGCATGCTTCCAGGATTAAAACGGTAGATTGGTCTCCCGATGGACATTATGTGGCTGCAGGCTCATTTACCGGATTAGTATGGGAAATTGTTCCGCGCCATTCTGACAATCAGGTAAGTCTGGACGTTTCCTTTCTCAAGGAGCTGAAGGGCCATTCTACCTCGATTGAGTCTATCCGGTGGTCATCTGATGGGAAGTATCTATCGACAGGGAGTAGGGATGCCACAGCCTGCATCTGGCATGTCCCAAGCTGGGACCTGGCGGCAGTACTCGAGGGGCATAAGAAAGAGATTCTTTCCATGGCGTGGTCACCTAAAGGCAAATATCTGGCGACAGCAAGCGCAGACCGTACGGCCAGGGTATGGGAGCCTGAAACCGGCAGGGTGATTACTGAACTCAAAGCTCAGGTGGGAGGCCAGTGGGCGGTATCATGGTCACCGGATGCAAAGCTATTAGCAATGGGAGGAGTGGAAAGTCCTGCTCGCGTCTGGGAAGCGGCGAGCGGCCAGGTGATTACCGCGTTCAAGACTCCGAAACGTCTTGATTCCGGTGTTGCCGAGTTTTGGAAATTACCTGCTGCATCCGACATTCTCTCAAAGCCCATACCTGTTAGCAATGTCCGCTCTCTTGCCTGGTCGCCTGGCGCGGATAAGCTGGCTGTGCTGACTACAAACGGGGAGGGACTCATAGAAGTATGGGAGCCGCAACGTGGCCAATTGCTCAGCAGATGGAGGGCAGGCCAAAAGAGTGTCTATTCAGTTTTGTGGTCTCAGGACGGCAGGTACCTGGCGACAGCCGGGAGTACAAGAAAAAGAGGAGAAGCAGGAACAAAAGTGTGGGAGGCTGCCACCGGTCGACTTGTTGCGGAAATGGATTCTCAGAGGGACGATGAGGACAAAGTAACCGTCAGCTCCCTCGCTTGGTCACCTGATGGGAGATATCTGGCGCGCGGGGGCACAAATATTGCTGCTGGGGTCTGGGACTTGCGCCGAAACCGGCTTGTCGAACCCTTTGTGAGCGCGCGCTGGGTTGCTTGGTCAAACGACGGACGCTTTCTGGCAGTAGGATCAAAAATATGGGACGTCACTTCTCGCCAGTTTATTTCCGAGTTGAGAAGAGATACTCAAGATACGAAAATAATTGCTACTTCTGTCCAACAACTTGTTGGCGCGTTACAATGGGATACTCAACTTTTATCTTCACTTGCTTTCTCACCAGACACCCGTTATTTGGCGGGTGCAGCCGGATGGGCAGCCAGAATTTGGGACCGGTCAAACGGCCGGCAGGTCGCGGTTTTGGCAGGTCATACTGGCAGAGTGACCGGGGTCACATGGTCACCTGATGGCCGGTTCCTGATTACTTCCAGTGAGGATGGAAGCGCCAGGCTTTGGGCTCCCTTGACGGCGGAACTGCTCGCAACGCTTATAATAATTGGCGAGGAAAGAGACTGGCTGGTCACAACTCCCGACGGTTTTTTTGATGGCTCGCCTGCTGCCTGGAAGTTAGTCGGCTGGCACAACGATCCGCTCAGATATCTAAATGTTGATTCAGTCGAGATTTATTTCAACGAGTTCTATTACCCGGGATTGCTCGCAGACATTCTGGCCGGTAATATGCCGGAGGCTCCACGGAGCATTTCCCAGCTCGACCGCAGACAACCTGAAGTGAGACTATTGCTGGCTGACGGGCAAACTCCTGCCGGGAGAATTTCTTCGCGCACAGTGAGGGTAAAGCTTGATGTATCAGAAGCGCCGGCTGATCAGATTAATCAGACAGGCAGCGGCGCATGCGACCTGCGGTTGTTCCGCAACGGTTCGCTTGTAAAAGTCTTGCGCGGAGACGTGTTAGAAGGTAAAGGCAGCCGCGTCACGCTTGAAGCCACAATTCCCATTGTTGGCGGAGAAAATCGCCTAACCGCCTACGCCTTCAACCGGGACAATATCAAGAGTCCTGACGCCACACTTGTTTTAACCGGTGCAGATAGTTTAAAGCGCGCCGGCACCGCCTACATCCTGGCAATTGGCGTCGATCAGTATTCCAACTCCGACTACAACCTGGGTTATGCGGTCGCCGATGCCAAAGCCTTTGCTGAGGAGCTGCGCCGCCAGCAAACCCTTCTGGGCAAGTTTGCGTGCATTGAGGTTATCCCCCTGTTCAATCAGGAGGCTACTAAAGCCAACATCCTTGGAGCATTAGCACGGCTGGCGGGGTCAGAGATGGGAGAAATTCCGCCTGAGGCTCCGGCTGTGTTCAGAAGCCTCAAACCCGTCGAACCCGAAGATGTAGTTTTTATTCATTTCTCTGGACACGGCACTGCAAATGGACCCCGCTTCTACCTTTTTCCACACGACCTGGGCTATCAAGGCTCACGGAGGAAACTGGATGAGCCCGGCCTCAAGACCATCCTGGCGCACAGCATCTCCGATATCGAACTCGAGCAGGCTTTTGAGCCGGTGGATGCATCCCGCCTGTTGCTTGTGATTGACGCCTGCAACTCTGGACAGGCGCTCGAAGCCGAGGAAAGGCGCCGTGGGCCGATGAACTCCAAGGGGCTAGCGCAGCTGGCATATGAGAAGGGGATGTACATACTGACAGCAGCGCAGGGTTATCAGGCCGCATTAGAGGCAGTGCAGTTTGGTCATGGGTTGTTGAGCTACGCCCTGGTGAAAGAAGGATTAAGTACTCCCTTGGCGGATGTGAATCCAAAAGATGGACTGGTTATGTTGCGCGAGTGGCTGGACTACACCACTCTCCGGGTTCCACAGCTGCAAATAGAGATGATGCAGCAGGCGCGCAGGCAGGGGAAGGATCTGGCGTTTGTAGAAGGAGAAGAGGTCGTTTTGAAGCTTGCAAAGAGGAGCCTGCAGCGTCCGCGGGTGTTCTATCGTCGTGAGCCCGAAGCCCGCCCCTTCGTTGTAGCCAGGCACGGAAAAACTCCCTAGGCGAAATATTTTCACCCAAACTAACTTAACCACTTATTTTCCGCTTATATCCGGGCAAAATAAGTTTTTCTGTCTGGATTTCTTTTCAATCCTATTGACCTGCCCCCATCTGGGTGTACCCCATCAGTTTCCCGTATCCGTTGGCAACGTAAATTGCGGCAGGAACCTTCTTCTTAAAGATATTCCCCTCATGGGGAAGTATTGCTGTTACGCCTGTACGGATCTTCTTCCCTTTATTGAGTGTTACATGCCCGACTCTGACTGCCTGGACATCGGTTATTGCATTCCATTTGCCGGGTTTTAAGTATTCCGGTTGTTATACCAAATTCTCTTATCCTTGGTCTTTTTTCAATAGAGAAAAGGATTAAGCTTAATACTAAGATGATGGAAATGAGAAAAACTGTCCTCTTCATTCGTCCTTCCCCTTGAATGTATTGAGATTACGATGTTAGTTAATTCAGGGATAAAAATCAATGAAAGCTTTACGTTACACTAAATCTAGATTATCGAGTAAATTCCTAACATAAAGTATTGTAGTACGCAACTTAAAATTGGTAATATTTTTACCACTCATGATGACTAAATTAGTGATAGAGCATAATATCTTTTCTCTTGTGATGGACTCAGTTGACGAAACACTAATCATTATAAGAAAGTTAAATTTCAAATGAAATTAGAAAATAAAAAGCGACAATTTAGACTTGGAACGACATTTTTATTTTCAGTTGACATAGATAGAGTTCCTTTGTATATTCTTGGTAAAAAAAAATGATATTTTTTCAAAAAAAATCTTTCTTGGAACTCACAATTTTTTTTTAATTAATTTCTCTTTATTTTCCTCTTATATATATAATAGTACCCCAGAAAACAAATCCGATCTTCATCAGATATATAAATTAATCGTTAAGTCAGGAGAATTATACAAAAAAGAAGGAAATTTTTACCAAGCTTTTGATATATTTGAACGGGCCTTAGATCTTGTAAAGAGATTTGATAATAATAAAGAAGAGGAAGTGAAATGTCTGATTAATTTAGGACAATTATGCTGGAACTTAGGCCAAATTGATGAATCTTCAAAGAAATACAGCAAAGCTTTATCTCTTGCAAAGAACTCTAATTTAAAAGAAATGCAAAAGGAATGCTGGAGAGCTCTTGAAATATATAGATTGTATTCAGAAGGGAAACAATATCATTTCGAAGGCCAACGCCAAAAATCAATAGAAATCTTTCAAAGGGCAATCGAGTTAAGTAGAAAATCAGCGAGTAAGGAACATGAGATTAGATGTCTTCGCTCAATGAGTCTTATATATTGGGAATTGAACAATTTCAGAAAATATTATGCCTTGAATGAGTTGGCTTTAACAATTGCTCAAAGCTTAAATCATAGGGAAGAGCAAGGGAATTGTTTATATAATATTGGCCTTTATTATTGGAAGTTGGATGATTATTCTAAAGCTCTTAATTATTATGACAAAGCATTTATAATAGCACAAAAATTTAAAAATAAGAAGATTGAATCAGCTTGTTTGACTAATAGTGGAATTATTTATGAGAAACTAGGAAATTATGATAAAGCGTTGGAAAATCTTAAAAGAGCCCTCACAATAGATCAGCAGTTAGGAGACAGTGTTAATATATCGATAGATTTGAATAACATAGGAACTATGTTTCGGACAAAGGGTATAATTTTCAGAAATGATAAGGACTTCTATAAAGCGCTGGACTATTTTAACAAGTGTCTCCGGCTAGCAAAAAAGGCAAGTATTAGAAAAGCAGAAATAGATATTTTTAAAAAAACAGAGGTTCAAGCTTTAAATAATATTGGAACTATCCATATAGATTTAGAAAAGTATCATAATGCTTTGAAATACTTACAATTGGGATATAAAAAGGGAAGAGAGATTCAGGATTTAGAGGCTATAGGAATGATTTTGGGAAATATGGGAATAGTACACTTATGTCAAGGTAATTATGAGGAAGCAATAAAATCATTCCAAAGAGCCATAGAGTTTGCCAACAGGGTTGGTGCTAGGCAAATTCTCTGGGAAGCATATTTTGGACTTGGCCAGTGCCAAGAAAAAAGGAATGAATTTTCTCAGGCTGTGAAATGTTATAAAAAAGCCATTGACATTATTGACCATATAAGGAGCCAAATTTCGTTAGATACTTACAAAGCGGGTTTTGCAAGAGATAAAATAAAAGTCTATGAGTTACTAATAAATCTTCTCTACCGAGTAAGTACAGATAGTACTGCAAATAACTACGATAAAGAAATTTTTCACATAGTTGAAAAAGCTAAAGCCAGAGCATTTTTAGAGAGCTTAGGAGAATCTAATGTAGATATAAGGGAAAGACTAAGTCCTAAGCTAAAAAAAGAGGAAAAGGAAATATTAGGCCGAATTTCTTTGGTTAATCAAGAGCTTTCCAAAGGAGATTTATCTAAGAAAAGAAAAGAAGGATTGTTGATTGAACTTCAACAAGTAGAGGATGAGTACATAAGATTAATATCCAAAATGAGGGTAGAAATTCCTGAGGTTGCTGACTTAGTTTCACCTGTTCCATGTCAAGTTGAACAAGTTCAGAAATTATTGGATGGAAAAACTGTTTTAATAGAATATTTTCTATGTGAGAACCAGTCAGTAGTATTTTTCATTACAAAAAATGAAATGGTAGTATATCCTTTACCTTCAAGAGATAGAATTGAAAAATCAATAAAGGCCTATTTGAAGATACTGTCAGATTCTCCAAAAGGGAAATTTAGAGGAAGTCTTGCTGCATGCCGTATATCCCAGGAACTTCTTTTTTCTGTCGAGAATATTCCCAATTATATTGAAAATTTGATTATTATTCCTGATGGAGTGCTCTATTATCTTCCTTTTGAAACGCTTATACTTCATAATCACAACAAAGTTTGGAAAAATGATTATTTAATAAAGAATTATAATATTTCTTATGTGCCTTCCTCTTCAATTTTGTTATTTTTATCGAAGAAGAAAACTAACAATAAAAATCCAAAAAGCTTATTAGCATTTGGAAATCCTTCTTATACTATAAAAACTTCATTAAAAGGATTAAAGTATAAGACATATATAGAAATTTTAAGTGAGTCATATTTAAGTCAAGGATATGATATTTCTCCCTTACCTTATAGTGAAAGAGAAATTTTAAAGATTTCAAGGTATTTTCCAAAAAAGAGAAGAGATGTTTATCTTGAAGAAGAAGCGAAAGAAGAGACAATAAAAAAGATATTTCTTAAGGATTATCAGATTATTCACTTCGCCTGCCATGGATTTCTAGATGAGGAACACCCCTTCAGATCGGCTCTAGTTTTATCCTTAGATGGAGATTCACAAGAAGATGGATTTCTTCAGGTTAGAGAGATTTTTAATCTTAGATTAAAAGCCGATTTAGTTGTCCTTTCTGCCTGTCAGACAGGAAGGGGCAAGCTAGAAAATGGAGAAGGTATCTTAGGCCTTCCGCGCATTTTCTTTTATGTTGGGGCGAAATCAGTCGTTTTAACACTTTGGAAAATAAATGATGAGTCTACTTCAGAGTTTATGAGTTTGTTTTACCATTATCTTTCTTGTGGAAATAATAAAGCTAAAGCGTTGCGTTTGGCCAAGTTAAAAATGATAAATTCGAAGTTTTGCCATCCATTCTATTGGGCGCCTTTTGTTTTGAGCGGAGATTCTGGTTTTACTCAAAATTTTGAATAAACTAGCCTGACTTTTTAATCTTTTACTGTAAATTCTTCTATATCCGATTCGATTTTTTCCCCATCAAATAGGAAAGCTGTAATCATCCAGTAGTATGTCTTATTTTTGCCTAATTTTTTGGCTATTTTATACGGAAGGACAATATGATTTGATAAAATTTTGTCGCTTTTCCAGATTGGAAATAGAGTTTCATCAAATAATTCAAGTATATAATAGTATGAATCCTTATATTCGTTCCATTTGAATGCTAAAAATATTTTTGAATATTTTCCATTTATCGGCTCAATTAAATTAATTTTCTGAAGGTTTGTTCCACGATACTCTCTTTTTTCTGAAATCTGAAAGATAATGATAGAAGAAGTTATAATGACAATCCCAAGGAGCAACAGCGCATATCTCCAAATGAATTTAGGGAAAAATATTTTTTGTATTTTTTTCAAATTCGAGATATATTTTTTTATTCTTTTTTTTATATATGTCCTGTCACTTCTAAATTCAAGTATATTGTAAATTTCTTTATTTAATCTCTTTTCGTGTCTCAGAGTTTCAAGGATGAATTCAAATTCTTGACTACAGTAGAAACAATTTGCAATATGGTTTATAATTTTCGTTTTTTGTTTTTCATGAATTTTTGATTCAAAAGAATTTATAATTTTCTTAACAGGAGGACAATTTTTTCGTGATGGAGGCGCATTCTCCATGATATAAGCCTTATATAGATTTCGTAGCTCTTTATTCCTAATTTTTATATTCAATTCCATTTTCTCTCAATTTCATTTTTAGATCAGACAAGCCACGGTATAGCAAATTTCTTGTTTTGTCTTTGCTCCATTTAAGAAAATTAGCAATCTCCTCTATCGTCATGTTTAATAAAAACAATTTAACAACTTTACGGCGGGATTCAATAAGTGAATCTATAGCTTGAACTATGATCTCTTTGATGTTGATATCACATGAAATGTCAGTTATATAATTCCTTTTATGCTCAGAAATCCATCTATGTTTTTCATAAAAAAAGATTCCTTTTTCTCGTCTAAGTTTTCTTATTTGATCGATTACAGAAGAATTTACAATCTTTCTTATATAAGACGCATAATTTTTTATCTTTTTCTCATCATTTAATATTTTCCATATTTTTATTTTGACTTCTTGTAATATGTCATCCGGATCGATTCCATTTTTTTGAACATTGAATTTTTGAATATTGGCTTTTGCAAAGCTAGAAAACTTGTTTAAAATGGCTTCAAATTCTTTTATTTTTTCTTCTTCCTTTTTCATTATTGTTTGTGAATTATAGCACCGGTTTTTTTTATGAGCAATTAGTCTTTAATATTATAGAGTTATTTTTGAGACGATTTTCTCACTTTGAGTGTTTTAAAATCGAATAGAGAATACTTCATGATTTTTGAATGAGAAATTTATTAATTCATTTCGTTCATATATTATGAAGAAATATATGAAATCGATGGTATTAAATCGGACCATTCTTTGATGAATGGTTTAATTTCTGGTGATTCTGAAATTGTAGGAAAAAGCTTAATTATCAAAGAAAAGCTAAGCTTTATTCATAAAGCGGCTAAAAGTGATAAAAATGTTTTAATTTTGGGGGAAACAGGAACAGGAAAAGATCTAACAGCGAAAAAAGTACATGAATTTAGTGATAGGAGTAATAATCCATTTATTCCTATCAATTGCACAAATATCCCTGAAGATCTGTTTGAAGCTGAGCTTTTTGGATATCGACGGGGTTCATTTACAGGAGCTATCAATGATAAATTGGGACTTCTTGAGGTGGCAAAAAATGGGACGGTTTTTTTTGATGAAATAGGGGATCTTTCTTTACATCTTCAGGCTAAAATGTTGAGAATAATTGAAAAAAGAGAGTTGCGGAGAATAGGTGATACGGTTACTAGAAAAATATATGCTAGATTTATTTTTGCTACTAACAAGAATTTTCAGGAGGAAGTGAAAATGGGACAGTTTCGCAAAGATTTATATTATAGAATTAATGTAATTACATTTTCCATTCCTCCTTTAAGAGAAAGGAAAGAAGATATTCCTTTGTTAGTAAATTGTATACTTAGGAAAGAGAGAAAGGGAGGAGAACCTCGAAAACAGATAAATCAGTGGGCACAAAATAAATTAATGGCATATGATTTCCCGGGGAATATAAGAGAATTAGAAAATATCATTGAGAGAGCTTGTATTCTTTCGGAAGGAAATATATTAACTGAAAATGACATCGAGCTTGAGAATGAATTAGTATCAAATAATAAAGGTGTAAAGGTAACTCAAGAGCTATTAAGAAGAACTTTAGAGACATGTCGTTGGAATAAGACTAAGGCCGCAATAAAGATAGGAAAAAGCAGACGTCAATTCTATCGCTTACTTGAAAAGCATCAAATGGCTGGCTGCGTAAGAAGAAATTATTTATTATAGCAACTCTTATTATTATAGATTCTTATTACAAAAGAAATAATTTTTACCTCACTTTATCTTAGGGAGGGATTATTAACTAACAGGTGTTATTCTAGATTTGAAATATTACTTGATTCTTAAATTAGGATTACTACACTTTATGACCTTGTGCGTTTGACATTAACTCTGTTCAGGAGGGAAATTTTAAGTGTGATATTTGGGCAAAATTAAAACATTATCCTTAATTATCGGATAAAAATGAATAGGAATGATTCAGCATGAACTATAATAATGTTTATTTTGAATTAGAAGCTGAGAAATAGCCATTCAAATTTAGCATATCTACTGTTATCTACTTGACTTCCTATTATTTATTTAATAATATCCCCCCTGAGGAAGATGCCTGCTTTCCATTTTGTGGTTTATAATTGACTTTGTGACCAATGAAATGTGGGAAAAAACATTTGACGATATTGACTTAGAAACCCAGCCAAAGGATTCCCTGTTTTACATCCCTTCTTTTAAAGAAAGTACAGATCCCATTCTTATTTTCTTCATAATACTGACCAGTGTCTTAATAGTGGTAGTTGCTATTAAGTTGTGTATTTTCCAATTATGGATTGAATTTCTTGGCAGCAATCCATTTCTTAGAATCTCAACATACCCATTGGTGATTTCTGCAATAATAATAGCGACAGGCATAGTCTTCCGGACAATTCTCTGGTTTCGCTACAAACCTCAGACAATAGAGGCGGGAGAGGAGGTTGAATGGCCATCCGTTACTGTGATAATGCCGGCCCTGAATGAAGAGGAGCTTATAGAGAAATCGATCAACTCGATTTTTACTACTAAATATCCTCAGGACAAACTTGAGGTTATCTGTATCAACGACGGATCAACTGATTTAACTTTGTATTACATGATGAGAGCAAAGCAGAGGTACGGAGACCGGCTCAAGGTTATCAATTTTGAAAACAATTTAGGGAAGAGGAAGGCTCTCTATGTGGCTTTGAGAAAATCAAGAGGAGAAATCATTGTTACTGTTGACACTGATAGCAAAATTGGGAGGACTGCTATCAGGAATCTTGTTATTCCTTTGATTAAGGATGAGAGAACAGGTGCTGTTGCAGGGAGAGTTGCGGTTTTAAACGAAAAGGAGAATTTCCTTACAAGGATGCTTTCTATCCGTTATTCAATCTCCTTTAATTTCGGCCGGGCATACCAGAGTGTCTATGGAGCTGTTTTTTGCTGTCCCGGGGCTCTTACAGCATACAGAAAAACTATCCTAAAAAAGTTCATTCACAGCTGGATCAACCAGAAATTTCTTAAAGTACCCTGCACTTACGGGGAAGATAGAGCCCTTACAACTCAAATCCTCAAAGCAGGCTACCTGACAAGATTCCAGTCCAATGCCCTTGTTTATACAAAAGTTCCTACAAAAGTCACTCAGATGAGCATGATGTATCTTCGCTGGACACGGAGCTACATCCGGGAGTCCATTCTTTTCGCTAAATTCATGTTTTCAAAGTACAGGACAAAAAACCGCATTATTCCTATATTTGATTTTATCTTTTTGAATATCCTCCATCCTTTCCATATTTTTTTTACAGGCATACTCGTTTATTCTTTCTCTGTCAATCCTATTTTTTTCCTCCGTCATATGGCTTTTCTTGTCATTATTTCCTTTCTCCTTTCTCTTTATTATCTTCGGACAAATAGAAGCTTAGCTTTTCTTTATGGTATACCTTATGCTTTTATCACTGCCTTTTGCCTTTGGTGGATTGTTCCTTACGCCGCCTTTACAATGAAAAACCAATCGTGGCTGACCCGGTAGGATAATGGGTGGATGGTTTTCAGGAAGATATTTAAGTTCTTTTCCTGATATTTCTTAAAACAATTAAAGTAATTACTGCCAGTAATAGGAAAATTCCGAATATAAATAGCTTTTTAATTGGACTTGAGAAGATAATTTCATCTGCCTTTCCCGATATTACGAATCCTGCCCAGTAATAAGGGTGGGATAATATGCCCGAGTTTATCATTTCGAGCTTGGCTTTGCGTAAAGCACTCATGATTGATTCAGAAGAGCGAAGATGGAAATAAAATCTTTCCATAAGCTGATAACTTGCCTCGTCATTTACAGCCCATAAGCTCATGAGCACAGAGGATGTGCCTGCATAAAAAAAGGCTCTGTTTATTCCTTCAATACCTTCTCCCCGGGTAAACCGGCCGAGCCCTGTCTGGCAGGATGAGAGAGTAACCAGATCGGAATTTAATTTCAGGTTATAAATTTCTCTCATCTGGAGAAAACCGTCTTCAGTGGGGTCTTCATCCAGAGTGAGTACTATAGATGACCGGGCTGGTTTTTTATCATCTAAAATGCTGTGAGTTGCAAAATGTATGATTTTGTAATCTCTGAGTCTGTGCTCTTTTAATTGTTCTTCAGTGGCCAATTCTCTCTGGAAGGTATTTGATTTTTTAAAAAGATCGCTGATTTTGTCGATTTCAAGCCCGCTGTATTTCAGTCTGAAAAAATTAAAGTAAGAAGAAGAGAAGAATTCTTGAAAGATGTCCTCTCCATTCTCTTCTTTTTCCAGTTGTCCGAAATGAGGGTCGCCAAAAGCTAAAATATCCATTTGAGGTTTTGTTCTGCTCAACTTTTTATGACGGATTATCTCGCTGAGGGAAGAAATTGACGGGGCATAAGCAATCTTATAATTGTTGATCAGCCAGTTTCTTTTTTCTTTATGAGTGATAAGAGTCTCGAATGGAAGAAAGTGAAGAATATCGTCCGGGATGAAGATAATGGTTTTTATTTTCTTGTCCAGGCCTGGAAGAACAAGTATTTTGAAGAGCTCATGGCCGGATTCGAAATTTTGATTTTCCTTATCATTTATGACCTTAAGGTAATCCGTGACTTGTTTTTGGATTATGTCTCTGGGGGGGATAGGAAATATTCTTAAGTCTTTCCTGGTGATGACAAAAGCATAAGAATTTTCCTCGCTTATAGAATATGCAAAAAAAGCGGTTTTTGTGTTAAGAAGTTTTTTCTGAGTTTCAACAAGAGATATAATTTCAGGATATCTCAGATCTGCGTAGGCGGGGCTTTTTATCCGCATCTCTCTTTTAAGAGATTCCAGTTTATCCTCGTTATTTTTAAGCTCTTCGTGAATGGCTTCTTTCTTTTCCCGGGAAAGTTCTTCCGCTAATAGTCTTGTGTAGATGTTTGAGATGTCCTTCATCAGTTCTTTTTCATGGTTCAGGAGTTCAGCGTCAACACCTTGTGTGATATCGACCTGAGAGAGTTCTAAGCTGTCCAGAAAAGCACGGGCCTTTGCTCTTTCTAAGTAATTAAAAGCCTCGAGGCCATAAGTGTTTCCCGTGTTAGATAAATAGAGCTTCACGAGGAGATGGATAAGGTTATGATAAGGCTCGATTCTCTTATCTGCTGCAAGATAGCTAGCCTTGAGTTCCTCCAACTTGATTCGTGAGCGGATGTTTTCAATAGTCTTAATAGATTCTTTATAACTTTCTATAGCCTCGCTAAATTTATCTTGTTTTTCAAAAGCTTTAGCTCTTTCAAGGTAGGCTTCCCAGAGAATCTTTTCCCCTCCAATGTCAACAGCCAGGTTTATTGCCCTCTCGTAGTATTCTGTGGATTTTTCATAATCTCCAAGATAGAAGTTCACAATACCAATGTTATTCAAAATCATGCCTGTTGATATAACATCTTTAATCTCTTCTGCAAGTTTATAACCCGATTGGAAGTATTCCAGGGCTTTGTGGTAGTTTTCTAAATCTGTATGGACAGTACCTATGTTATTCAAAACCTCAACTTCTGCTCTTTTGTATCCGGTTTTTCTTGTTAATTTAAGGCATTCGTAAAAATTATCCAGTGCTTTAAGGAAATCTTGATTATTTTTAGAAATAAGGCCTTTGGTCCGGAACGTTGCTCCTATATTATTTAAATCCATGGCAATAAAAATATCTTTACCTAACTGCTTGTCTATTTCGAGAGCTTTTTTTAAATAATCCAGAGCTTTTTCATAGTTTCCTATATTCTCGTAAATAATCCCGATACTGCTCAAGCAAACAGACTCCTCGATTTTTTTTCTTAGAACTTGTGCGATGATTAAAGCTTGCTCGAGGTAATTAAGAGCTTCAGAGTAATTATCCAATTTCAGATAATAATTTCCTATATTGGTTAAACACCTTCCTTCTTCAATCCTGTGGTTTAAACTTTGAGCAATTTTAAGTGCTTTTTCATTCAGCGAATAAAATTCCTTTAATTTGTTTAAGTTCTCATAATTAAAACTCATTTGACGGAGACATTTGAGCTCGTGCTCTTTACTCTCGATTTCTTTAGATATATTGATGGCTTGCTGAAAGCTTTCTATTGATTTTTGGAATTCATTAAGGCGACGAAAATTTTTACCCTCATTATATGATTTGTAAATTTTAAGTGCTTTATTGCTTTTTTCTTCAAGGTTTTTTAGATTTAGCTTTTGAGCAAGCTTCAATGTGAGTTTATAGTATTCCGAAGATTCTTTAACCTCGCCGATGTTCCAGTACGCAATTCCCAGCTTAATGAGTGAATCACATTCTTTTGTTTCGGAGGGGATTTTTCTGGCAATATTTAAGGATTTTTCGAAAAATCTTATTGATTTTTCGAATTCACCATCTTCCTGTAGTTTTTTTGCCTGTGTGAATAGCCGGGCATATTCTTGTGTAAGATCAGATTTATAAAAAGAAAAAATGTTCAGGTTAAAAAGAAATAATACAAAAAAAAGACAAATAAAAAAAAGGAGATAAATCTTTTTCTGATGTTTCACTTTGTTCAATCTAAATTGATTTGAATAGGTTATGCTTCTTTTCAGAGATAAGATTATGACAGATTTGTTAGATAGAAATCAACTTTCAGGAAAAATCTTCTCTTTCCTGAAAGTTGATTTTATTTGAGCTGTAATCTTTATAACAATCAGATAAAAGAACTATAGAAATACACTACAATAGATAAATATTTATTCCCCGCTTTAATAAATACTTAACTTATTTCCTGTTAATTTGTTTTTTTTGAGTTAATAAATTTATTCGAGTGATATAGAAAGTTAATCTTCGTCAGGGTTCTTCACTGAATTCAATGTTCCGGTGATCTTGGCTTTGGTGCTTGAGATGGAATTGTTCTTGACGGGTTTGTTATCAGGAGCGGTGTTCTGGTTGGCATCCGCTGAGGGTGCCAGGAACGGGAAAATAGCATAGATAATCTGAGCAGGTTTTTTGAGCAGGAGTTTGAGGTCAAATCCTTTCTGGGCTTTGACACCGGCAAAGGTGTTGGGAACAGAGAGACTGAGGATGGCAACACATGCCAAGAGCGCTACAGCCCTTAAAAATGTTTTTTTACGCATAATACCTCCTTTAAATTTGGTGCACATTTAGAGAAGATAATAGTAAGGATTTAAAACAACGTAACAATCTGAATCCCTCATTTCTCCTTCCAATCCAATGTGCCCCATAAATTTTAATTATAAACTTTAAAATGTCAAGCATTTTTTTCACGTAAGTTATTCATAAAAAACAATTTAGCATGCACTTATACATCATATTGTGGTAATATACCTCCACCTGTCAAATATCTTGTGTTGACAGGCTTCAACTTCTCATCTCCCTCGAGTTTTGATACACTTCGACACGGCGTATATTTAGTCGTTCAGGGGCGGGAAAAATTGAAAGGTTTTTTTATTATTGGCGGTATTTTGCGGCAATAGACTTTAATTCTTCCTCTGCTTCCTCTGGTGGAGTGGTCAAAGTGCTTATAATCACAGTCAGCAGAGTCGAGATAAAAAAGGCAGGCACAAGATGGTAAATTATGATGCGTCTAATTGTTGTGGATGGAGGCCCAAGAAGAAGAAAAATGATTTTAAAAAGGATCTCCTGCGATTTCCCAGAAACCGTTCTCTTCTCAAAAGAAATGGAGAAGAAGGTCATTCAGTAGTTTTTTCGATTTGGATGAATTCGATGGGAGCACCGTTGTCTGCGATGAACGCCACGATAATGCCATCAGACGGGCTGTTGGGAGGGATTCCTCCTTGTTCTGAATTTCTTTTTCCAGGTCATCGACCTCGAATGCAACATGGGGGATTGTCTTAATAAGCTCGGGTAAAAGGGAATCCGGCTCGAAGCGCATCCACTCCACTCCGTAAGGACTTGACTCGTAACCAGAAACATACATCTTGAATTCCTCTAAATAGGCTTCATTTTCTCTTGAGATTGTTGTTGGAATTCCCACATGATGATATTTGCGCATTATATATCTCCTGTTACTCTATCTTTTTTCCTATTTGGGACCTTTCTTTTGAAAAATAAATATAAAGGATGGATTGCCCATTGCCGTATTCTCCGCTCTAACGATAGGAATTTGCTTTTTTGTTTAACTCAGATTACTACTCATTTTTGCTAAATCTACGCCCTTTCAACTTCTACATTAAAAACATTATAGGAAAGAAACTAGTACCGTCAATAAAAAGTGCATATAAATTCACTATTAGCCATTTGTATTATTATAAAAGAAAACATACCAACCGTGAAATACATTATTAGTATCAAATAATACTTAAACGGACAACACCTGAGATGGCAGCGAGAAGATAAAGGACGAAAGAGAAGATGGCTAAAGGTTCAGCCTGGACTGTAACCTGGGCAGCTGGCTCCATCCGGGCTACTCTCCTTCTTCCTTAAAGAAGAGGTAGAGGGCCAAGAGAAAGAAGGATAATAGCAAATGGCAGGAGAAAGAGGCCGAAGATTTCAGCTATATTCATAAATATTGATAAAATATTAAGGGAAGATTTTTCTCCGTATATATGAGAATACCGGTGCTACTCTTCTTCTTTTTTTTCCTTGTAGAAGTAGTCGATTTCCCACTCTGCGGTCTCAGGGCCGTCAGAGCCGTGTACAGAATTTTGCTCCACCGAGGAGCCGAACATCTGGCGCAGGGTACCGGATTCAGCCATGGCAGGGTCTGTAGCTCCCATCACTTTGCGCCAGTGGGATATGGCGTCTTCCCCTTCCAGAACCAAAATGACGATTTCTCCCGAAGACATGAAGTCTGTCAGGGGGTCGTAAAAATGCTTGTCCTTGTGGACTATATAAAAACCCTGTGCTTCTTCCTTGGTTAGGTGAAGCATCTTCAGACCGGATATTAAGAACTCTTCCTCCTCAATTCGCTGTAAAATTTTGCCCATAACTTTCTTTTTTATGGCGTCAGGTTTAATTATGGCTAAAGTTTTTTCAACCATTTTGGCTCCTTATTTATATTATGGCTCCTAATTTATTTAGTCATTCATTTGTATATCTTAATCTTATCTTTGAGTCAACTTTAACGGATATGATGTTAGGGCGACGCAATAAATTTCTGGATACATCCGGCTGGCAGGATATGAGGATGTTAATGATTCTCAGCGTTTATCAGTTGATCCTGTCGTGAGGGCAGTTACCGGAAAGAAGAAGAATGCGGCCAGTATCAATACAACATTTATTTTTTCTTTGTATAAATAAGCGGATGATATAAAGGATTAAAATATCACTG
>JADHWO010000048.1 GCA_016783445.1 Candidatus Aminicenantota bacterium
ATATAGAACAGATATGGGTAGGGCCTGAATACTGGGCGAACCGTCTTCAGGACTGGCAAGTAGCAAATGGCAGGCTGGAGTGTGTGGAAGGTTCAAGCCGAAAACCCATGCGGACAGTACACCTTCTAACACGAAAATTGAGTACAAAGAGAGGAAGTCTGAGAATGAGTGTCCTCACTGGCTTGATTGATAAATCGGATGAAGTAACGCCAGATGCTCAAACAGGCTTTTTGATTGGTGCAGGCAATGGGATGGATTATAGAGCTGCAGCATTGATTCATCACAGTTATGGCTCTGGTGCCGGTCTTTTTGCCGGGATAAACAGTGCCGGAAGTTTGTTCATAAGAGATTTTGCGAACAATGAGCTGATTCAGCGGCAAGAAGGAACCGGTGTTTTTAAGTCCGTTCAGTTAGAGATGTTAGTTGAACCCTCAGGTATAAAGTATACACTTGTATTAAAAGCAATTAATCCAGAGACTGGAGAGATACTCAGAAGTCTAAAACTTGACAGTGTTGAGCCTGAACGGTTGGTAAGTAATCTGGCTTTGGTATCTCATCCTGGTTCGAATGAGAATAATAACAGATTTTGGTTTCAGAACTGGAAGGTCGCTGGCAGCAAGATTGAAGTACATGCAGAACGCCATTGTGGGCCAGTCTTGAGCACTCAATACACGTTGAGTCAAAACGTCTTAAAAATGACAGCACAAATGATGCCGATTGGAAAAGTGGATTTGCAGTCAGTAACACTTGAAATTCAAAAAGATGGGATCTGGAAGTTGGCAGCAACAACAAAAATTATTGTGCCAGGCTATACAGCATTGTTTTGTATAAAGAATTGGGATTCGAGCAGGGATACGCCTTATCGTGTGATATGTAATCTCCACAAGTCAAACAGTTCAACAAAAGAGTACATCTGGTCAGGTAAAATCAGGCGTGACCCGGTGGATAAAGAAGAGATTGTTGTTGCGGCATTTACGGGGAATCATAATATTGGACGACATGGCTGGAGAGGAGCTGATAGCGGAGAATTTCCATGGACAGACAGAATGTGGTTCCCACACAAGGACCTTACAGAACGAGTGGCTAAACACAGGCCGGATGTTCTATTTTTTTCCGGTGACCAGGTTTATGAAGGAGCCAGCCCGACTGTTGCGCAGAAATCTCCCTTAGAGAAAGCTTACCTTGATTACCTGTATAAATGGTATCTCTGGTGCTGGGCGTTTCGTGATATGACCAAAGACATCCCTTGTGTTACTATTCCCGATGACCACGATGTTTATCAAGGAAATTTATGGGGAGCTGGGGGACGCAAGACAGACAGAGATAACCGTGGAGGTTATATCATGCCTCCGGATTGGGTCAATATGGTGCAGAGAACCCAAACCAACCATTTACCTGATCCTTATGATCCTACACCTATAGAGCAGGGGATAAAAGTCTATTATTGTGATATGAACTACGGTCGGATAAGCTTTGCAGTTATTGAAGACCGCAAGTTTAAGTCGGGTCCGGCAGGACTCGCCCCCGCAACAAAAAGTGGCAGGCCCGACCACGTTATTGATCCATATTTTAATCCCAATACAGCCGATGTGCCGGGTGCAAAACTGTTAGGCGAACGCCAGCTGAAATTCCTCGAAGACTGGGCTGGCGACTGGCGAAAAACAGATATGAAGGTTGTCCTCTCTCAAACAGTCTTTGCCAATGCAACAAGCCTCCATGGCGCAGAGCAGAAACGCCTTGTAGTAGATTATGATTCCAATGGATGGCCGCAGACCGCAAGAAATAAAGCACTGCAGATATTTCGTAAAGCATTTGCCACTCATATATCAGGTGATCAGCATTTAGCTACAATCATCCACTACGGTATAGAAAACTGGAATGATGCCGGTTGGTCGTTATGTGTTCCATCAATTGCCAATTTTTATCCAAGGACCTGGCTTCCACTAAAGCCTGGAAGAAATCAAAAAGAAGGAATGCCAAATTACACAGGTGAATTTCTGGACGGGTTGGGAAATCACATAACGGTCTGGGCTGCGGCTAATCCTGGAAAGTCTACTGGGAAACAGCCTGCAGCTCTGCATGATAGCATGCCAGGATATGGCATTGTCCGGTTTAACAAAAAAGAGCGCACCATTACCATGGAATGCTGGCCGCGTTATGTAAATCCATCTTATTCCAAAACAGGCGGACAGTATCCGGGCTGGCCAAAAACAGTTAAGTTGGAGGATAATTACGGTCAAAAAGCTGTAGCGTATCTTCCGAATCTCAAGATTAGCGGAATAGCGGATCCGGTGGTTCAAGTTATAAGTGAAGCAGATAATGAAGTTGTTTATACTTTACGTATCAAAGGGGCTTCATTCCGGCCAAAGGTTTTTAAGGAGGGAATGTACACTGTTAAGATTGGTGAGCCGGGTACAACAAAAATGAAAACATTACAGGGCATACGATCTATTAAGCCTGATAAAAGGATAAAACTCGAAGTGAAGTTTTAAGGGGAGTAAAATGAGCACAAAATTTAATCGTCGGAATTTTCTAAAAACTGTAGGTTTGGGAACTGTTGGCATTGCTGTAACACAGTTCGAGTTATGCAGTAAAAAAACCCATCAGCGACCCAATATCATTTTTATACTTGCCGATGACCTCGGCTATGGAGAGCTGGGCTGCTATGGTCAGGAAAAGATCAGGACCCCAAACATAAATAGACTGGCAGCTCAGGGTATTAAATTTACACAGCTTTATTCCGGGAGTCCTGTATGTGCTCCATCACGCTGTGTGCTTATGACAGGAAAACACACAGGACACTCTTATATTCGCGATAATGATGAGATGGGTGAAAGAGGAGATGTCTGGAGGGATCCTGATCTGGAAGGCCAGCGTCCTTTACAACAAGGAACTGTCACTATAGGAACCCTACTGCAGAAAACAGGCTATATAACAGGAGCTATAGGAAAGTGGGGACTTGGCGGCCCTGGAAACTCAGGGGATCCGAACAAGCAGGGTTTTGACCACTGGTACGGTTATCTCTGCCAGCGAATTGCTCATAACTATTATCCAACTCATTTATGGAGAAATAACAAGAAGCATATACTTGAAGGAAATGAATATTTCTATCCACATCAGAAACTACCAGAAGATAGAGATCCTTATGATAAGGCTTCCTTTGAGGAATATTCAGGAAAACAGTATTCTATGGATTTGATGGTTGAGGAAGCCCTAACTTTTATAAAAAACAATAAGGAAAAATCTTTTTTTCTTTATTTGCCGTTCCCTGTTCCCCATGTATCAATTCAGGTCCCGGAGGATTCTCTCAAGGAATATGAGGGAGTTTTTCCTGAAGTCCCTTATAGAGGCGAGAAAGGCTATTTGCCGCACCCTGCACCAAGAGCTGGCTATGCGGCTATGATCACACGCATGGACCGGGAGATAGGCAGAATTATGGCCCTTCTTAAAAAACTGGGAATTGAAGAAAACACTCTTGTTGTTTTTTCAAGCGACAATGGCCCCACATTTAACGGAGGAACAGACTCAGAGTTTTTTAAAAGTGCAGGCCCTCTTCGTGGGCTTAAAACTACTCTTTATGAAGGAGGTATCCGTGTTCCTATGGTTGCACGCTGGCCGGGAAAGATAAAACCTGGCAGTGAAAGCAATCTTATATCTGCTTTCTGGGATTTTCTTCCCACCTTTACTGAATTATTAGACATAGATATCCCAGATGATATTGATGGTATTTCCCTGCTGCCTACATTATTGGGCCGGCCTGAGGAGCAGAAAAAACATGATTATCTCTACTGGGAGTACAAGGGGAGACAGGCTGTACGCCTGGGCGATTGGAAGGCTGTGTCTCATGGCGTCGAAAGTAATATTGAACTTTTTTATCTTAAGAAAGATATTGGAGAGCAGCTTAATGTTGCAGAGGAAAATCCTGAAGTGGCCGCAAGGATAACAGATATTATGAGGAACGCCAGGACTGAGTCAGAACTCTTCCCGTTAATACGAAAAAAGAGAAAACCATGAATATCGGAAGGCCTAGATCTTCAAAAGTCGCTTTGTCCATCCACGAATATTTTCTTATTATTTCCCGAGACATGTTTTACTCGCACAATATGGAGTAGAATCTTAATAATTAACCTGGATTATTCACGAGTCGAGGTTACCGCAGACGTCGTTGCGAGGAGCGAAGCGACGCGGCAATCTCACAAATTGTGCTATCATTACGAGGCGGCAGGGTATGAAGCGGTGGTTTTCCACCGCGAATGCCCTGCAACGAAGCAGACGTCGTTGCGAGGAGCGAAGCGACGCGGCAATCTGGTGAGATCGGCTCGCTCGAAGAGTAGAAAATGCCGATGATTGATATACATGAATTTAAAAAAAGAGTGATGTTCTAAGACTAATGAGAGATCATTCTAATGAATTGATATAATTGGGAATGAATGATGGCATCGGCAGTTTTTATGAATAATTCAGGGTAACTAGCAATTTATAGGAGAACATAAAAGTGAAACGCCGTGATTTTTTAAGAACAACAAGCCTGGGCACAGCCGTGCTGGTCGGTTCCGGCACACTGCTTTCCTGTGGAGTATTCAAGAGATTTAAAAAACTGAACTTCATATTGATTAATGTTGATGACCTGGGCTGGAGGGACCTTTCCTGTTTTGGGAGCCGCTATTACAAGACAACGAATATTGATCGGCTGGCTTCACAGGGAATGAAATTTACAAACGCTTATTCTTCATGCGCAGTATGCTCTCCCACGCGTGTTTCAATAATGACAGGGCGCTACCCAGCGCGAATAGGTGTGACGGACTGGATCCACCACCTGGACAACCAGGGGGAAATTGCCTTAGAAGAAGGGAAAAATCCAACAGAATATGTTGGAGGTAAAAATAGAAAACTCCTCTGCCCGCCAAATCCTTACTGGATGGAGCTTGATGAAGTTACAATTGCAGAAATGCTTAAAGGGGCAGGCTATTCGACCTGCCATATCGGCAAATGGCATCTTGGATACGAGCCATGGTTTCCGGATAAACAGGGTTTTGATATAAACATTGGCGGAGGCGAAATAGGTCAGCCGCCAACTTACTTTGATCCTTACTATCTGAACGAACGGAGGCCAAGTATCCCGGCGCTTCTTCCCAGAAAGAAAGGCGAGTATCTTACTGACCGCGAAAGTGAGGCAGCTGTCAGCTTTATCAGGGAATTTAGGGACAGGCCTTTCTTCCTTAATATGTGCCATTATGCGGTACATACACCTCTAGAGGCGAAAAAAGAGATTATTGCCAGGTATAAGAATAAAAACATTGCCAGACAGATGAACACAACTTATGCTGCAATGATAGAGAGTGTTGACGAGGCGGTGGGTCAGATTATGGAAGTGCTGGATGAGTTGGATTTGAGCGACCGCACTGTAGTTATTTTTACCTCTGATAATGGAGGCCTGCAGGATTATTCAACAGATAATGCTCCACTCCGTTCAGGTAAAGGTTATCCATACGAGGGAGGCATCCGTGTGCCGCAGATTGCTCGCTGGCCTGGGGTGGTTGAAGCCGGTTCAATCTGTGATGTTCCGGTTACGAGCGTTGATTTTTTTCCGACTATTTGTGAACTAACCAGATTAAAATTTCCCAGTGACAGGGTCATTGATGGTGAAAGCCTCCTGCCAGTGTTAAAGAAAACAGGCTCGCTTAAGCGTGAGGCAATCTTCTGGCATTTTCCCCACTATAGGGGGAAAATTGTGCCATACAGCATTATCCGTAAAGGCAAATGGAAGTTGATCAAGCGGTATGAGGGAAAGCCGTTCGAATTGTTTAATTTAAAAGAGGATTTAAGTGAAAAACAAGACTTATCAGAACAGAAGCCAGAAAAATTAATGGAACTGAATGCTGAGTTAACAGCCTGGCTCAAAAACACAAACGCTAAACTGCCAAGAGAGAACCGTGACTATGATCCCAGTTTGATAAATACAAAAAAGAAGCAGAAATAAAAATGCTTTCTAATAGGCCATCTTTGCAAAAAAAACTTAATTCAATCCTGGTGAAGCCTGCTGGGCCTGATTGCAATATGGGCTGTGCCTATTGTTTTTATCTGGAAAAAGCAGAGTTATTTTCTGAGTCTAGAACCCATCGTATGAGTGAAAATATTCTGGAGGAAATGATCAAACAGGTCATGTCGCAGGGAGAACAACAAGTTTCCTTTGGCTGGCAGGGGGGAGAGCCTACTTTGATGAGCATTCCGTTTTTTGAGAAAGTTATAGAGTTTCAGAAGTCTTATGGCAGCGGACATTCAGTGGGGAACGGACTTCAGACCAACGGTATTTTGATAGAAAAGCGTTGGGCAAAATTTCTAAGCACATATAGTTTTTTAGTTGGATTATCTCTGGATGGGCCTGAACATATTCATGATCGTTACCGGCTGCTGCGAAACGGTAAAGGGTCCTGGTCCCAGGTTGTTGATCGGGCTAAACTTCTGTTGGATTCGGACGTGGAAGTTAACGCTCTGACTGTATTGAATGATTATTCGGTAAAATTTCCGGAAGAGATATATGCCTTTTTAAAGTCGATTGGTCTGAATTATATGCAGTTTATACCCTGTGTTGAAAAAGACCCAAAAGACCCATCACAAACTGCATTCTTTTCAGTTTCCCCTGAGAAATATGGAGAATTTCTCTGCAAATTGTTCGATTTGTGGAAAGCTGATTTTGTGGAAAATGTGCCGACTACATCAATTCGCTATTTTGATTCAGTTTTTTACAATTATGTGGAATTGCCTGCACCGGATTGCACTTTGGGTAAAAGCTGTGGGGTTTACGTTGTTGTGGAATATAACGGAAATGTCTATTCCTGTGATTTTTTTGTTGAGCCTGGATGGAAACTTGGAAATGTGATGGAAGATAAATTGATCTTTATGCTGAATTCTGAGCATCAGAAAAAATTTGGTCAGAAAAAAGCAGCACTTCCCAGGGATTGCAAAGAATGCCGCTGGTTGCGTTATTGCTGGGGAGGCTGCACAAAAGATCGTCAGAATAATCCGCAAGAGAAGAGTATGAACTATCTCTGTACATCTTATAAAATGTTTTTTAGCCATTCAGATGCTCAAATGAGCAAAATGGCTGAGGAGTGGAAAGGCCAGCAGAACTTGGCCGGTAAAAAACAAATGGGTAGGGAACCAAGCCTTACAGCCAGTAATAAAATTGGGCGCAATGATCCCTGTCCATGCGGCAGCGGCCAGAAATATAAAAAATGCTGTGGAAAAGACTCTTAATTTACGAACTAAAATAATAATCTAGCCTGTGTAGAAATAATAATAGAGAGATACTATGTCTAAAGCAAAGTTTTTAGCTTTTGATTTTGGTGCTGAAAGTGGGCGGGCGATTCTGGGAATTCTGGATAGTAAAAAAATTAAACTTGAGGAAATCCATCGCTTTTCGAATCTACAGCTTAACATATCCGGGCATATTCAATGGGACATTTCCTATCTATTTAATGAACTAAAAAAGGGTTTAACTTCTGCAGCTGCAAAGGGTCATAAAGAATTCCTAGGTATAGGGATTAATACATGGGGAGTGGATTTTGGATTGGTAGGCAGGGACAATCAGATTTTAGGAAATCCTTATGCCTATCGGGATTCAAGAACAGAAGGAATGATAAATAAAGCTTTTAAGTTAATGCCAAAAGAGGACATTTATTCTTATACGGGTATTCAATTTATGCCGTTTAATTCGATTTTTCAACTTTTAAGTCTGGTCGAGTCACAAAGTCCACTCTTGGATGTCAGTGAGACGCTTTTATTTATGCCAGATCTTTTTAACTTTCTATTAAGTGGGCAAAAATATTCAGAATACACGATAGCATCCACGTCACAACTGCTCAATGCAGAAAAAGTGGGCTGGGAAAAAGAAATTTTTAATAAACTTCACCTGCCAATAAACATAATGGCGCCAGTAATACAGCCAGGTACTGTGATAGGACAACTTTTGCCAGATATTGCCAGAGAAACGGGTGTAAAACCTGTGGACGTGATTGCTCCGGCCTGCCATGATACGGCCAGTGCTGTAGCTTCTGTACCAGCACAATCCGTGAACTGGGCCTATTTGAGTTCAGGAACCTGGTCTTTACTGGGGATTGAAGTTGACGAACCAATCATAAATGAAAAATCATTAAAATATAATTTTACCAATGAGGGTGGAGTTAACGGGAAAATACGATTTTTACGCAATACCATGGGATTATGGCTGCTGCAAAGATGTCTGAAAAGCTGGGAACAGAACGGAGAGCCTTTAAGCTATAAAAAGCTAAAGAATCTGGCTACCGGTGCAATGGCGTTTAAAAACATTATAAACGTAGATGACCAGATGTTTTTAAATCCACCGGATATGCCTGAAGCTATTATTAAATTCTGCAAAAAAACAAACCAACCAGTTCCTGAAAAAAAAGGAGATTTTATTCGATGTATCTTTGAAAGTTTAGCCTTAAAATATCGTTTTATTATAGACAGAATTAAGTCGATGTCCACAAAGCCAATTGAAACGATCCATATAGTTGGGGGTGGTTCGCAGAACGAATTGTTAAACCAGTTCAGCGCAAATGCAACAGGAATACCTGTAATTGCAGGTCCTGTTGAGGCCACTGCGGTTGGCAATATCCTGGTTCAAGCAATAACAAAAAAAGAATTAAATGGGATAAAAGAAGGACGGGAACTCGTGGCCCGTTCATTTCCTCTAAAGTATTATGAGCCGGAGAATCAGGATGAGTGGAACAAGGTTTATGAAAAAATAAAAACGATGTTTTACTGAGTTCTTAGAACATTAATAATTATTTTTTTGCTGTGTGGATTGCAGAGATGCCAAAAAAAAGAGGGTGACAAGTCACGCGGGAATATCCTGCGTTGTGGAGTATTGAGGAGAATTCCCCAGGAGAATAAAACCTGGGAATTGTGAATGACAGGTACTTGTACCCGGCCTTGGAGCCTGATAACAAAAATCCGATATGTTTTACAGCTAATTTGATGTAAAAGTGGAAGAGCTTTCGAATTATTTTAACTGAAGGCTGGCTTGTCTCAAGATTTACAAAGCGTCCTTCGGGTTTAAGAACGCGATAAAATTCTTTTAAGTGATTACTCAGTGTATCTTTGTTGGGATTAATATTCCGGGTAGCAAAAGAAATCGTCACAAGGTCAAAAGTTTCATCAGGAAAAGGCAGAGAGCTTGCTTCTGACAGGGTAAAATGAATATTGGCTCTCTTCTTCTTTTTTTTTGCTTTCACAAACATTGGATGGCAGAAGTCGACAGAAATAACATTAATTTTTTCACCTGCCTGACGGGAAAGATTGAAGGCCATTTCTCCAGTTCCGCTGCAGACATCCATCCATAATTTTCCGCCCGCTTTGGATGCTATATGTGCTGCTTTTTTTCGCCATAGAATATCCAGACCAAAAGTTAAAACATGATTAACAAGCTCGTACGTTTCCGCGACTTCAGAAAATATACTTTGAATTCCTTTTTTCATCGTCTTATCTTTAGAGACACTTTAAAGATTTTAAAAAAAATTATCCATAAATTTTTTAATTTAATTCGATTCGAAAAAAATCAAGAAAAAACAGTGTATAGGACTCAATCCAGCTTGTTGCTCTTCTCTCAGTGATTTGTTGTCAACTTACGGATTCCTGGCAATTATAAGCTTTTGATTTAAAACTTTGACCTGAATTTTAGTTCATGTTTAAGACTGGTAGACCATTATTATTTTTTTTGTTAAACTACTTTGCTCATTATGAAGGGGATTCATATAAATATTTTGAACAAACAGAGCTCCTCAAAAAATTAGAGAAAAGATAATTCATAATTTGAATATTTCTAGATAAAAAGAGGAGGTTTTATGAAAAGCAAGATTTTTTATTTTGGCATTTTCTTCTTAATAAGCATTTTTTGTTTGACCGGGCTTAACAGTTCGGCTCAAACAGAGGATGTTCCTGACTACGACGTACTTATAAAGAACGGAAAAGTCTTTGACGGTTCTCTGAAGCCTGCTGTTAAAGTTGATGTGGCAATTAAAGATGGGATAATCGTTAAGGTGGCAAAATCGATTAAAGGAACAGCAGCAAGAATGATCAATGCCAAAGGACTTCATGTAACTCCCGGTTTTATAGATCTTCATACTCATGTGGATGGAGGAATGTATTTTCCTGAAAACAGAGCGTGTCTTAATTATCTAAAGCAGGGTGTTACATCCATTATAGTCGGCCAGTGCGGCTCAAGCGCCTGGCCCATTTTTGAGAAGGCAGAAGACCAAATGAATCGCTGGTCAGAAGAAGGTATCGGCCCTAATACTGCCTTGCTTGTGGGGCATGGAACAGTACGTCAGATAGTACTCGGGATGGAAGACAGAGAACCTACACAAGAAGAGCTGGGAGAAATGAAGGCCCTGGTCCAGGAAGCAATGGAGCAAGGGGCTCATGGTCTTTCAACGGGTTTGATTTATTTGCCGGGATCCTATGGGAAGACAGACGAAGTCATTGAATTGGTAAAAGTCATTGCCCCATACGGCGGAATATATCACACTCATTCACGCGATGAAAGAGATAAACTCCTTGATGCTGTAAAAGAGGCTGTGGAAATTTCAGAAAAATCAGGTGCTCCAGTCCATATTTCTCATTTTAAGGTTATGGAAAAGCCAAATTGGGGCCTTGTTAAAGAAGCCTGTGCTATTATCGAAGAAGCACAAGCAAGGGGCATTCAGATTACAGCAGACCAGTATCCCTATCAATTCTCAAACGGCTATCCTTATGTAAGTCTTATCCCAGGTTCTGCCTGGAGGGGAAGTGGGGATAATGGAGGATTGACTTCTTCGGATATTGAAGCAATTTTTGACCACCTCAGAGATGCGCAGCTGATTGAGCTTTATCTATAAGTTACCCCTTATATTCCTCTGTCTGAACACCACCAGCAGTTTCTCGAAAAGCTTCCCCGGGAGAGACTTGTAAGACGTGTTGCCCGGAGTTTAATCTACATGGGAAATTTTCGAGGACCTGGAAATGCGAGGGAGAGGATGCTGTTTATAGAGCAGATGAAAGACCCGGAAGAGGCACAGAAAATCCGAGAACAAATCAGAACATACTTAGAGAATACAGTAGGCGCGGAAAACTTCATAATTGCTATTTGTGTTGAGAAGGACCTTGAAGGAAAGTCGTTGAAACAAGTTGCAGCCAAAAAAAGAAAATCTATTGAAGAGACAGCTATAGAACTGGAACTAATGGGAGCCAAGTGTATTCCATTTCGGATGTGTGAAGAGGATATCGAGTACATTATGAAAAAAGACTACGTTGGCACAGGAAGTGATGGGACAGCACCTTTTTATGGAATAGGGCTGATTCATGTCCGTTCTTATTCGACATTTCTTCATAAGATAAAAAAATATGCCCTGGAAAGAAAAGCTATATCCATTTCTCATGTAATCCGCTCTCAGACTTCGCTCCCAGCCCAAATAATGAACTGGGAAGACAGGGGTTGGATAAAGGAAGGATATAAAGCTGATATTGTTGTTCTTGACCTTAATAATATTAAAACAGAGACTTCTATTTCTAATCCTCATGTATACAGTACAGGAGTTAAATATTTGCTAATAAATGGAAAGTTCGCTTTAGATAAATGGAAGTGGACAGGAAAACTCCCAGGTGAAGTCATCAAGCTGAAAGAATCGTAAATTTTATTAGAAAAGATTTGGGAATTACTGAGTGTTGGATAATTTCTGGGCTATCAAAGGACTTTTGAGTAAATAAAATATCGTTATTATTGTCCCGAGCATTCCAAGAAAAAGAAAAGGGGAATTAATACCGAACTTATCTGAGAGAAATCCGGCGATGAGTGCAACTACTGCCCCTGTTAGCATCTGGACATTAGCGGATAGGCTGAAAGCTTGATTTAGGTTTTTGGCCGGGACTTCATTTCCAACAAAGGACTGGAAACACGGAAATATAAGAAAGAGAAAAGTCCCAAAGAAGAGCAGGCTTACCAGAGCTAGTTCCTTAACAGGAGCTATCCACAGCAGATAAAGAAATAAAGTTGCACCGGTAAACGCACATAGTAAGATTTTCAGTCGCCCAAATCTTCGGCTCAAAAATCCGAAAAGATAAGTCATGACTGCTCCAATTCCAATCCAGAGAGCAAGATAAAGGCCGGTTTGTCCCAAAGGAGTCTTGAACTTATGGTTGAGTAAGGATGGGGCATAAAAGACAGTTGTTCCCCAGCATGCTCCTCCAAAAATAAAAGCAGGGATATAGAGCTGAATATTCTTCATTGTTTCTATCCAGGAAGAGAAAGTTGGCTTATGTATTTCTGTGCTTCTTGTGGAAGTTTTTCTCACAGCCATAAAGCTTATTGAACCTAAAAGAAAGCCCGCCGCCGCCCATACAAAAAGAGGTATCTCCCAGCCAAGAGTCTGAGCCAGATAACCTGAAGTAATAAAAGCCACAAAAACACCTAGGTTTCCTGAGCCGCTTTGGATTCCCATGGCAAAGTCGATTCCCTGACTGGGATGAGTTTTTGAGACCCAAGCAACTCCGATAGAATGGTAAAAGCTATTGAACACTCTCATGGCAAGATAAATTAATAGGAAAGAAGTAAAAGCAGAAGAAAATGTCATCAACACAAGAGAGAGACAGATCCCCAGATAGCTGACGAGAATCATATGTTTGTATTCAAATTTATTAGAGACATTAACAAGAATGATATGAAAGAGAAAAGTGACAAGGAGACCCAGGTTGCATAATATGCCGATATGAAAATATTTCTTGATAATAAACTGTTGACTGTAAAGAAGGGGAAAGACCATTGGGACAGTGACAGAGGCTGCATCATTTAGGGCATGAAAGATGGAAGCGGAGAAAAGAACTTTTTTTTTCATACTTCAGGAAAGAAATGGATTTATACTAAACATCCCACATTTTGTCAATTTGAGAAAAAGTGGCAAACTTTTGGCCTGAGCTTATACATACTCACCGCCCGACTCTGTCGGGTTCCCTCAAAGCGCGATTCAGGGAGGCTAAATCTTTAAAGGTCGCTTCATCCACCCCCGAACACTTTCTTGTGGCTGTGGAGTTAATCTTATTGTCCAGAATAAATGTATTGATTCTCATGAATAAATTAAGTAATTTAATAAAAAGTTAGAGATATATTAGAAGGAGGCATCATGAAAAATAAATTGTCGAGAAGGAATTTTTTAAAAACAGGAATTGGGATAGGTGCGGCCGCTGTACTAACAGGAAGAAAAAATATGGCAAGAGGAGCTGAAGAAAAAGGGAAAATGCGTGTGGTAGCCAGCGGAAATGGCTTAAGAGCCACAGAAAAAGGCATGGAACTTCTCAGGCAAGGAAAGGATCCCTTGGATGCTGTTATAGCAGGAGTTAATATTGTTGAAAATGATCCCAATGACAGGTCAGTGGGCTATGGAGGTCTTCCTAATGAGGATGGGGTTGTTGAACTTGATTCCTCAGTTATGCACGGTCCAACCCATAACGGTGGGGCAGTTGCAAGTTTGAGAAATATAAAAAATCCATCCAAAGTTGCTAAGATTGTCATGGAAAGAACTGACCATGTGCTTCTTGTCGGGAGAGGAGCATTGAGATTTGCCAAGGCGCATGGCTTTAAAGAGGAAAACCTTCTTACGGATAGAGCAAGAGAAGCCTGGCTTCGGCGCAAAGAAAGGCTTTCAGACAGGGATTTTTGGTTTCCTCCTAAACCTGAAGAAGCAGACCGAGAGTTTGCCTCATTCTTTGACTTCCATGGAACCATTAATTGTATTGCTATAGATGCCAATGGTGATCTTGCGGGAGTAACTACAACCAGCGGATTTTTCTTTAAAATTCCGGGCAGAGTAGGGGATTCGCCCATTATCGGTGCCGGCCTCTACGTCGATAACGACGTTGGCGCAGCAGGTTCAACCGGAAGAGGAGAAGCCAATATCCTTAACTGTGGGAGCTTCCAGGTTGTCAACTTTATGAGCAGAGGCTCTTCTCCAGAAGAGGCATGCCTTAAAACTTTAGAAAGAATCGCAAATAAATCAAAGCTGCTCCCTCGTCTCTTAAATGAGGAAGGACTTCCCAGATTTGGACTTAGCTTTTATGCCATCAATAAAAAAGGAGAATATGGAGGTGCTACAATGTGGAGCGGTTCAAGATATGCTGTACATGATGGGAAAGAGAATAAGAGGGTGCCTTCTGCTTATCTCTTTAAGAGAAAGAAATAGGATTTAATATTCTTCCAAAACATTTGCCTTGTAGCCCATTTTTGAAAGTTTTTCTGCGATTTTTTGAGCTGATTTCATACTACTGGCCCTGATTCTCACCCTGTAAAGAGTTTGAGAAGGAGTTTTATGCTTTTTGATGTAGACATTGTTGTATCTCTTTTGAAGTTTCCACTGAAGGCTTCTTGCATTCTTTTTGGAGGCAAAAGCTCCAACCTGGACAGAATATTTCTGGGAGGATTTTTTTGGGGAAAATTTCCTAAGGACTTTAATCTTAACAGGAGCTACCCCTGTTTCACTTATGCCCAGCTTCTTTGCTGCAGCATAAGAAAGGTCAATGATCCGTCCTTTTACAAACGGTCCACGATCATTGATGCGGACGATGACTGATTTTCCACTGTTCAGATTTGTAACCCTGACATATGTTCCGAAAGGGAGAGTTTTATGGGCAGCAGTCATAGCATGCATATTATAGATTTCTTTATTGGAAGTGGTTTTTCCATGAAAGTCAGTGCCATACCATGAAGCAATGCCTTTCTGCTCGTTTCCGGAAGGAAAATACTGCATCCCTGCGCACGACGTTAGAAGAATAATTGAAGCGAGAATATAGAGGAGCCTTTTTTCTTTAAATAGGGATCTAAACATTACAAATTTCTCTTAAAAAAGAAAAATTTCAGTCAATACCCTTCCTTCCCTCAAAAAAATTAACAATTCCTGCAGTCGTCTCTATAGCTTGTTTTGTTAATTATACTTTTTTCCTTTTAAAGAGTTAATCATAATAGTTAATATTTAGTCAAATCTTATTTTCTAAATTTCTGGATTTTTTTTGAAAATAAATAGAGCCGTCTCTATATCAGATGTTTGATCAATTTTTCTTTCAAAAAAGAAAAAGCTTCTTTTGGATTTGAGCAGTAAGAGAATAGCTTAAGGTCTTCAGGTGCGATGCTTTTGTATTTTAAAAGAGCCTCGAAATTTATGATTTTTCGCCAGTATTCTTCTCCGTAGAGGAGTATAACGATATGATCTCTGTTAATTTTATTTGTCTGAATCAGGGTGAGCACTTCAAAAACCTCGTCTAAAGTGCCATAACCTCCAGGGAAAGCAATTACTGCCTTTGCCATGTAGATCAACCAAAATTTTCGCATGAAAAAATAATGGAACTCAAAGGAAAGCTCGGGAGATACAAAAGGATTGAGGAATTGTTGCTGTGTGGGAATGGAAATATTCATGCCGATAGATTTTCCATCTGCCCGGGCTGCTCCTCGGTTTGCAGCTTCCATAATACCGGGCCCTCCGCCTGTGCAGATGACAAAATTCTTGCCTCCGGGCTTCAATTTTATTGCCCATTTAGCCAGGTCGTAAGCAAGGTCTTCAGCTTCCCAGTAATACTTTTCTAAAGGGGAACCTTTCTCATTTGGATCGGCCATTGTAGCACCAAAAAATAGCACGGTGTTGTTGATTTTTAATTTATTCAACCTGTTTAAAGGCTCTAAATATTCGCTTAAAATTCTCAAGGTGCGGGCATCTGAAGAATTTAAAAAGTCCAAATTTTTATAAGCCTTTATGGGGGAGTCTTTTTTTTTCATAACAACCTCTTTTAAATGATAGGGAAAATTCTAACTGAATTGTTGTACGAAAACAAGGAAAAGGCGAGAGGCAACTTTTTTAATAAAAAGTTGCCTGTGTTTATACTTTGATATATCCTATGATATCTAAAAAGAAGTTAATATTTAATAAAATGAACAAAGGTCTAAAGAGTTTATCTAAAAGAGAATATCCTGGCCGGGTCATAATTTTGGGAAAAGATAAATCAGGGGAAAAAGATGTTGTCATATATGCCATTACAGGAAGATCTCCTTCCAGCCAGGCGAGAAAATTGGAGCTGGAAAATGATGGTATTTGGGCAAAACCTACAGATGAGGAAGTTTTAAAGAAGGGAAATAGAGATCTCCTTGTCTACCCAGCTATGTTCTTCTATAGAGGGATTGTTATAAGTAACGGGAAGCAGACAATAGATATAAAAGCCTCCCTTGGTGAAGGAAGGGATCCGGCAGAAATTTTAGAATTGGCGCTTCACAATTGGGATTATGAGCCAGATTCACCCATCTTTACTCCGAGGATAAGTGGCTGCATTTTGCCGCAAAAAACGCCAGCTCTAAGCATAATAAGAAGAGGTCCGGACGGGTCCTCAATAAAGAATATTTATAAAATTCCTTTGGAAGCAGGAAAGGGTAAGATGATAACAACTTATGCTGGAGAGAACAGAGATCCTTTGCCTTCCTTCTCAGAAGAGCCGGTCGATCTAGAGATTGAAGAGGGGAAGGCGGATGCCATGGCAGAGGCAGTTTATAATGCTCTGGAACCTGAGCAGGGCAAGAAAGACTTTAGAGTGGCCGTGGCCTGTGTTTTCTCAAGTGATGTGAATTCAGGTAAATTTGAAATATACATAATAAACAAGCATGAAAGGATGGGAAAATAAGATGGAAAAAACAGGAAAAGAAAGCCGACAACAATACAGGGCTAAGGTCAAAGAGGAATTTCCCGAAGTCCTCCATTTTGGAGACAAACAATTTAGGAAAAAACAGTCCATGAGATACGGAGAGAATCCAGGCTATCCTGCAGCTTTTTATGGTGAAGAAGGAGCATCCGGTCCCAACATGGCGACCATGGAAATTTTGCAAGAAGGAATAAAAGGGCTGGGTTATATAAACGTAGGGGATATGGATTTAGGCCAGAGGCTTGCCAGGAAGTTAACAGAGATTTACAAGAACAGGTTAATCTGCGTGCTGATCAAGCATGAAATACCGAGCGGTGTTGCAATGGGAGAGTCTCCTGAGGAAACCTTTAAAAAAGCCTGGGATTGCGACTCGCTTTCTAATTTTGGAAGCGTGGATATCTTTAATTATAAAATTACTGACAAGCTGGCAGAGATTATAGTTGAGAAAGGAAGAAATATCGAAGTTGTTTATGCACCTGATTTTACACCTGAAGCTCTCGAAGTTTTAGCTTCAAGAAAGTCCCTGAGAGTAGTAAAAATGGGGGGAGCTCTTGATGAGAGAGCTGTGGATAATGCCCTGGAATTTAAAAGGGTTGCAGGTGGTCTTTTGGTTCAAAAGAGATTTGACTCAAAAATTACTTCGCCAGAATCCGTTGATGTTGTTTCAAAGAGAAAACCCACCCAGGAAGAGATTGAGGCAGCAATTTTTAACTGGAATGTAGCCTGTTTTACCCGCTCGAATGCTATTGTTATCGGCAAAGATGACAAAATTCATGGTATTGGTTCTGGACAGCGGAGCCGAATAGATGCTGCAGAAGGAGCTATCCAGTATGCAAGAAGAGGTTATGGACCTGAAGGATGTGTTATGGCCTCTGATGCCTTTATGCCCTTTCCAGATGTTGTTGAACTTGCAGCCAGGAACGGGATTAAGGCTCTAATTTACCCTCTGGGGTCTATAAGAGACCAGGAAGTTATAAACAAAGCTAATGAGTTTAATATGGCTATGATTATAACCAGAAAGCCGGGAGAAACAGACAGCGAGCGCTGTTTCTTACACAGATAATAATTTACTGATTTTCTCATGGAAATCTGACCCTTAAACCTCTTCAGG
>JADHWO010000049.1 GCA_016783445.1 Candidatus Aminicenantota bacterium
TCTTCTGGATTTTCATCAAATTTTTCCTTGCAATTTTTTGAACAAAAATAATATTTTTTGCCTTTATACAAAGAAGAACCAGCTGCCTCTTCTTCTTTAACTTCCATTCCACAAACTGAATCTATAGCCATACTTTGTCTCCTATAAAATCCATAAAAAACTTAAAGACTCTCAACAACCCGTTTCAGTTTCTCCTGAACCTGCTCGGCAATATTTAATAAATCAGGATTATCCACGGCCTTCATCGAAGCAACAGGATCTATTGCTGCTACTTCAACTTCCCCTTCAACTTTCTCCTGAACAATGACATTGCAGGGAAGCATTATTCCGATCTTGTCCTCTGCCTGCAGAGCCTTGTAGGCAAAAGGCGGGTTGCATGCTCCGAGAATCCTGTACTTATGGAAATCCACATCCAGCTTTTTCTTCAATGTCTCCTTGACGTCAATTTCAGTCAAAACTCCAAAGCCTTCGCTTTTTAAAGATGCAGTGACTTTTTCGATGACATTCTCGAAAGTCCCTCTGATTTTTTTGCTGAAATAATAGCTCATTTCTTTTTCCCTCAATATTTTCTGAATTTCTGCAGTACATCTATGACTTCATCTATCTTCTGTGCCTTATTTTCCTTGTTTCCTCTTGTAAACGACTCCCGAACGCAACCCCTTAAGTGCCTGTTCAAGATGTTCTCCTCAACACGCCTGATCGCTCCTACAATGGAAGATAGCTGGGTCAAAATATCAATACAGTATCGTTTTTCCTCAATCATCTTTTGAATGCCCCTGATCTGGCCTTCGATCCTTCTCAAAGGCACAATATCATCCATGTGAGTTGTAGTTTGCTCTTTCATTTACACCTCCGTTTTTATAATATACTATACCCCCCTAAGGTATGTCAAGTCTTTTTTAAAATATTTTTGCTTAGTGAATTGAGAACCAGATTATCTTTCCTGGCTGACAACCAGACATCATCTTCACCGAATTATGGCTTTAAGATTTGTCAATCTCATTCCTTTTGCGTATGATGTTTTAAAAGATTTTTGGAACATGAAAATTCAGAGGTTAAAAGTAGAATATCGTCTCAGTATAGATTTTCTATCAAATCTTTGAGCCGATCGAGTCCTCCTGAGACATCGCTCTTCAAGTTAACCCGAAGAACTCGCCTATCTCGTTGTTTGAGAGCCTGGTAATCTCCTAAAGCCTGGGCTTCGATCAATGTGTTGAATGAATAATCGGTCTCAGGAATGGACAAATCAACCGAAGGCTCGTCAACGAGTTGAAGGAAAAGACCAATATTGGGTCCTCCCTTATGGAGCTGCCCCGTGGAATGCAAAAACCGTGGCCCATATCCTAATGTCGTTGCCAACTTCGTATGTTTCAAAAGTTCAAATCGAATTCTCTGAAGTGCTCGAGTTGTATTAACATTCGGAGAAAGATACGCCTGGAGAGCGATATAATCCCCGCTTTGCGCCTGTACGATCCAGTTTTTCAAAGCTCCAGTCAAGACTTCAGGTTCCTCCACAGAGAACGTCTCCACAGGACCATCGCTTTCTCCTTCAGGCTTTTGTCCTTTTTCCATGGCCTTCTGCGCAAGGTCTTTTGCAAGCTGGACGTCAGGCTGATTAAACGGATGTATCCCGAGCACAGCTCCTGCAGAAGCAATTGCAACTTCCCAGCAGAAAATCTCCTGACCTAAATCATATTTCTCTTTCAGGTTGATAAGGACTGTCGGATGGCCGGCTTTTTCGAGTGCTCTCCTCTGTTCTTCTAGTTCTGCTTCATTGTCTCCTTCCAGAGAAAGGCATACAAAGAATCGATCTTTTCCGTATTCTTCAATATACGAGGGAGGCTCGCTCACAACAGGGATTATGCCTTTGCCATCTTTACCCGTACTCTCAGCAATAAGCTGTTCCAGCCAATCAGTAAAACCACTAAGAGATGGAGATGTTAAAAAAGTCAGTTTATCCTTACTTCTAGCAACTTCCCCCAAAGCTGCTCCCAAAATCAGGCCTGAGGCTCTATCTTCTGAATCACAGAATGCTACGTTCTCAGATGCAATACGGGACTTGTCGAGGAGCCTTTGGATATCCATCCCGATGAGGGCCGCTGGAACAAGCCCGAAATCCGTGAATGCAGAATAACGTCCTCCCACATCAGGATTTGCTTGGAAAACCTGTCGAAATCCCCTATCCTTCGCTAACTTCATGAGCGGTGTGCCGGGATCTGTGATAGCAACGAAGTGACTGCCGGGTTTATCCGTTAAAGAGTTCACCTGGTTCCAGAAGTAGCGAAACAAGGAAAGGGTTTCTAAAGTAGTACCTGACTTGCTGGAAACAAGGAAAAGAGTACGTACCAAATCTAAGTTTTCTTCCATAGAACCTATAGCAGAGGGATGTGTGCTATCAAGAACAAAAAGTTCTGGATAACCTGGTGCATTACCGAAAGTTTTCTGAAAAACTTCAGGTGCCAGGCTTGAACCTCCCATCCCTAAGAGGACAACATGGGATATCCCCTCTTCTTTAACTCCTTGTGCAAAAGAGCTAAAGGCATCCAGCCTCTCATGCATCATCTCAGGAAGTTCAAGCCAGCCCAATCGGTCTGCGATCTCAGGCTTGGGTCCAGGAAACCAGAGCGTATGATCCTTGGCCCAGAGTCTTCGGGAAAACTTTTGCTCTTTCCAGGATTTTAGTCTCTCTTCAACCTGGCCTTTATATTCTCCAAGCTCAAGAACCTGTCGATCCTTTAAACCATGTATTGATTCGT
The DNA here is from genome assembly GCA_016783445.1 of Candidatus Aminicenantota bacterium. GTDB lineage: Bacteria > Acidobacteriota > Aminicenantia > Aminicenantales > Aminicenantaceae > JADHWO01. Next base: position 2,757 of record JADHWO010000049.1, read on the forward strand.
AGCGTTTATCTTTAAATGGATTCATTCTCTCTTTTCCTTAATGTGAGATTGCTTCGTCATTCCATTCCTCGCTTTGTAGATGAGTTCCATCTTCAGAACGTATGTATAAGGAAGGGATAAGAAATTCCTTTTTGCGATCGATTCCTAAATCTGAGTCTTTGCCTCGATATTTCATCCAACCATCGTAAAGAATTATAAATCTCGACGTAAAAAGATGTCAAGGACGGGTAAAGAACGCTGGGATGTGTTCTTGGAGCCGTTCGGGCGCCAAAAGAGCCGGAAATCACCCAGACCTTTCCTGCCGGGCAAAGGGTAGGATATACCCGGGCGGTGGTGGTGAGCAAGAGGGGTAGGCGGGTGAGTTATTAGCGCCGCGCCAGCGGCACGGTAGTTACTTTCTTCCTGTACGTAATTTTGACAAGGAGATCCTAATTTATTACAATATTAATATATCAAGATATATTGATATGAGGTTAAAATGAAACTGATCAATGAGTTTAAAGCACTAGCCGATAAAACAAGATTGAGAATAACAGTCATTCTACTCGAAAGAAATTTTTGTGTTTGTGAGATAATGGATATCCTCAAAATGACTCAATCTAGGATATCAAGACATCTAGGAATATTGAAACAGGCAGGCATTATTTGTGAAGAGAGAAAAGGTAAGTGGGTTGTATACAAAATTGTCAATAAAAAAAGAGGTCTTCTTTCATATATTCAGCACCAGATTAAAAATGAATCCATATACACAGTTGACAAAGCAAGAATAAAAAAGACTTTGCGGAAAAGGCTATGTCCAATTAATGATTAGCGAAAAATAAACATGGAAAAAGAAAGAAAGTTGAACATATTTGAAAAGTACCTTACTTTATGGGTATTTTTCTGTATCATTGCAGGGATAATATTAGGAAGAATCGCTCCTAATTTTGCAGTGAAATTGGATTCTTTATCTATTTATCAAGTTTCCCTGCCTATTGCCATATGTCTCTTCTTTATGATGTATCCCATTATGGTAAAAATAGATTTTGCTGAAGTAATAAAAGCAGGTAAAACTCCTAAACCAGTGTTACTGACCTTAATCATTAACTGGGTGATAAAACCCTTTACTATGTATGCAATTGCAACACTTTTTCTTGGGTATGTTTTTAAGAATCTGTTGCCTGGGACAGAAATAGTGAAATCTGGGCAAGAAGTAGAATTATGGAGGAGTTATATCTCAGGTTGTATACTTCTCGGCATTGCTCCTTGTACTGCAATGGTATTAATGTGGGGATATTTAGCCAAAGGCAATGATGGACACACTCTTGTGATGGTGGCTATTAATTCCCTGGCAATGTTAGTTCTTTATGGTCCTCTTGGTGGATTTCTTCTGGGAGTCAATGCTATGCCAATTCCATGGCAGACGATTTTATTATCAGTTCTTATCTATGTAGCTTTGCCCCTTATAGCTGGATATTTTTCCAGAAAATTAATTATTAGAAAAAAAGGTATGGACTGGTTTAAAAATAAGTTTTTACACTGCTTAACTCCAATAAGTATAATTGCTTTACTTATAACCCTGGTTCTTCTTTTCTCATTCAAGGGAGAAATCATAATTAACAATCCCTTAACTATTATATGGATTGCCATACCATTGTTTATTCAAACAGTACTTATCTTCAGCCTTGCCTATGGACTGGCAAGAGTTCTAAAGCTTACTTATAAAGATGCAGCTCCCTCAGCTATGATAGGTGCTTCCAATCATTTTGAAGTAGCTATTGCTACGGCTACAATGTTGTTTGGGATATCGTCGGGAGCGGCCTTGGCTACGGTAGTAGGTGTTTTAATTGAAGTACCTGTGATGTTGGGATTGGTTTTATTCTGTAAAAGAACATGTCATTGGTTCAGAGGATGCGATTTGGAATTTCCTCATTGTAAGGAAGTAGTAGAGGAGATGCCTAATTGAACCACTCTATAAAAGAGATATGGGAAGCAACTATTTCCACATTCTTTTCTAAATTTATTATCGCCTTAATATTTCTTATTCCTATTTTCTTGTTTCAACTATCAACAGCGATTATTGTAAGCGTGATTTTAGGATTATTTTTGTTGGGGATTGTTAGTTCTCAAATTGGTAAAAAACAAGAAGTTAAAACTTGAAAGGCAATCACAGAACATATAATTATTGTTTTAGCGGTTATAGCTATAACTCATTATGTTGGTGAATGGATATCGTCAATATTTAGCTAAGAAAAAAAGATTAATAATCAATTTGAAACATAAATAGCCTAAATTCAGATTATTCCATGACTTTCTGAAATTTCTCCAAGGCCTTTTGGACTTCTGGATCCTCCGTATATTTTGAATTCATTATTTCATAATTTGAATACTCCTCCTCAGTAGTCATCCTTATCCGTTTGATAAAGATGCCTCCATCAATCCGTGCCTTTGATTTCCTCAAGACAAAATAGCCTTGTGGAAGAACCTCAAAGCTCATCTCTATCTCAAATTCCTTGACATACTTAGGATTTTTTGAAGGCTTCAAAATGATTTTTAAAACATCGAAACGGTCTTTACAAATGTAGTATTTGCCTTCATAAAGTTTTTCATCTTTGATTTTTGCTCTGGATTCAAGAACATAGGCCGGCCGTTCGTCGATATAGGAATCTTCTAACTTGAGAAAGTCATAATTTATTCTTTTTTCTTCGTTAAATGGAAATATTTCTTCCCAGGTCAACTCAAGACTTCTCCTGTTCTTTTCCTTTTCTCCCTTGATCTTTCTTTCTCGTTCTTTCTTTTTCTCTTTTTCTTTTTGCTGCTTGGCTTCCTTGATGTATTTTTCCGTAAAATCTTTTGTCTTTCCCTTTTCTATTTCCAGGGCCTGAATTATTTCCTCAGTTCTCTCTTTGTTAAATACTTTAATTATTTTTTTTACGGTTGTCACTTTTTGCGGCTTCCAGTTTTTATCCACTTTGGTTGTAATAGATGTAACTGAGGCCTTCCAGCTGTCATACTTGGGGTGCGAATCCAGTTGTTTCGAGACTCTCTCAACGAGAAGCATAAGCTCGGTCACTTGAGCTAAACCAGGGAAATGAAGAGCTGTTGCTGCTCCCAAAACCAAAACAAAAGAGATTAACTTTTTCTTTTTTTTCGCGGAATTCTTCATATTTAGTCCTCCTGAAATTAGAAATTTATAAAAGGGAACTCTCCCCTTAAAACTGGTCTGTATCTTTTCAACTCTTCCATCTAAACTATGTCTCCATATTTCTCAACACTGAATACTGTTTTTTATCTTTCTTAGGGATAAGAAATTCCTTTTTGCGATTGATGCCTAAATCTGAGTCTTTGCCTCGATTTCCCATCCAACCATCGTAAAGAATTATAAATCTCGACGCAAAAAGATGTCAAGGACGGGTAAAGAACGCGGGGATGTGTTCTTGGAGTCGTTCGGGCACCAGTTGTATTCGCTATTCAGAACAAGAAACTAACATCTGCTTTAATAGAGAGATACTATGTTACTATTATTTTTTTCTCCAGATAGGAGAAACAATAAAAAAATCTATTCGTATTTCAGCGCTGCAATGGGGTCGGCGAGCGATGCCTTTATGGCTTGATAGCTGACGGTTAAAAATGCGATAACCCAGGCGATGCCTCCTGCAATAAGAAATGTTCCGAAGGCGATACCCGAGCGGTAGGCGAAATTCTGGAGCCATCGGGACATGATCAAATAAGCCGCCGGCCAGGCGATCACGTTAGCCAGCAGAATCCATTTGGTGAGTTCTTTCGAGAGAAGGATGGCGAGGCCTGTGGCCGATGCGCCCAAAACCTTCCGGATTCCGATTTCTTTAGTCCGCCGCTCGGCAGAATAGGAGGCTAAACCGAACAGGCCCAGACATCCGATGAGCACGGACAAAAAGGCGAAATAGCTGAATATCCTTTGCAGGTTTTCTTCGGACCTGTAGAGCTGGTCGAAATTTTCATCGATAAAGTAGTAGGAAAACGGATAGTTTGGCCGAAGCTCCGCCCAAATATCTTTGAGGAAAGCCATAGTTTGAGGAATGTTCTCCGGGCCGATGCGGATAGAAATCTGGGCGAGGTCCGTCTTTGACAGAAACATCACGATGGGGGAGATCTCCTGGTGGAGGGATTCGAAATGGAAGTCTTTGACCACCCCGATAATTTGTCCATTTCGCCGCCCGTATCCGAATCCTTTACCGATGGCCTCTTCCGGCGATTTCCAGCCGATTCTCTTGACAGCCGCCTCGTTGAGGATAAAGGCCTGGTTGGAATCTGTTCCCATATCCCTGGAAAAATTCCGGCCGGCCGCCATCTCCATTTTAAAGGTCGGGATATAATCGTAGTCCACCATCAGTTGGGCGATGCGGAAATTAATCGGCTGGCTTGTCTCTCCACTCAACACGCGGGCTCCCGCAGAGTCGAGAAGCCGGCCCGAGGGGACTCTTTTAGCGGCCGAAACGCTCAGAATATCCGGATTTTGGAGGAGGCGTGTCTTGAAGCCTTCCAAACGGAAGATGATAGCCGGGCTGCTGGGGAGGACAACCACATGCTCTTCGTCGAAACCGAGATTTCTGGACTGCATATAGTCCAACTGGCTGGAGACAATACCCACGCAGATGATCAATATGATAGATGTAGCGAACTGGAACACGACAAGCACGGTCCTGAAGGATAATCCCTTTCTCCCCGCATCCAGATTTCCTTTTAGGACCCGCACGGGTTTGAAGGCAGAGAGGAAGACTGCCGGATAAATTCCGGAAACGAGACCGACAAAGATCGCGATGAAAAACAGGTAAAAGAACAGCGAGGTATTTTCCGAGATATTCAAAGACAAATCCCTGCCGACGAATTGATTGAATTTCGGGAGGACTAAAAGAACGATACCCAGCGCGATCAATAAAGAGATGATTGCCGTGATTATGGATTCGCTTAAAAACTGCCGGATGAGCTGAGGTCTTTGGGCCCCGATGACTTTACGCAAACCGACCTCTCTGGCCCGGCCGGCCGAGCGGGCGGTGGCCAGATTCATGAAATTGACACAGGCGATCAACAGGACAAACAAAGCAATGATGGAAAACACGTACACGTATGTGATATCGCTGTTGGCTTCGATCTCAGAGTCGAGATGGGAATAAAGATGGATGTCGGTTAGAGGCTGCAGCTCGAGCTTGGTACTCGCACTCCTCCCCTCGGACATGTGCCTGTCGATGAAGGGATCGAGCTGGCTTTTCAGTCTATTTATATCATAATCCTCGGGCAAAAGAAGATAGGTGGCATAGTTGTTGCTCGCCCAGCTCTGCAATTCCCTGTCCCCTACCACAGCCTCGTACGTTTTGAACGATCCCAGAAAATCAGCGTGGAAGTGGGAGTTGTGAGGAAGCGGTTTGATGACCCCCGTCACCTTCATATCCGCTTTTTGGGATGAAACCTGGATTGTCAATGACTTTCCGATCGGATCCTCTGTACCGAAGTATCTCTCAGCCATCTCGTCGGTGATAACAACGCTGAAGGGGTCCCGGAGGGCTGTTTCGGGATCACCGGCAATCATATCAAATGTGAACACCTTGAAAATATCCTCTTCGGCAAAAAAGAACCGGGTTTCCTCGTAAAATGCGGAGTCGTTGCCGACAAGAAGTCCTCCTATCCCAATTATACGAACCGCATGAATAATCTCCGGGAAATCGTTTTTGAGGAGAGGGGCGACAGGAGGAGCAACATGTCCGAGGTGGAGATTGACCACACCGTCCTCGTTGAACCATTTTCGGGTGACCCTGATTATGCGGTCGTGGTTTTCATGGAATTTATCATAGCTCAGCTCATCGAACACAAAGAGCAGAATCAGAATGCAGCAGGCCATCCCGATGGCCAGGCCTGCGACATTGATCAAGCTGTAGCCCATGTGTTTCTTGATATTCCGATAGGCAATTTTTAAGTAGTTTTTAAGCATGTTCCTAAATTCCTCCTGACAATAGACTGATTCTTATATAGCTTATAGACGCTGAGAGGGGCCAAATGGTTGTCTTCCCTGCTGCTTTTTAAGGATAAGATATTCCTTTTTGCGATTGATGCCTAAATCTGAGTCTTTGCCTTGATTTTTCATCCAGCATCTTACAACAAGATGACATTAAACGAATTTAGCGCCCGCTGTCAGAGTTGCACATGAACCATGTTATACAAACGCAGGCGACCCGCTATTTTTATATCCCGGATCAACTTCTTACTCCAATCTTCTTTGACCGGCACTCTCGAAAACATGGGATATTCCTCAACGACTTTGATTGAATCTACCCATCTTCTGAGGCGGGAGGCTTTTTTAAGATGCCACTTAAGGAGCGCTGAGGAGTCCATTCCGCTTTTTCTTAAAACTGCCCTGTTCGACACCCACACCGTAAACCGCGACATAGCATCAAATAAAACATGAGCCGAAGGATAAGCGTCGGCAAGTTTGCGGAACAGGGCTTCAACCTCGGAAGCTTCAAAGTAGCACAAGACACCAGCAGCCATGAACAGAATGGAACGGTCCTCAGTCTGCTGGGCTATGTTTTTTATCCAAGTGAAATCAAATACAGACTTGGCAATCGTTATCTCTCGTTCTGAATCCGGAATCAGCTTCTGCCGCAAAGCAGCAACATCTGGCAGGTCGATGTTGATCCACAGGACACTTCCGTTGTCAACCCGCTGAAACGTGGTATCCAAACCCGCTCCAATATTGACCACCACAGCGTTGCTGTTGTGTACAAGAAATTCTCGGACGCAGTTGTCGAAGTTGTAGGCTCTTATGGGCCACACAAGCTGATGGTTCTTCATATACCTTGTCTCAAACTTCGAGAAGTCATAGTCGATCCTTGCGATGATGTCCCTCGCATAGATATCATTTATTATGGGGTTGTTCTTCTCCGCATCTTTTCCTCGTGCCCACAAAGGTATAACCAAAGTCTCCTGAACTGCACCGAGGTCGATCTTGAGATCTTGATCTCTCATGCTATTGTTTTATTTCTTTATTCTCCCACTGATATACTGGAATAAGCCTATCAAACAAAAAAAGGCATTGTCAATAAAAGGAAAGGAAAATAAAACGTCTGGTAAGAGATGAGCCTAACAGTATAGGATGGTGGATTTATTAATATTGTATATTTCGACAGTTTTTAATGTTTGGCAAGTAGATATTTTAGTTAAGACGCTAAAAAAAGCGAGTCCTGAGGAAATAACATTCGTAATCCCTACCAGGATTTAGAACTCCTTGCTTATTTTCCACATAATATTTTATGATTATCCGGACGTAAAATTAGAGCTATATAGGAGGTTCGATGGACCGAAGGCAATTTTTGAAAGCAACCGGAGCAGCCAGCGCTACCATGGGAAGTATTGGCCTCGGATTTTTTGGATATGAGGCTGGAAGAGATCCTGAGTCTTATACGGGTTGGGAAACCCACGAAGGGGCTCAGCAAACATTTAATAGAAAAAGATACGCACGCGATTATCCCCACTATAAAAAAGTGGGACCAACCAGCAGAGCGGATGCCCGTACTGATGTCATTTTTTACAGACGAGGAGACTTCATGAGATCCTGGAAAGACAACACAGGAATCGAAGGGCTGCCTGAACATCTTCAAGAATATTACAGGAAACATCCTGATGTCCTGAATCAAGATCTTTATCTGATGAAAGAAATCTTCCCCAAACAGAGGGCAGACTATCGCAAATACAGGGATAAATTCATCCTCGCCTCAGCCTGGTCAAACGCCATGGGTGCTGTCTCGCCTACTCGCATAAATCAACCTCCGGAAAAATCTGATTTTCCGAGCAGAAGACGCTTTGGTGATTCTTCGGAACCTCTCAAAATGAAAAGCGCAAAAAAAACATCAAAACTCATAAAAAAAATTGCCCATGAGCTGGGATCAACTCTCGTGGGCATCGCCAAACTTAATCCGGATTGGGTCTATCTGTATCCGATGAGAGGGAGAGGATTTGAACCGGATAAGCCTCTTGAGGTTCCGAAACATTGGCAATATGCAATTGTAGTAGGAACTCCCATGTCCTGGGATCCGATGTACGCCAATCCTAATTATGGAACCTCTAATGATGCTTATTCCCGGTCAAGAATAATCGCCTTCAGACTTGCGTCTTTTATCAAACAACTCGGCTATGCGGCCAGGCCTCACACCCCAGGAACGGACTATGACCTGATGGTGCCCCCCATCGCTGTTGATGCAGGGCTCGGGGAGCAGGGACGGCACGGAATTGTTATCACTCCTGAACTGGGATGCAATATTCGACCGGCTGTCATCACTACTAATCTCCCTCTTATTCCAGACAAGCCGATAGATATCGGGATTCAAAGCTTCTGTAAAACCTGTAAAATCTGTGCGGAAAACTGCCCGAGCGGTGCGATTCCTACGGGCGATAGAATTGAGGTTCGCGGTTACTTTAGATACCAGATCGACACAGCCAAATGCCATACCTTTTGGTCCTCAAAACTAGGTAATATGGGGTGCAGGATATGTGTTGCCGTTTGTCCCTACACAAGAAAATCCAACTGGCTTCACAAAGCCGCCCTCAAAGTTTCTGTCAACGATCCTACCGGGATTTCACACAGTGTTCTCACCGGACTTCAGAAACGTTTCTATCCTGGACCAGATCCCCAAAAATACTACATTCCCTCACTCGGTGGAGAGAACGCATCCTATAGACCCCCACCTTGGTGGCTCCGCGCAGAAGATTTCATCGAATTCTAAAGGAGGCAGATCATGCATTTTTTCAACAGCGGACTTTTTTGGTTTCTGGAAGGTGTTTTTACCTGTTTAACCGTGATAGGGTTCAAGATATGGATGGAAGATCGCGGAATCCCCATGCCCTTTTGGAAATGGATATTGCTTGGAATTTGGGTGTTCTTTTTTGGGTTCACCATAGCCTTTATCGGGACGAACCTGGGCGAGAAAGAACCAAAGGCTGCCCTTTTGGGAGGAATTTTCTTCGGCCTTTTTGCCGTCATAACCGGTGTCGGATTATGGCGGGTGCTGAAGATCGGGAAAAAGTCGTGAAATAATTAATCTGAATTATTCATATCTCAAACTATACCCTCTTTTTTCAATCTTTTAAAATCCGTAAAGAGTGCTTTCCCGAGTGACTTAAGATTTTGACTTGAAAGGGGATTCTATTTACATTTTAATGTTTCAGGATAATTTGCAAGAAAAGCAACGGCATAAGCTGGGATATCTTTTATGAACCCTGCTTTTTTATAAATATTAAATACAGTTTGAATTAAAATTCTGTTTATTGTTTTTGTGTATTGAAAAAAATGCTCATAAACATCTCCTTTAATATCTTTAGTTATATCCAGAACTTTTGAAGGTGTGGAACAAGCAAAATCAAAATCACTAAACTTAACAACCCTGATATTCCTGTTTTCAAAAGTTTTAAAATTAATCTGAAGATTATTTAAATCATAGACTATACTCCAGGCTGTGCAAGCTCCCTTGACTTTCCCGGCGCTCACAGAAGATAAGATGTCAAAAGCATATTCGACAGCGGGCTTGATATTACCCGTTTTAAATTCTTCAAGCCTTTTCGCTATTTTTACAAAGCGGTCCTTGGATTCTAAACTTGTATGAGCAACTTTATCTTTCCACTCAAATTCTCTGTAAGCTTTCATGAAGTCTAAACATTTGTCATAAGTATCATTGGTTAAAGCCCTAACAGGAAGATCCTGTCCCGTATGGCAAACAAATTTTCCATCAATAAACTCAATGCTTGCAGCATCTCCTGAACGATCACAGACTAGATAATGTAGTTTGGACCAGCTCTGAGAAATCCTAATTTTAGAATTACTTTGGATAACTTCTTTGACTGTGCTGAAATTATCGAGCTGATACTGAATCCATTGTACTTCCATGATAGCTGACCGGTTATCAGGCTCAGGATACTTTGTATCCTCAAGCCACATCATTTCCACCACAAGGCCTTTCTCGTTCATCCCACCGTAAGGGAATTCCTTCCCAATCTGGTTAAAAGTTATACTGCCATACTTGGAGACCCATTGGACCGGTGTCTCTGGAGGCGCCAGCAATGCTGTTTTGGCAACATTCTTCTTGTTTACAATTATCAATCCTTTACTTGTATAATGATCCCAGTTTCTTCCAAAATACACATGCTTCCCACCCATAAGAACGAATGTCGAGCATGGAAAACATGGTTGAGCCAAAAAGAAAGTCAGCCCTAACAAAAAAACCAAATGCCCGAGAACAATACTCATTTTTTTCATCTTAATGCTCCTTTCATGTGATATTCTTCTAAGAAGACAATTTAATTTATTTACACCAGGAGGGCAACTGAAAAGGGATGGAATACAAGGATTTGGGATAAATAACAAGGCTCAAAAACTATAATCAGCCACTTAGTGCTTTAGGAGTGGCGATTTTGCAGGGAGACTCAAGAAATCCCAGCAGTTTTTTTGAATTCTTTGGTATAACGGCGGGCAACCGGTATTTTCTGATCTATCTCTTTCAGAGTTAGCTTAAATCCCTGCGCATTTCCAGTAGCTTTTATAATCTTCTTAATATTGACAATATAAGCCCTGTGGCATCGAAAGAAAAAGGGATAATTCTCAAGCTGTTCCTCGATTCTTCTTAAGCTATTTCGTAGCAGTACACTCTTTATCTTCTCATTCTTTAAAAAAATTTCCACATAATTTCCTTCAGACGAAATAAATAGAAGGTCTCTGGCATGAAATTCACACTTTTCTCTTCTATTCTCAGATACAAGGATAACTTTTTGATCTTGGCCAGGCATATCACCTGGCGATAACTCAGAATTCCGGAGTTTCGCTGATATCTCCTCAGCGGCTTTAAGATTCTCTCTCAGCAAGTAAATTTGACTTAAAATTGTATACACAGTAATAGGAAATACGGCTATCAAAAGTGTGATTAGCTGGATAAAAATGAAAAGATCGAATCCTAATCTATAAAAATCAAAAATTGCATCAAACAGCCAGGTAAAAAGATAATTGCCTATTCCTATAGTAAAAACTATCCATAAACACCACATTATCCGCTTAAGAACAGTCCAATTTCCCTCATTAAATACATTTTTTAAAATTTTTGGAATGATTAGCAGGTTGATCAGCAGGAAAAGAAAGCATACTCCTGAAAATCCAATAATCAGTAAGTATTTCAATTCTGGTTCTATTGTACTTAATCCGAAAGGCTGAAAAACCAGAAGGAAGAGGAAAACAAATAAACTAATTAGAAAGGCATTTTTTAAATCATATTCGGCATCTAGTCTTAAAGGATATGGTTGTTTTAAGAAGCGAAACATGGTTAGTCTCGTCTATTTGTTCCACAAAACATTAAGTCCCTTTTCTCCATTTTTTATTTCCTTTTTAAGTTTATTCCTTTTCAAGCTTATATCACAGCGAAAAATTTGATGTCAAATCGCTACTCAATTCACAGAAATGGAAAACAATTAGAACAGTTAGAAATTATGGCCTGAAGTTTAATATTTTGTACTGATAAGTCAGTCATATCAAGGGATTTTCTCAGCAAAAAAAGCATGACTGTTCGTTTGTGTACACCAAGTGTTATGCCAGCGGACACTTTTTACATAAACTTCTTGAGAAACCACAAACCCTACCCTGTTTGGTTAAAGTGGTACATTTCTTGCTAATAAATTAAATCTGGAGGATAGAACTATGTTTAAAAACTATATAAAGATAGCCTTCCGCAACCTGAAAAAACAAAAAATCTATTCAGCTATAAATATTCTGGGATTGGCTGTTGGCCTGACTTGCGCCATATTGATCTTCCTTTTTGTTCAAAATGAACTCTCTTACGACAGGTTTCATGAAAATGAAAAGAACCTGTACCGTGTTTACACTATCTGGCATGAAGCGGACGGAAGTATCCAAAGGCAGTCCCATGTTGTCACTCTGCCAATGGGTCCTGCCATGGAAGAATATTTTCCGGAAATCACGCATTCCATCCGGGTAAATAACAAAACCGCCACCATTAAAACAGAAGGAAATCTTTATTTTGAAAAAATCACCATGGTGGACAAGCCATTCTTTCAGGCTTTTTCCTTTCCTTTGATTATGGGGAGTACGTCTTCCGTGTTCGCCCAGGCAAACTCCATGGTCTTAACAAAAAATCATGCACGAAAATATTTTGGAGAAACAAATCCCATCGGCCAAATCCTGACCCTTATCAGTGGGGAGAACAGTAACGATTTTATTATTACAGGGATTGCAGAACAAGCCCCTCCAAACTCCAGCATTAACTTCGACATCCTGATCGATATGGAAAGCGCAAGAGCCCTCAGGATGGAAGGAAGATTCCGCGATAACTGGGTGGCTTTTGGATGGCCGAATTATGTTCTTGTTAAAAACAGAAATTCCGTGGAGACCATACTGAGAAGATTTCCAGCTTTTACCAAACTGTATTATGGCTCTTTTATAGAGCAAGCGCGAAAGAGTAACGAGTGGATAGGAGAAGGTCTTCCTCTTTCCTTCGGCTTGCAGGAAATAAAACGTGTCCACCTGGACCCGCGAGTCAAAGGCTCTCCCAACTTAAGCTCCATCTTTATCCTATCCGGAATCGCATTTATTGTGCTTGTCATCGCATGCATCAATTTCATGAATCTCTCTATTAGCCGGGCTTCAACCAGGTCATTAGAAGTCGGTGTGCGAAAAGTTCTGGGCGCTAACCGCAAAAAGCTCATCCACCAGTTCTGGGGAGAATCTCTGATAATAACCAGCATTGCCATGCTCGTGGGTTTCGCTCTGGCAGAGATAGTACTTCCGATATTCAATCAACTTGCAGGCAAAACTTTAAGCCTGAAGGAATTAGCTCAGCCAATAAATCTCCTGGCTATGCTAGCTTTAATCTTAATCGTAGGTCTTGTGTCAGGAAGTTACCCCGCGCTGGTTATATCCAGGTTCCGGCCTGTGGAAATCCTCAAAAGAAAGTTAAAAATCGGAGGTAAAAATCTAATGACCAGAGTCCTTGTTGTGGTTCAATTTACCCTCTCCGTATTTCTCATTATATCCACGATCATTATGGGGCGCCAGATAAATTTTATGCTTAACAGAGATCCCGGTTTCAACAAAGAAGGTGTTGTGTTTATCAAAATCCAGGCAGAAAATTCCAAGGTGAGCAACAATATCCTGAAGATTTTCCGTGAACGCCTGAACCAGCAGACGAATATACTTGCTATAACAGGAATCCATGCGATTTTTGACGATGTGGCTTCTTATCCTTTTAAAAAAGACGGCCGCGAGATCGATGTCATTCAAAACCGCGTGGATTATGATTACTTCAAAACCTTGGATATAAAAGTGATCCAGGGGCGAAGCTTCTCACCCGAATTTCCCACTGATGTACAGAGTGTGGTCGTTAATGAAAAGCTGGTCAAAGAGCTGGACATAGAGGACCCAATCGGGATGCCGCTGAAAGGGTACTATAAACGGCTTACAATCATCGGTGTTGTCAAGGATTACAATTTCGAAAATTTCAGGCGCGGCATCTCTCCAACCCTGCATCATATAAGTCCAACCTGGGGGATAAATTACATGCTGGTGCGAATTTCCTCGGAGAATATCACGAGGACACTATCGCTGCTTGAGAACACCTGGAAGGACATGCAGCCGGATAAACCATTTCTCTACTCCTTTCTGGATGATTACCTGGAATCTTTGTATAACGAAGAGAAACGATGGGGGGCTATCGTAGGGTATTCTTCTGCCTTGGCGGTGCTTATCGCCTGCATGGGTATCTTCGGGCTTACATCCATCACAGTCGACCGGAGAACAAAAGAAATCGGTATCCGCAAGGTCCTGGGAGCCAGTGTGGCTCAGATCATTCGTATTGTGATAAAGGAATTCATCTGGCTAGTTGGAATTGCAAATATCATCGGATGGCCGCTTGCCTATCTTGCTATGAGGGCACTGCTTGATTTTTATTATTACCGCATTTCCCTGGGCCCGCAGTATTTCTTTCTGGCCGGGGTTATATCTTTTACCATCGCTGTATTAACCACAATCTTCCTGGCCGCAAGAGCAGCTATGGCTAATCCGGTGGATTCGCTTCGGTATGAGTAAATATTTAGTCCTGGCTGTAAAACACAGGCTGTGTTATTGACAAAAAATCAGTTATTTCGGTCCAATCCCAATTCAATTTTACTTTCTTCCTAACTCTTTATTCATGATGTTCATGAACCTTTTATTGCTTATAGGATGGTCAACGAGAAGTTTCCCGTTAAATATTAAGCTAAAAACTGCAAATGCGGAAGGGGCATTCTGAGCATCCTTGCATGTCTTTAGTTCGACTATTTTTGCCTTTAAGCCAAAATTTTTCTGCGCAGTCTCACTTATTTCATTAATCCATTTCTCAAGGTAAGGACACTGGTCCGACCGAATAATCGTCAGGCCCTTGTTATACTGACTCAATCTTTTATCCCAATCTCCTTTAAATTGTGGTGAAGGTGCACTTTTATTGAATTTTTTCACGAGCAACTCAAAATCTGGCGGCGCTTTATCAACAAGCTCAAATCCATTTTTTTGGAATAAATCCTTGTTTGCCATCCATGGGGCTTTACGAGTGACTGCTGCCACACCAAGCATGTTTTCCTTTTTTGCATCCCGGATACATTCTTTTAACAAAAGTGACCCATAGCCTTTTCCCTTATACTTTTTATATATATTAAATAAACAGTGAACAACCATATATCCGCTTGCTTCAACGGCTCTCCAAACATATTTGCCCGGGATATATTCAATATAACCGAGAGGCCCTTCTTCAGGCGAGTAAAGCGTTTTTAGTTTTATCCCTTCAGTGAAACGTTTTTGCAGCCAATCAGTTTTTCGTCTATATCCTTCATGCTTAGTATTTTTTAGACAACAGAATCCGTATTCATTTATATTATCTGCGTCCATATCGATCACTTTGATATTTTCCATTAATTATCTCTA
>JADHWO010000050.1 GCA_016783445.1 Candidatus Aminicenantota bacterium
TAGGCAAATCCGAGGCAACTTTGACCCTGACTTATCCGCGTGACTGGACCGAGGATGGTGTCAGCACTTTATCTATATGGTTCAGGGGCAATTCGGACAATGCCGCCGAGCAGATGTATGTTGCTCTAAATGACAGCGCGGTGGTCAATCATGATAATCCTGACGCAGCGAAGATAGGTTCCTGGACCGAATGGAATATCGACCTGCAGGCTTTTGCCGGCCATGGTGTGAACCTCGCCAATGTCAATACGATTACTCTCGGTCTTCGATTGGTTACCGGCGGTACAGGTATGATGTACTTCGATGATATTCGTCTTTATCGACCGACACCTTAAGCCGGAACCGGCAGCTAAGATTGCATAGTTGATATTACAGATTTGTATTAACTTGGGGTTTATACTGATTTGATTCGGTAAATCAAAATGCCTAACAGTAAATATAAATTGTTATTATATTAAGATTGTATATTTTAAGCATCTTTCACTTAACCTGAAAAATATGACAGGAGGCAGAATTTGAAAAAGATTACATTCATAAGCTTGGTTCTAATGTTAAATTTTTACACAACTGTTGAAACATCAGCACAAAATGAGGTAGCCGGTTTGTCTTCTGTCGATTCTGTTGAGCGTGCAAAGCGGCATCCAATAATATCTGAGCGTCCCGCTGTATCGTTTTTTGAAGGCGCAGTGCTTGGTAATGGCGGTCTTGGTGCGATTGTTACAACAAGGCCGGATGCTGTGGTAATCTATTTCGGGCACAATGCTGTCTGGGACATAAGGCTTGCCGAGGATAATAAAGAAAAAATAGGTACCTTCGCAGAAATTTATAATAAAATTATCGCCATTCCCGATTCAGTAAAAAATCTTACCGATGATCCCTGGCTACGTGATTATATGCTTATGGCGCGTGAAAATTATGCAAAACCTTATCCGCGGCCTTTTCCCTGCGGATCGATTGTACTGTGGTTCGATCGTCGTAATGCGGAATTGACAGGGCACCGTCTCAATATTGACAGCGGTATATGCAAGATCGATTTCATTATCGATGGTGAGCCCGCCCGGCTCGAGGTTTTTACCGACATAAACAGCGATTCTTTGTTTGCGCAAATGGTTGATGACTCAAGGCGGCCGATTCCATCACCGTTCAGTTATGTGCTTCTCAGACCCGATCCGAAAACACCTAAGGAATTGCCTTCATATACTGTTTCAAAAAATGAACCGGCAGGAACAATTGGCTTTCGTCAGGTGCTTCCATTTGAAGAGATAAAGGAAAAGAATACCTGGCGTCCTCATCCTAAAGATAAGGCTTTCTGCCTGACTGCACGATTTAGCAGTGCGCTCGACAATTTTCAGGGCCGTAAGAAAGACGCTCACCCTGATGGCGGCCCGTTAATCCCCGGACAGAAGTTTGCCGCAGGCCCGTTGAAGGGAATGATTGATGGCACAAGAGATTTCAGCATGTGTATTCAGCTGGATCATGGAATGGCGGATGATGTGAAATTAGATTCCAGCGATGCTTCACCTCCTTCTGCGATCCAGCATAAAAAAGTGAAGCAGGCGAGTGTTGATGTCTGGACTGAATACTGGAACAAATCGGGGATTGCGTTTGACGATGAATTTCTTGAGGAAATATGGTACCGCAATCTCTATTTTCTGCGATGTTCAGTGAGTCCTGGAGTTACTTGTCCGGGGCTGTTCGCGAACTGGAGTTATGGAGGAATTGGTACAGCATGGCATGGCGATTATCACATGAACTACAATACTCAACAGCCTTTCTGGGTAACATTTTCGAGCAATCACACCGATCTGCATATGCCTTATGTTGATATGGTGGAACATTTAATTCTTCCGGTCAGCAAAAAATGGGCGGAGGAATACTACAATATGCGCGGTGCATTTTTCCCACATTCAGCTTATCCTGTTGAAATGACTATGATGCCATATCCGGTTCCGACATGGGGATGGGAAGTATTCGAGACGCCCTGGACGGTTCAAAGTATATGGTGGCACTATCTTTATACAAAGGATCGTGTTTTTCTTGAGGATCGTGCTTTCGATATCATAAAGGAAGCGGTACTTTTTCTCGTCGATTACATGAAACGTCCCGAAGCGCATGGTAGTAAATGGGACGATGATAAATATCATATTTATCCCTCGGTTCCGCCGGAGTTGTATGGTTTACAGCCTGGATTCGACAAGAATTACGATACAATTGCCGATCTCACTTTGACACGGTATGTGTTCAATGCGTTTACCAAAGCTTGCAAAGTGCTGGATTGTGAGCGTAAGGAAAAAGAGCTTCTGAGTGATATTCGTGAAATTATGTCGCATTTCCCGGAGTATCCGACTGCCAAATCTCAGCGTGGTGAAGTTTTTGTGTCAGTTGAAGGAGAGGATCCTGAGGTTGTATATAATGTGCCGGTGAGTCTAATGACGGTTTTTCCTGGGGATCATCATGGGCTGCATTCATCGCCTGATGAATTTGAAATTGCCGCGGCTACTTATCGAAACCAGCAGAATGAGGGCGGTAACGAGATTGTTTTCCTCAATGTGCAGGCTGCAAGGCTCGGTTTGCTCAATATTGAGAAATTCAAGCGTCAGGTTAGGTACAGTCTTCTCCCCAATGGCACCTGCAATGATAAAGTATTACAGATTCATGGCCGGTACTCCAATAATACGCCATTCGATTATATGGGAGCGATGGGCATATGGTTCGAGAATTTTGCGCTTCCGCTTGTCATTAATGAGTGTCTGCTTCAGAGCTACAATGGTGATCTGCGGTTTTTTCCGAATTGGAATATGGACGAGAATGTGGAATTCCGATCACTCAGGGCAGTTGGCGCGTTTCTGGTAAGCGCGAAAATTCATGATGGCGTGATTTTGTGGATAGAGATAGTAAGCGAGGCAGGTGGTGAACTCAGTATTATTTCACCCTGGGAAAATGGCGCTGTCGTCACACAGTCCGGCAAAGACAGGGCGCTGAAAGGCGAGAAGTTTAGTATCGCAACAACAAGCGGTGAACGTATCCTACTGAAACCTGCACAGTGACAAGGTCATTTTCAGTAAGTTGATAGTATGACATTTTAATTTAATTATACGAGTCTGGAGAAAAACCTTTGACTACAATAATCGTGGAACAGAAAGACTTGGTTGCATAGCCAAGCGTTTGTTTATGGAAAATGCCAGTCAAGATAATTCAGGTTTAAAATTGGTGTTCAGAAATTGATGTAAAAAAAATGAAATCTCTGCCTATAATACTTTTATTTAGCATTGTGTTATTTCTTTTAGTCAACGTTTCGCAGGGACTTGAAAAGCTTGATAGGGGAGTGATAGCCCTTACCAGAAATGACGGCAATGTTTATATAGGATGGAGATTGCTTGCTTCGGACCCATCGGATATCAGTTTTGATGTGTTACGCTGTTCCGAGCCGATGGGCGAATACGAAAAAGTCAATAACAGCCTTATAAAGGACTCCTGTAACTTTACAGATACAAATCCCGAAGATAAAAACTGGTATTATGTCATTCATCCGGTGAGTGATGAAATCAAACTATCTGATTCTATACCTGTTAAATCCAGCGCTGCAGATACGGCTGAGGGCTGTTTAAAGATCAAGCTCAGGGGCAATTACGGGGCTAATAAAATTGGAATCGCCGACCTCGATGGAGATGGAGTGTATGATTATATCATCAAACAGCCTGCAAGTTCTATTGATCCCGGCAGACAGCGACGTAGCAGTGGAACCTATGTCATCGAGGCCTATAACGGCAAAACCGGTGTTTTTATGTGGAGTTACGACCTGGGCTGGAATATTAATCAGGGCATCTGGTTTTCACCCGTGATTGTCTATGACCTGGATGGCGATGACCGGGCTGAAGTAGCATATAAAAGCGCGCCTTATGCCGCGACACATGAGGAGGCATTTATCAGTCCCGGCGGTTTTGTGCTTGAAGGGCCGGAATATTGCTCTGTTCTTGATGGCATGACAGGCACGGAAACTGGTAAAGTGGATTGGATCGCCAGAGGTAATCCGGAAGACTGGGGAGATAATCGTGGCAATCGCGTGAATCGCAATCAGCTCGGCGTAGCCTATCTTGATGGCAAAAGGCCCAGTTTGTTGGTACTTCGGGGCACTTATACGAAGATGAGGATCGATGCATACAATTATATGGACAAGAAGCTCCAAAAACTCTGGAGCTGGTTTGGTGACGATGAGAATCCTCCTCTTCGAGGGCAGGGCGCCCATAGTATGCACGCATTCGATATAGATAATGACGGACGCGATGAGATGATAATCGGTTCGGCGGCAATCGATGATACCGGCAAATGCCTCTGGCGAATTAATATGGGTCATCCGGACTGGTTCTACCTGGCTGATGTCGATCCGGTACGTCCCGGACTGGAAATTGCCTATGGCTTCGAATCGAGACAATCCCGGAATGGCATCTGCCTGGTCGAGCCACGCACTGGTCAAATTATTTGGGGTTGTGATCATCCCACAATACATATACACGACTGGGGAATGGTCTCCGACATCGATCCGAACAACCCGGGAATGGAAGTTTATGGAATGGAAAGGGATGGCAGAATATCCTGGCTGTATAGCGCACAAGGTAAACTGCTTGCCAGTAATGAAGACCTTGGCAGACACGGCCCAAGATCGTTCTATTGGTTGGATGGTCTAATTAAAGTTCGTGTTCCATTTAGTTATCGCAGCGGGACGTTTCCAATCCTGAAATATAAGAACACCCAGGTCGGTGAAATCCGGGGTCAGCCAATCGCCATAGCTGACTGTCTTGGAGACTGGCGTGAGGAAGTTATTACTGTCCAGGATGGAGTAATTCGGATCTATACCACGACTATTCCGTCAACTTCCCGCCGAGTTTGTCTGATGCAGGATCATTTGTACCGTATGGACGTAGCGATGCAAATGATGGGTTACTTCTACCCACCACAGATTGGCGGCAAAGTTATTATTGAAAAAACATATTAAGAATATAATTGTGGATTTGGAAAATGAGATTCAGCTTATCTGTATCTACGCTCATTGTCATAATGCTTTTTTTTGTAGGACTACTTCAGCTTCTGAATTGTATTCAAAGTTCCTCAAATGTTTGTTCTTATTCATAATGTTTGATCGAATTCCATATTTCTTTTAATGACCTCTTCGGTTTTCTGCAGATATAAACTGGAAGATTGTTCTCGTAAGGCATACAGTAATCACACCGAATAATCGCAGCTTGTTCTACTTCTTCAAAGGAATCTAAATAATCCTCCTGTGCCCCTCCAATAAAGATAATGGTTCGGTAATCCTCCGTACCATAACCCCAGATCCAGTAATTGTTATGTGATGATATCGCAGCTGGCAGGTCATATTTCCGGCTATAATATTCAATGGCTCCTGCTTCCCCATAATTCCGCCCGAAAATGGCAGTTCTTGTCTTCTCCTCCAGAGGAAGTGAAACAAAGACTTGCGAGACCGTTTCAGCCATATTCTCCCAGCCGAACATATCGGCATAAAACTGGGGAAGTTCACCCAGTTCTTTAGCTTCGTATGATCCTGGAGCTATGCCAATCCGCTTCGAATACTGGATGTACTTCTCTACGGGTAGAAATGGCAGTGTGATTGGAGCTGTGAAGACGCCACCAATCACGATCAAAATAGGAATCGTGTGCTTCAGCCAAACCCAGTATTTTCTCTGGGATATTCTTTCAATGTGGACAGCCCCTGCTGCAAACAACATCGTATAGGCTGGAGACAGGTATTCCGGTTTACTTTGAGCATTGATAACAAGGATTAGAAACGCGGCCACATAAATAATCCCCAGCATCCTGAATGATTTACCCTCTTTACTGAAGAAAAAATAATAAAGACCCGCCAACCAGACAGGTAAGGTTACAGGCTGCAATATCATAAATTGGCCGAATATAAAATCAACCGGAGAGAGGGCAGCGTATTTCCCTCTTGTTGCATTTCGGATAAATTCCAGGTGTGCGAAATCATGCGTGAAATTCCAAATAATGTATGGCAAAAAGAGCCCCACTGCGATGAGAGCAGCAAGATAGGGCCATCTTCTTAAGAAAAGTTTCCGCTGGTTTGTAAGCAACATAGCTATGAATAGACCGGTGGCAAACCAGATCATACCTATTTTATTAAGGAGCCCTAAACCAATAACCGATCCCAATACGATCCAGTGCATTGGTTTGTTTTTTTTGACGATTAGAATCAGGATGTAAGCTCCCAAAGTCCAGAGAAGAATATCGAAACAATTCATGGAATAGACGGTATTCATACCCAAATAGATCGGTGCCGCAATCACGGCCAGGCATGCTATAGCTACGGCAAGCATACCGCCTCCCAGTTTACGAACCATCAAACCTGTAATTAGCACGGTCAGCGCACCTGCAAAGGCGGGAAGGAGACGAAGTGCAAATAAGGAGTTTCCGAAGAGGACTCGACTACATGCCAGAATATAAATTGATAAGGGCGGCTGATCCACATAACCAAGATCGAGTCGATGACTGCAAGCCAGGTAGTAAAATTCGTCTCGGAAAATACCATAGCTGGCAAAGGCATTTGTAAATAAATGAATCAGGAGCTTTGCAAGTACCAAAATAATCAGAATGATTAACACCGATCGAGTTGATTCTTGTTTCATAATTGACGATTCCATGTTATCGCTTCTTTTATAAATTTCAGATTTTGGACCGAACACACGTAGTCAGTCGCGACGCGCAGCGGCATCGAACTGGACCAAGATGTTATGATTTTATGTTTCCATACGAATCAAGGGAATTGGCTTTTCTGTACTTAGCCCATTCCTTTTCATGCTTTTTGAATTCATTATCGTCAATTACGCCGATTTTGCGGAGCGTGAACAGTGCAGACCTGATTGAAATTGGTGGCAGTACCATTTGACTTCCACAAACCTTACAGTACATCCGCGCTGATTTGATGCCGCGGGCTTCCTTGATCTTTTGCCTCTTTTCCGTCATGGCCTCACAGAAAACCGAAAACCCTTTCCAGGACCAATCGGTTGACCAATAGGACTTGAGATCTTCAAGCATCTCCGGAAACCACGCTCTTTGTGCATCTCCTGCCGGCATACTATCCTCTCAAATTGCTGCAATCATAACTATGTATATATGGTTTCCGTATAATACTCTAGATCTCTCTGACTATCAATATAACACCCCTTTGTTCAAAGCCCATAAGTAATTCCTTGTCAATAACTTTGGCCAGCTCTCCTTCTTATTAGGCGTCTTATAAGGTTTCCGCATAGGAGCCGTATGGGCTAAAAGGTTCAGGTCCGGTTCTCGGAGGGGCTGAGGGTGAAATTCCCTCGGTCTACTCAACCCTTAAAATCGGATATTATTCAGTTCCCGAAAGAGGAAACTCAGCCGGTGATTGCAAGAGAAAATTGGACCACTAACGGATCGTTTGTTATACTCCAAATCAATCAACATTTATGCCAGCATGCTGCCATTGGATCAAAAAATAATGTACAATAGTTCAGGATGTAACTGCTAATTATTTAAAAGTGATAGACTTGATATCACACGGTCCTATTAGCCCTTGACAAGTACACAGTGTTTCGAAGAATTAATGAGCAAATGAAAGGATGATGAAGATGAAAAGAAAGATGTACCTTTGTACTTTAATTATTTTAATTATTGGCTGCCGCATTCAAGCGGAGAATCTGCTGTTACAAGAGTGGGACACACCATTTCAGACGCCTCCATTTAATGAAATTAAAGACGAGCATTTTATGCCGGCATTTCTCGAAACGATGAAAGCTGAAAAAGCGGAGGTTGAGGCGATTGTAAATAATGAAGAAGAGCCGACCTTTAAAAACACTATTGAAGCGTTGGAAAAAAGCGGAGAACTGCTCGATAGAGTAAGCAGAGTATTCGGCTGTCTTAATGGCGCTAACACAAATGATGAATTACAGAATATATCAAAAGAAGTCGCACCATTACGGGCTAAACACGATGACGATATCAGTTTAAATGAAAAACTTTTCGCAAAAATAAAAAAAAACTATGATAAGAAAGAAAGCCTTGGGCTTACTCCCGAACAGCATACACTACTGGAAAACTATTTTCTGGGTTTTGTCAGAAGCGGAGCTAATCTTAATGATGAAGATAAAGAAAAATTAAGATACATAAATGAGGAGTTGAGTAATCTTTACGTCAAGTTCAAGCAAAACCATCTGAAACAGACCAATGCCATCGGACTGATAATAGATAAGGATGAGGATCTTGCCGGCCTGCCGGATGGAGTTGTTCAAGCTGCCGTTGAAATGGCAAAAACAAGAGGCATGGAGGGCAAATGGGTGTTTACGCTCCAGAAACCAAGCTTCATTCCCTTTCTGATGAATTCGGAAAAACGCAACCTACGGGAGATTGTTTTCAAAGCATATATCAATCGCGGCAATAACAACGACGAATTTGATAATAAGAAGTTGATATCCAGGATTGCTTCTCTCAGGGTTAGCAAGGCGAATTTGTTGAGTTATAAAACCCATGCGGATTTCGTTCTTGAAAGAAATATGGCAAAGAACTCGGAGAACGTTTACAAATTTCTATACGATCTTTGGAAACCCGCCTTAAAAAGATCGAAAATAGAAGTTGCAGATATGCAGGCAATCATCAATAAAGAAGGCCATAACTTCAAACTTCAGCCTTGGGACTGGTGGTATTATGCCGAAAAAGTGAAAAAAGAAAAATATGCCCTGGACGATGCTATGCTTCGCCCTTATTTCAAAATGGAAAATGTTCGCAGGGGTGCCTTTGATGTGGCCAGGAAACTTTACGGAATAGAATTTGTTAAAAGGAATGATATTCAGGTTTATAAACCTGACGTTGAAGTATTTGAGGTTCTGGAAGCTGATGGAACACATCTGGGTATTTTCTATTCTGACTATTATCCGCGTGATGGTAAACGAAGTGGCGCCTGGTCGAGCTCGTTCAGAAGCCAGTCCAACATTGACGGCAATTTCATTACACCATTGGTTTACAACATAGGTAATTTTGCACAACCAACTGCGGATAAACCTTCCTTAATGAGTATGGATGAAGTGGAAACACTGTTCCATGAATTAGGTCATGGGTTGAACAGTCTATTCGGAAATACGACATATAGCGGATCGAGAAGAGTACCTCGAGATTTTGTTGAGCTTCCTTCGCAAATTATGGAAAACTGGGCCAAGGATCCTACCGTACTGAAAACCTATGCGTTTCATTATGAAACAGGAGAGCCGATTCCACAGGAACTGATCGGTAAACTTGAAAACGCCAAACTTTTTAATCAGGGCTTTGCGTTGGTTGAATACTTGGCTGCTTCTTTTCTGGATATGGATTGGCACGTACTCACAGATACAATAGAACAGGATGCCGCAAAATTTGAAAAAGAATCAATGGATAAAATTGGATTGATATCTGAGATTGAATCTCGCTATCAAAGTACAAATTTCGGCCATATATTTTCCGGCGGAAGCTATTCTTCCGGGTATTACAGTTATATCTGGGCTGCGGTTCTTGATGCTGATGCATTCCAGGCATTCAAGGAAACCGACCTGTTTAATAAGGAACTGGCCGCTTCATTCAGAAAAAATGTTCTTTCTATGGGAAGTAACGATATGATGTCTCAATATATTAAATTCAGAGGATGTGAACCCAAAGTTGATGCCTTACTCAAAAGGCGGGGACTGGATTAAAAATATCGGCTCGTACGGAAACAATGACATAAATCACTGCTTCGTAACATAATCAGTTTTCTGTTGGGCCGGGTCCTTCACCCCTATACTCGAATAAAGGAGAATTTTAGCAGATGCAAACAAAACGAAGACAATTTCTAAAATTAATGGGATCTGGTTTGGTTTGTTCGGCAGGTTCCTTTAATTTGCTCTCGTGCTCTCCGTCCGGGAAAAATCAGGAAAAAGAACGAAACATGATTTTCGGATGGACAACCTGTCTGACATATCAGGCCGAGGATAGGAAACTGGGCTATGATTATTTTAGCGGATTACTGGATGAGATGAAAATACACGGCATGACCCATTTAATTGTCATGATGGCAAGTCACGGCTATTTTTCGCCTGGAAATCATGGATTAGCATGGCCGGTAAAAAATCCAAAGCTGATGTTACAATTGGACAAGAACGCACTGAATGCTCATGAGGAAACGGATTTTTTTCCAAGAATAATTGAGAAAGCACATGAAACAGGCATCAAGCTTTTCATCGAAATTAAATATCTCGGAATGATTGGAGTTAAAGAAGGCTATCCTGGAATTGAATTCCTGACTAAACAAAATGGAGACTACACTCATAAAACCGCACCAGACACAGATGATTATGAAAGAAATGCAATCGAAGCCATGCATATCTGCTGCGACAGTGAACTGGCGCATCAATACATGCGCGATAAAATTCAGGATGTCCTCGAACGGTATATAAACCTTGATGGTATTGTTCTGGAACATCCATCATATACCGGAGAATCATGTTATTGCCAAAGTTCCCGTTCAAAGCTGTTACAAGACACCGGCAAGGACAGACATGAAATTGAGACGGAAGAGTTGTTAAAATGGAAAGGTATACGTATCCGGGATACTCTTATCGACCTTAAAAAACTTGTCAAAAGCATTAATCCGAAATTCAAATATGGTTTTTATACCGGTGTGCCGGCAACTGACGGTAATATTGTAGGGTTTCAGGATAACCGGGGCCATCGCACCGAGACATTGGCGCAGGTTGGCTTCGATTTCGTTATGCCGTATTGCGAAGGCAGGAATCGGGATAAAGAACCGGAAATGATTGAGAAAGTGATTGATCATCTGGCTCCGCTGAAATTTTATCTGCATACAACAATCCGGCGTGATATGCCGCGACATTATAAACTTCCACCCAAGGGACCGCAATACATTAAGAACATTATTAAATGGGGTAAGGAATATTTTAAGAAAAATGATCGATTCCTGGGGATGACCTTTTTTAACGAAGTGAAAATACCCGAAGAAAACAGACAAGCGGTTTACGATTCAATCTAACAATATTTTTTTGATCCGTACCCCCAAAAATATTATATGAATGACACGTTTCTTTTCATCCGGAAACTTAATACTGACATATGTCAGGAAGGGTAATCCGATTTCACACTTAAAATTTCAATAAATATCTGTATTTTCGCAATAAATCGACATTTATTCGGACTCGATATAGGCAAAATTGACATTTGTGGTGACAAAATGGTGACATGATGTCACCTGAAAATCACGGTGTTTTTCAGTTCATATAAGGACTATAATAATTCAATCAAAGAGCTGCTGATTATGTGTAACTTTGTGTCCAAAAACTATAGCGCTCTACGCTATTTACTTTAGAGTTATACGATCTCTGCCATTTGTTAACCATTCACAATTAAATCGAGTAAAGGTTATTTTATCTTTATAATACAACTCGCCTGTTTCATAAAGAATGCCAATTGTCCCATCCTGTAAAATAGTCAAACACGAATAAGCCGCCGGACCAGTATAAATAACTTCATGAATAGGCCATATCTTACATTCATCGTAGCTGATACGTACCGTCATCAGTTTACGCTTGGTAGCATGAGCTGTATTCGAAAATAAAATACGGTTCTTTTCATAACCTTCATCTTTTCTCGTATAACGGAGAATGCTGGCCTGATTTTCCGAATCGATAAGACTATTGTCATAATACTCTTTGTCCCAGGTCAAACCGCAATCTCGGCTGATTGCCACATAACGGCACTTTTTGGTTTTGTAACACCGCATGTTAAGCATCAAAGCGCCATCCGAAAGTTCAACTGCCTGACATTCATTAGTTCTTACTTTTACAGGTTTTCCCCCGCGCCAGGATTGCCCATGATCATCGCTGAATATAACTAATGAATGGCTTTCTTTGGTATAACATGGAATGATAAAACGACCGTTTTTTAATTGAATGCCAACACCAGGACCGGGAACAACCAATCCCACACTTTCTGTGATATCTACAGGTTCAGACCATGTTGCACCATCATCGGTACTTTTTAGAATCATAATACTATTTGAATTGTTAAATGGATTGCTAATATGTTTTTTTTCATCGGCCTTAAAGACATGATAGCACAATAAATATATTGTCCCATCGCGGCGATCGATCACCGGACACGGATTCATCCACGCCTCGTTATGGCCCTCCAGAACAGTTTGCATGGCAGACCATGTCAGACCATTGTCATAGCTTCTTTTTAATACCAGATCAGTCAGACTGCCATCGTCTCCGGCACGCCCTTCACAAAATGCCAGCAGTGTGCCTCTTTGCGTCACGAGTAACGAAGGAATTCGATAGATGGGATGATTATCAAGACCGGAAATATAAACATCTTGTTTCTGAAACAATGGTTCACCAATACTCACAGACATTGAAGTAGTTATAAAAATCAGAACCAATATTACAAATGTTTTTCGTTCACTCATTTAAACCTCCTGAATAAATGATAGGGAATTTGATTTCAATATACAGAAGTGAGTATACCGCCAGGGATATGACGATTCAAGAGAAGAAAACATCATAGAGACCGCCATGGCAGTCCCTGAGATGTTGCATGTGGTGCTTGCCTCATTTGAGCCCAAATAGCAGTGGCACGAAGATCCCGATATTGGAGGCGTTTATTCGCGGGCCAGTGCGATTCTAATTGGCTGGTGGGACTGGTCTTTGAAATGTCGGTAAGTATTTGTCCCATCACAATCAATTCAGCTAATAATGAATGTAAAGCAATTCGAGAACATCACTCTTGAGTGGGATTTTCCTTGACGGGAAGGTAAATAATTTGGTATAGATAACAATAGTAGAGCCTGTACCTGCGCAGTTAGGCATCTTAGACTTTGAGGTCATCCAGCAGGCGCAATTCTTGTAGTCTTTCGAATATAGGAGGAACCGTTATGCCAGAGGCAAAGTTCTAACGAGAACTTTGTGCTTTGCAATAAAGAATCTACACTTCAATTAATAACCTATAGATGGTTTTTGAAGGAGGATTATTATGTCTAAGAAATTGATTTATTTTGTTTCTTTTATTTTGGTGCTGGGATTAGTCAACAGTGTTTCAGCAAAACTGGTAGCGCATTGGAAGTTGGATGAAGGCTCGGGGACCATAGTCCATGATGCTGGCGGTAATGGGCTTGACGGCACAATCCAGGGCAATCCAAAGTGGGTGGCCGGAAAAATAGGCGGTGCCTTGGAATTTGATGGCACTGATGGTTACGTTGATTGTGGGAATGATGGGAGCATATCAGATATTTCAGAGATATACTCCGTCCAAGCCTGGGCATATTTTGCAGAAGCAACTGATTATACTGGTCTCTTTCAGAGAGGAGATAAGACAACGTCCTCACAAATTGAAATATATCTCCAGCCTGCTGCAAACCTTACGACAGTCCATAATAGAGATTCAATATACTACGCTTATTGGAGTCCTGTCCCTCTCAACCAATGGGTCCATATTGCAGTTGTTTGGGAGAAGCAAGAGTGGAAGGTTTATTATGACGGTGTTGAGCAAACTCAAACTGGTGGAGGAGGAACAGCAGCAAATCCAGAGACGGGAAAGACTTGTTATATCGGTTTAGGTTACACAGACTACCAAATGAAAGGTATCATCGACGACGTGCGGATTTACAACCAGGCGCTTACAGAGGACAAGATTCTGTTTACTATGGAAGGTGGTGTAGGGTATCCGTATTCCTCCAGCCCAGCCCCGAAAGATGGTACCCTGCATGACGATACGTGGATAAGCCTTGGCTGGCAGGCGGGTGATTTTGCCGTCTCGCACAATGTTTATGTTGGTGATAATTTTGACGATGTGGATAGCGGTGCCGAAGGTACTTTCCAGGGTAATCAGACCGACACGTTTATTGTTGTAGGCTTTCCCGGATTCGCTTTTCCAGATGGTCTTGTTCCCGGTACGACGTACTACTGGCGCATCGATGAAGTGAATGACACTGAACCGAATAGCCCCTGGAAAAGCAATGTCTGGAGCTTTAGTATTCCTCCCAAGACTGCGTACTTTTCCGATCCTGTCGATAATGCTGAGTCTGTAAGTGTTGATGTGCAACTTAGCTGGACACCGGGTTTTGGCGCGAAACTGCACACCATATATTTCGGCGACAATTTTTACGAAGTCAGCAATGCAGCCGGAGGCCTTCCTCAGGGAACTGCGACTTATACTCCCGGCTCGCTTGAATTGGCTAAGACTTACTACTGGCGTGTCGATGAGTTTGATGTTGTTGAAACGCATAAAGGAGACGTCTGGAACTTCACCACTGAGGGCGCTGTTGGCAGCCCACATCCAGCCAATGGTGCCGAGGACGTCACGCAGACACCTGTTCTCACATGGGTACCGGGAGTTTTTGCCGATACACATGAAGTCTATTTCGGCGCAGATGAAGCCTCTCTGGAGCTTAAAGGCAGCGGAAACCTTGGCGCCGAGAGCTTTGAGCCCGGACAGCTTGAGTGGAATACAACATACTACTGGCGTATTGATGAGGCTAATAACGCAAACGCCGACAGTCCCTGGACAGGCCCCCTCTGGAGTTTCACTACGGCCAACTTCCTTATCGTAGATGATTTTGAGGCATATAATGACCTTAATGAAGATGAACCTGGGAGCAACAGGATATATCTTGCCTGGATAGACGGATTCGAAAATCCGGCTGTAAACGGTTCTGTCGTTGGCAACCTTGATCCTCCATTTGCCGAGCAGACTATCGTTCACGGAGGCTCGCAGTCGATGCCAATGGCCTATGACAATGCTGTTGGCAAATCAGAGGCTACTTTAACGTTAACTTCTAATCGCGACTGGACAGTCAATGGCGTCAACACTCTGACGATTTGGTTCAGAGGTGAATCTGCTAACGCTGCTGAGAATTTGTACGTTGCTATCAATGACAGCGCTGTGGTCACTAATGATAATCCCGATGCGGCAAAGGAAGCAAGATGGACCGAATGGGATATTGACCTACAGGCTTTTGCAGACCAGGGCGTGAACCTTGCCAATGTTAATTCAATTACTCTTGGCTTTGGTAACAGAGCTAATCCCACCGCTGGCGGTTCAGGTATGATATACTTCGATGATATTCGTCTCTATCCACCTAAGCCGTAAGCAGGCATTGGTCTTTAAATGAAACTATACAGTAGATCTTTACATTTGGAGCTTGTAGAGCTTGATGGATTCTTGGTTATTTACACACAGGGATTATGACACATTAGCAATGTACCCTGCTCTTTTCTATCTCAAGCCAAGCATTGTTGGCGGCAAATAAAGCAAATTCATTGGCTTTCCTCTGCATTAAAATATTTGCTGTAACAAACCGACCTCAATATGGCTGGGATACTTTTTAGATCGATACACCCGATTGGTAACTTTGATAAAATCGCTTTCGTCTGCTTCAAAAATATTCGGCACATATTTCTGTGGATTGCGATCGATAAATGGGAACCATGTGCTTTGCACGTGTATCATAATCCGATGCCCTCGCTTAAATGTGTGCAAAACATCCCACAATTCAAATGAAATCTTGGCAATCTCATTGGATTTGAAGGGCTTGGGCTTCTTATAACTTTCACGGAAACGTCCACGAAACGCTTCGGTTCGAATTAAGGTCTGTTGAGCAGATTTTTCCTCCAAATCGTCAGGATAGACATCGATCAACTTTACAATCCAATCCGAATCCGTTCCGGTAGTTGAAACAAAGAGATTGGCCTGAATGGTCCCCGCTAACGTTACGTCCTCTTCAAGAACGTCTGTTTGATACACCAATACATCCGGCCTCCGAGATGCAAATCGTTGATCTTCTGAATAAAACGTGTTATTGATCCACCTTGAATTATCTCTTGTATGAGGAACCGGTTTGTTTGGATCGCTAATATACGAATCGTAAGCTTCATAGTCTTCATCGGGTTTATCAAAAGACAACTTGCCGTCTTTGTGAAAATAGAAACTTGTCTTCTCGGCGGATGCCGGTGGCCATTGGTCAAATCGTCGCCAGCGGTTGGCCCCAGTTTCAAATATCAAGGCTTCCGGCAGGTTCAATTCACTTTCTTCATCTTTCAAAAAATGCTTGAAAAAATGCAGATCAACATTCTTTTGATAGTATTCCGAGGTAGCAAAACCAAAATCTGTATCTCCCAACTCACTGCCTTTACTACCGAGCCAACCTCCGTGATACCAGGGCCCCATGACCAATATATTAAATGTATCGGGATTCTGTTTCTCAATCATTTTGTACGTATTCAAGGGTCCGAACAAATCTTCACGGTCGTACCAACCACCAACAACCATTACAGCAGCTTTGATATTCTTCAGATGAGGAAGGATATTACGTTTTTGCCAGAACTTGTCGTAATTAGGGTGGCGTGTAACAGAGTTCCAGAGTTTGGATTTCTTTTTGAAATATGATTTATTCACATTTTTCAATGGTCCCACGTCCATGAAGAATTTATATGCATCTGTCGTTTCAATCTCATAGATAGGATCTGGCCGTTCATCAATAAGCCCTTTACGTCTTTGCGGCACACGATTTAGAAATCCAAACCAATGATTTAACAGAAAGGCGCCATGATGATAAACATCATCCCAATAAAAATCAGATACTGGCGCTTGAGGAGAAACTGCCTTTAAGGCGGGGTGGGAATCTATAGATCCGGCGGAAGTGTAAAATCCGGGATAAGAGATTCCCCATTGGCCAACTTTACCGTTATGGTTAGGGACGTGTTCCAAAAGCCACTCAATCGTATCATAGGTATCCGTACTCTCATCCGTATCTGAATTGCTTTTTTTATCTGCAACATGCGGAGTCATATGAACGAACTCACCTTCCGACATAAAACGGCCACGCACGTCTTGATAAACAAAGATAAATCCCTCTTTCTCGAATTCTTTATGAGGACCGATCTGTCTTCTGTATCGGTCGGGCCCATAAGGACTAATGCTGTAGGGAGTCCGTAATAATAGTATCGGATATTCTTTCGAGGTATCGTTTGGTGTATAGATAGCAGTAAAGAGTTTCACCCCGTTACGCACGGGGATTCGTTTTTCATATTTCGTGTAGTTTTCACGGATATAGTCCGCTCGTTCATCCTGTTCATCGGCTTGAATAAATCCCACTTGTAAAAAAAAGAAGAAGCATAAGAAAAAGAAAACTATACGTATTTTCATCATTCAATCCTCCATTTTTTGAGTTATCGTTGAAATCCAATTTCATTCCATTCATCCATATTTATTGTACTATGATACCAAATTTTCCTTGATTACACAAGTTCTCAAGCCACATTCGTTAACACGGTCTACTTAATCCGATATCACACTTAAAATTCCGAAAAAATCTTTACTTTTTGGGAAATATTTGAGATTTGGTAATTTCATTTATCGTTAAATTTGATATTTGTGGTGTCAAAATGGTGAGTGTGCCAAGCAAAGCTGTTGTGAATCAGCTGGACAATCCAGCCTGGCCAAAGGTTAGCCACCGGGCCAGAACTGAACTTGATGTATATTAAGGTAACGAGATATGCAAAGCTCAAGGAAAGGCGAATGGCCAGCCATAACGAAAGTGAAGGTTATTAGCCCCGAAATTTGTCTAATTGCATTGGGC
>JADHWO010000051.1 GCA_016783445.1 Candidatus Aminicenantota bacterium
TATAAGGGTATTTGGGGATGGATGAAGCGACTTTGAAGATTTAGCCTTCCTGAATCGCTATTTGAGGGAATCCGGCAAAGCCGGACACCGAGTATGTTTAAACTCAGGCCAGTGGATTCAGAAAACACGCAGCTTTTGCCCCAGCGAGTCAAAAGCTGCTCGATTTCAGGCTTCGCTCTCCTCTCCATCATGGAGAGGAACCATACCCGCTTTGCCTTCAAACGGTTTTTCTCACCCACTGCCCTTCGTTTATGCTTCGAATAGAATGATGAAGGAATGGCGTGAAAAATCTGAACGGAAGCTAAGACATTCCCAAATACCTTTACTAATCCATTACGGAAAAAAAGATGCTTCCTTGGTTCCATTTAATGGAGTTAAAAGAAAAAGAAAAGAAGTTGATTTAAAAAACTTTTTTATTTACCAGCAGGAATTAGATACTTCTGATGTTTCTTGTCAAGGTCAATAAAATTATCAGCTTCTTCAATCAATTTTTTAGAACTTGACTTACCGAATGCCATAACCTCCACATAACAGCCCAGTGCATGCTTGAGGTGCTGGGTTAATGGCACAAAATCCCCATCTCCGCTGACAAGAACAATTGCATCAAGTTTTGATGCAAGCTCAATCATGTCCATGGCAATTCCGATGTCCCAGTCCCCCTTTTTTGCGCCTCCATAAAACACCTGGAGGTCTTTTGCCTTGACCTCAAAACCCAGGCTCTTAAGGGCTTCAAAAAAATTGATTTCATCTTTTACATCGGCCTTTATCACGTAGGCAATCGCCCGTATGAGATTCCTTTCTCTTACAGCTTCTTTGAGAATTGTATTAAAATTGACCTTGGATTTATATATGTTTTTGGCAGAATAATACATATTCTGTACATCGATAAAAACCCCAACTCGTTGTTCTCTGTAGAGGCCTGAACTTGTCTTCTTATTCATTTGTGATTTTTTCTCCTCTGACATAGGCACTATATTACAATTTCTAAAGATTAACAAAGGGAAAATGACATGTCAAAAAAGGCAGCTGAACATACTAATCCTGAAATGAAACATTTCTATCTCCCTCTATAACTTCTCCTATTATCCACGCCTTTTGTCCTATCTTCTCAAACAGATTGAGGGTGTATTGAGCATTCCGTGGCCCGAGAATCAAAGCCATCCCGATTCCCATGTTAAAAGTCCTGAACATCTCCTTCTCATTGACCTGGCTTCTCTCTTGAATCATGCGGAAAATCGGCTGAACAGTCCAGGATCCCCTCTTTATCTCCACACTTAGTCCCCCGGGTAATACCCTGGGAATATTCTCATAAAAACCACCGCCCGTGATATGTGCCACAGCTTTTATTTGTACTTCCTTCATAACCTTAAGAATCGACCTTGCATAAATCCTCGTTGGTTTTAAAAACTCCTTGCCAAGTTTCCCCCTCAATTCTTTGGTGGAAAATAATTTTCTAACCAGCGAAAAACCGTTACTGTGTATGCCGCTTGAAGCAAGCCCAATAACTTTGTCTCCCTTGCGGCAGAGATGACCGTCGATTATTTTCTCTCGGCTTACTACTCCAACACAGAATCCGGCTAAATCGAACTTGTCCCCGGAATACATCCCTGGAAGCTCAGCTGTTTCTCCTCCAATCAAAGCGCAACCGGCCTCTTGACAGCCCTTTGTTATACCTTTCATTAATTCATAGAGCTTCTCTTTATTTAATTTTCCACAAGCAATATAATCGAGAAAAAAAAGTGGTTCAGCCCCGACCACAACAACATCATCCACGCACATAGCTACTAAATCAACACCAACCGTATCATATTTATTCATCAGGTCGGCAAGCATAAGTTTTGTGCCTACTCCATCTGTAGAGGATACCAGAACAGGATTTTTTACTCCCTTTAGCTGGGGCATAAAAAGACCGCTAAATCCGCCGATTTTTCCCAGAACTTCGGGACGTTTTGTTTTCTCGAGAAGGGGTTTTATTTTCTTCAGAAAGGTATCTGCTCTATCTATATTTACACCGGCTTTTTTATAGGTCAAAGCAGCCATCTTATTTTCTCTCTTGGTAAGATAAATGTTTTATATCACCCCTCCTTCCTCAAGTCAAACAACGGGATTTTCGGAGCCAGACATTTAATCGTCTTATAATTTGATAAACAAAAAGACCAGATCCTTAAAACACAAAAAATGAATAAAGTTTTAAAGAACGGTCCCAAACTCAATCCCAAATCTTGTGTGTCCGCAAAGATAGTGAACCATCTTAGGAATTTCTAATTGGACAACACAAGGATTGTATTCCCGATATAAACTTGAAAGCTGACTGAAATCCTCAATAACTTATAAAATCAAGAGGATTTAAACACTTCCTGTTTTAAAGCAGCTTTTTTAATCCTGTGTTCCTGAGGATAAACTCCGATTCCCGGAGAATCCGGAACCTTTATTGTTCCATGGCTGCTGATTTCCACGGGGGGCTCGATCAAGTCCTCGGCATAATATCTTCTGCTTGCAGAGATGTCGTTGGGAAATTTAAAGTTAGGGAGAGTTGCCAGATGTAGATTGTGAGCCCGCCCTATCCCTGACTCCAGCATGCCTCCACACCACACAGGGAGCTGCTTTTCCTGGCAGAAATCATGGATATTCCTGGCTTCTACGACGCCTCCAACTCGGCCCACTTTAATGTTAACGATCCGGCAGCTATCCATTTCATAGGCTTTCCGGGCAGTCTCAACTGAGAGGATGCTTTCATCCAGGCAGAGAGGGGTAGACATCTCTTTTTGAAGACGACTGTGGTCCCATAAATCATAAGGAGGGAAAGGTTGTTCAAGCATGAGAAGATTGAATTTTTCGAGTTTTTTCAAGATTTCTTTATCTTTAAGGCTATAGGAGCCATTGGCATCTGCCTGGAGGAGGATATCAGGAAATCTCTTCCGTACTTCCTCACAGATTCCAACATCCCAGCCTGGTTTAATCTTGATTTTAATTCTCTGGTATCCTTCCTGTAGAAAAGACTGAATTCTCTCCAGAAGCTCAGGAATAGAATCCTGAATCCCAACGCTGACTCCAGAGGGGACTTCTGTCCTCACCCCCCCATAAAGCTGCCAGAGAGGTTTGCCTTCTTTTTTTCCATTAAGGTCCCAGAGGGCAAGTTCAAGCCCTCCCTTTGCCATGGGATGTCCCTTATATACATTTGCCTCTTTAAAAAAAACTTGGGGGAGGGAGATGGACTTTTTAAAAACAAGAGGAATCAAAAAATCTTTCAACATGTGCCATGCTGTGGAGGTGGTCTCGTAGCTGTAAAGAGGTTTCTTATCAGCTACTACTTCGCCATATCCACAGATCCCGTCCATAAAAATTTTCACAATAATGAATTCTCGCTCTTCTTCCCTGCCAAAGCTCGTTTCAAAAAAATGAACATAGGGAAGCTTCAGAAGCACTAGTTCTACTCTCTCAATTTTATTACTCATCCGTTTCCTAATGTCGTAACATATGGACTTCAAACTTCACAATAAAATTAATCAATTATTTGAATGTGTTGTTATTTCTTATTGATTTTGGGCCCTTTCATGAAGTCTGATCCACTTTTTCAAGCCCAATTTTTCATACAAATTCACTATCTTTTCAGCCATTGCTTCTGAGGAGAATTTCCGGTGGACAACTTCATAACCTTTCTGCCCCAAACGAGCAGCCAGGATCCTATCGTTATAAAGCTTTAGGATAGCCCGGGCTATAGCCTGGGGATTACGGGGAGGTACTAAAATACCGGTTTCTCTATGAACCACGACTTCAGGGATGCCTCCAACCTTTGTTGCGACCACAGGAAGCCGGCAAGCCATGGCATCAAGAATACTGCTTCCAAGGCCTTCAAGATAGGAAGAAAGGACAAATAAATCAAGAGAGGAAAGAATCTGAGGCACATCCTTCCGAAAGCCCAAAAAATAAACAATATCTTCCACATGAGATTCTTTTACTTGCCTGTCTAACTCCATCCTTAAAGGACCTCCACCAACAATAATCACCTTTATCTTAGGCGAGTGTTCTTTGAGAATTTTTGTAGCCTTAATCAAATACTGATGACCCTTATGGTCAGCAAGGTGAGCCACAATTCCTACAAGAAAATCATCGGGGGCAAAAGAGAGCTCTCGGCGAAGATAGTCACTGGAGACAGCATTGTCATATGGGGTAAAGTCTATCCCGGAAGGGATGACTTCAATGCATTTTGGATCAATCCCTCCTTTTACCAGAACCCTTTTTACTCCTTCAGAAATTGCAATGATAGCACTTACATTCTTATTATATTTGCGCTGGGAGAAATAATTTTTCTTGATGGGAAAATCAACGCGTCTTGAGATTACGCGGTATGGAACTTTGGCTAGAGAGGCTGCACGTGAGCCAACAGCTACAGCATGGGCATCGTGGAAATGAGCAAGGAGACATTTTTTTCGCTTCATAAGCCTTGCCAATCGAATCGTCGTGCCAGGAGCAAATTCACTCCGGATTTTAATAGGAAGGACAGGAAGCCCTGCTTCTGATGCTCTCTTATGGAGTGGGCTTTGGGGCTGGACAACAAAAGTAAAAGGAAGGCCTCGTCGATTTAAAATTTTTGCAAGGTAAAAGGACTGCCTCTGGCCACCTCTCCATTCTTTCCCGGTATCAATATGGAAAAGGCTCAATTCTCTCTCCTTTTTTCCATATTTCCCTCAACTTTGCATACCGGGCAAAGATTGCATAACCGTGAAGTACAGATATAATAAAACCTGCATATCCATCTAAAAAACCAGCTCTGAATATAAATGATTTCGCGAACCTAAAAAAAGGCATAAAGACCAGGTGATACCACCGACACTTACTTTTCTGGGTGTAAAGTTTTTGGGCACCAAGATCAGAAAATTTATTAATTCGAGATAGATGCTCTGAAATATTTCTATAAGTGAAGTGGTGGATCGAATTCTCCAGCTTTTGTATCTTCCCTTCAATGATCAACCTCTCGTGGACATACTCTCCTTCCCAGCGGGCTTTATCTTTAAGGAAAAGGCGGATTTTCCGGTCTGGATACCACCCTGAATGACGTATCCATTTGCCAAGATAAAAAACCTGCCTTGGCATTAAAAACCCGGCACAATCAGGCTCTTCTTTTTTTATTTTTAGTATTTCATCTTGAAGTTCTGGAGAGACCCTCTCATCAGCATCAAGGGATAAAATCCATGGAAAGGAAACAAAACCGTTGGCAAAATTTTTCTGGTCGGCAAAATTAGTCCATTTGCGCTGGTAAACTTTTTTTGTGTATTTTTTGGCTATTCTAACGGTATTATCATTGCTGAAGCTGTCTACAATTATAATCTCTGAAGCTAACCCTTCCACGCTTTTCAAGGCAGGCTCAAGCCTCTTTTCTTCATTATATGTTATGATTACGACCGAAATATCCACTGCTACAATATTATCACAAATCAATAAAAAAGGGGACAGATTGCTTTTTCTGGAAATTTAGGGACTTGATTCATCAAGCCTTTCTTTTAGATATTTAGAATGAGTCAGGCAGGGTTCTTCAAGCAACAAATTTTAGCCTAAAGCAGCTGATTATCTTATCTAACACAGTAGATACCTCTGCTAAAAATTATTAAAGTCAGCGTTTATTTAAGCATTTCAGAAGCAAGAATCAATGGATGAACTACCAATGTTTTCCCCAAATTTTGTGATTCCTTTGATAAAATAAAATTGTGTAAATCTTCAGATTCGGAAAGTATTGTTTTTATGCCCAGCAACTTGCGTATTTGAAGCCTGCATGTTACGCAAGGAGATACAACTATATCAGGTTTTACAGCACATATTTCATCTGCCAGTGCCTCTCCGATTTTTTCAGCATGTTTTGCCCACTTTTTTTCAAAACCCCGGCTTCCACCGAATCCACAACAGTTTGTTTTTAACTCAATTATGTCAGCGACAGGAAGCATTCTGATAAATTCAACTAAAGAATTTTCTTCTTTCAATATTTTCAAATGGCAAGGAATCTGGACCGCAATTTTTAATTCAATTTTATTGAAATATTTCTCTGAAACATCCCCCATAAGCTGAAATTCTGAATCTGCTTTTATTTCCGTTTTAATATCATCTTTAACTCTTAACAACTGTTCTTTGAAAAAACTAACTGCTTCATTAAAGTATTTTTCCTTTTTTTTAATTTCATTCTTATTGAAAAACTTCTCAGAATACTCAAAAAATGGAAGCATACAGGAGGGAGAAGTAAAAATAACTGGTGTTTCAGTATTAACATATTCTTCTAATCTTGTTATTGATTCTTGTAGTTTAGCTTCACCTTCGGCCGTAAAACTTCTCTCGAATGCAGGTTCGCCACAACAATATCCGCTAATTAATTCAGTTCTATACCCAAATTTTTCGAGTAATTTCATAGCTGACTTCATCTCAGACGAATTAAAGAAATCACCTACACAACCAGAAAAAATTGCTACTTTTCTTTCGTAATTCTGTTTATGATTGGATAGGCTTTTATGTTTCAAAGGTTCAAATCTAACTTGATCCAAATTCGCAAGCCTGAACAAACCCGCCAGTTTCCCAAATAATTTCGAACTCAATATAGCTTCCGAAAATCTTCCTGTTTTTAGCGCTAACTGACCTAGCAGACGCGGTTTTGACAAAATCTTGTCAGGAAAGCTTGCAGGTCTATGAAGATATTTCTCTTTATAAAATGCCTCAATAAGCTTTGCAACATCAACTCCCGTCGGGCATTCGTGCGTACAATTTTTGCAATGCAAACACAAGTTGAAAAATTCAAGCAAATCAGACCGCTCAAAAGGCTTCTTAATATGCCCAGAAATTATTTCTCTCAAAAGATTGATTCTCGCCCT
This sequence comes from Candidatus Aminicenantota bacterium, assembly GCA_016783445.1. GTDB lineage: Bacteria > Acidobacteriota > Aminicenantia > Aminicenantales > Aminicenantaceae > JADHWO01. The sequence continues at coordinate 6,852 of JADHWO010000051.1, forward strand.
TGAGCATCCGATTTCTCCTTTAACACTGCGGGTTACCGGGCAAAAATCCCTGCATTTTCCGCAACCACTACAGTCTTCGATATCAACAATAAATTGATTCAAAGCACCGGAATCTTCATGACTATATCCCTCATAAAATCTCAAAAAATCCCTAGTTTTGTATTCTCTCACAGGCACAATTGAAAGAGGATTGAGCCTGAAATTGGGATCAAATATTTTCTTCACCCTTTCAAAATAGGAATAAATTTCACCCCAGATTTCTTTTAAATATGGCGTGCGCAAAAGACCGTCACCGTGTTCGCCGGAGGAAACACCTTTTAATTTCCTTGCAAGTAAAGCGTGCTCATGTCCAAGATTTTCTATTAATCCAGGAAAGCCTGGTGACATTCGGTCCAATCGAGGTGAAAAATGAAGCAAGCCCTGTCCTGCATGACCAAATAAGGCAGCCGAAATATTGTACTTCTTTAACAGATTATTCAAACCAAGAATAAAATCTGAAAGCTTATCCACCGGAACTGCTGCATCCTCAATCCAGCGTGTAGGCTTGTCCCCAGGTATTCGTGATAAATATGCTGATGCAGAGCGGCGAACTTCCCAAACCCAGGCAAGCTCCGAAGGATCTTTCGCAAAATGAAACTCGAAGGCAGAAGAACGATTTATCAATTCATTGGCCCTCTTATTCAAATCCTCAAAATCATTACCATCAAACTCAACTAAAAGAATAAAATCACTTCCCTTTGGCAATCTGGCATATTTCTCTGGATCTTCAGTTGCAATAATCTGCAAATAGTCATCTGCAAGCGCTTGCACCGTCGAAGGTTGTAAATCCAAAAAATCCTTTACCTCAGAGAGTGCAGTCAAAGCATCTTTATAACAGAGAAGCACTGAATTTCTAAAAGCAGGCAATTTCAAAAGATCCAGCTCAATTTTTGTAAAAATACCCAGAGTACCTTCTGAACCGCAAAATATCTTTGCAAAATCAACTTCACCATCTATTCTTAAAGCTTCAAAAAGGTTATATCCGCAAGAATTCCTAAAACTCTCAGGCTTTTGTTTCTTAAGAGTTAAAGATGCTTCTTGCAGCAACTCCTTGAGCTGATTTTGATATTTCCATGGGCTTGAACCACTTCTTGTTACAATGATTTCTTCTGCATCAGAAGTTATAACTGTTATACTTTTAACATAATTCTTTGTTGTGCCGTAAAGCAAAGAATGAGCACCCCCTGAATTATTTGCAGTCATTCCTCCTAGTGTTGCATAATCTGAGGAGGAAGGATCAGGCGGAAAAAATAATCCTTCAGGCTGAAGGGTTTTTATGAATTTCGTGCGAACTAATCCAGGTTCTACTGTCGCAGTAACTTCTTGACGATTAATATACAAAATACGGTTCATATGTATTGAGAAATCAAGAATAATTCCTTCTCCAAGACTTTGCCCTGCAACTCCTGAACCAGAACCTCTTGCAGTTACAGGTATTCCTTCTTCAGCTGCGATTCTAATTGTGTTAATTACATCTTCTTTATCTAAGGGATAAATAACTGCTGCAGGCAATAAATAACATATCGATGCGGAATAAGCATAAATACGCTTTGTTAATTCATCAAAGAATACTTCCCCTTTGATTTTCTGAATGAACTTTTTTTTAGCTAAATTTGTAATTTCCATTTTCTGGCAATCTTTTCCACAGCATCCAGGGAACTCTGAATTTCTTCTTCAGTGTGGGCAGCTGAAATTCCTCCATACCCGTGGAAGATATTAAATCCCTCCTCGAGCATGGCGAGTTTAAAAATTTTCTCTCTTATCTCAAAATCACAAACTTCTGGATTCCATACCTGCTCCGGAGAGATAATCCGTTCAATTTTTTCGTGGAGAAATTGCACCCCAACAAGAGAGCTATTCTTTGTGACTGAGTTGCCGTATCCTGTACATTTAACATTAAATCCAAACTCAGTGAATATCTCCTCAATCCTCTTTCGGACTTCAGCTCCTAATCGCCCAATCCTCGGGTATATTTCCGACTCATGTTCTATCAGATATTTGATATAGGTTAATCCCGCAAGCATTGAAGCCGGGTGAGCAGAAAACGTCCCTCCATCAAACTTCACTTTTTGGCCCATTTTTGCGTCCGGACCACACAGAGCCATCACATCTTCCCTTCCAGCTACTGCACTAAGTGGCAGTCCCCCACCGATTGCCTTCCCAAGAACTGTTAGATCTGGCTTAATTCTATATAGGCTCTGAAGTCCTCCGGGATGGAAGCGAAAACCTGAAACAACCTCATCAAATATAAGTTGTGTATTGTACTGTTGGGTCAATTCTCTTGCTTTCTGTAGATAATCTTTGTGGGAAAAAATAAATCCTCCGGCCCCAATAAAAGGCTCCAGGATAAAACAGGCAACTTCCTCTCCGTACTGCCTGAATTTAGCCTCAAGGTCCTCCGAGTCGTTAAATCTTGTCATAATTATCATTGAATCAACACCTGGAGGAAGACCGGCAGATTCTAAATTTTCCATACCATTGTCATAAACACTAATTCCTTTTAGAGCATATGGTTGAGCACCATGCCAGCCTCCTCCCACCTTCATAACCAATGTTCTCTTTGTATAAGCCTTGGCCAGCATTATGGCATACATCGTGGCTAGAGTACCGCTTGTAGTGAAACGAATCTTATCTGCATCTAGTTGTTGGAGTATCAACTCCGCAAATTCCTTCTGATATTCTCCTGGAAATCCGGTTGTTAAACCCTGCCCTTCCTTAAAATAATCAATAAGAACATCAAGAACTATTTTTGGATTATGCCCTAAAATGTTGGCAAAATGTCCCTGCCAAAAATCTACATATGTGTTTCCATCCACATCCAAAACTTTAGAGCCACTACACCAAACATCATAAAAAGGGAAAGGCTCAAAAAGCCGGAGATTATGGCTGCCGCCTTTTATTTGATACAGAGAGGCCTTTTCGAAAATCTCTGCTGATTTTTTATGCTTCAATTTATATTCTTCAATCAAATCATAAAGCATACTTTTCTTATCCATTTATTACCCTTTTGTATTTCTGAGTATTGGATTTTTTTCTGAACGCAAGACCAGGTTTAATGAAACAGTCAATCTGTTTAATACAGAAACACACTAAGCTCATATAATATATTTTCCCGAGGAACATGGCTAAACTGGCCAGCTTTTTTGATTATTAGTTTTTATCACAGATTAGTGTGAAGTAAAAGAAAAAAAATAGCCTATCCCCTTTTTCGTCAAACCTTCATGTTTTTTCTTTTTCACTGAGTATGGAACTGTGATATTATTATACCTCTCTTCTCCAGGCTCTCACCAACAGCCTTTTCTAATCTCGCCAAAGCAAGATTGTAATCAACCAAAGACTTAAGCTCCATAGAGCTTCGATTGGCCAATTCTTCCTGATACTGGAGAACAAAATAGTTTGTAGTAAGTCCCACGCCCAGCTTCTTTACTTCGGCTTCCAACCGCTTCTCTGCCAGCTCTCGGGCAAGCCGGTAAGCCTGGACTCTCTTAAAATTTGTCTCAATGTCCCGGATGGCATTTTTAACTTCTAAAAAGACCTGTTTTTCTAAGCTTTTTAACTCAATCTGGCCTTTTTCCATTTCCATCCTGGCTCTTGCATAATCAGCTTTTGTGGTTAAATTACTTAAAGGGATAGAAAGTGTTAAGCCCACAGTCCAGTTATTATATAAGAACCTGAAAGCATCACGAATAGAATCAGAAGGGCTTCCTTCTTCTGATCCTATAGGTCCATCAAAAGGATTAGCACCATAGAGAATTCTATCTCCAGAAAGTCCCGGGCTCCAATAAGAAAATTGTAAATCCAGGCCAGGTAGCATCTGATTCTTCGCCACACTAAAGTTCAGCTCACTTGTCTCAATATTCTTTTTTTTCATCTTTAAATCAGGACTTCTCTCAAAAGCTTTTTTAAATGCTTCTTTTAAAGAAACCTCTCTAAGAATAAATTCCGGCTTATCTAAAGGAATAATCTTTTTTGAGTTTATTTCCTCTTCTTCAGATATGTTGAGCAAGTTTTTGAGCACATCCTCACTCCTCCTGATTAAAGCTTCTGCCTGAAGGATATCAGCCTCTCGTGAAGCTACAACTGTTTCAGCATTCAGAATTTCAATTTCCGCTAATTTCCCAACCTCAACTTCTTTTTTATTCTTGGCCAGCAAATCCCGGGCAAGCTGCAAAGACTGCTGTTTAACTTTGTAATCTTCAATAGAATAGACAAGATTCCAATATGCCTCTTGAACAGAGTAAATCGTATCCATAAGAACTTTTTTAAACTGACTGAGGGAAATATCCAGATTGTTTCGTGCAACGATGATTTCTCTTTTACTTACGTTAAAGCCAAAATTTCTCAGTAGAGGCTGGGTAAAATTAAACGTCAAAGTGCTTCCATAACGCGGATTCAAGTTCTGAAAGCCTGCGTTGGTTTCGGATTTAGAGTTAGATAAAGACAGAGAAAAGTTTCCTCCTGTAGGTATTTGCTGAATTAAGGAAGCAGAGTAATCCAGATCTTCGTTTACAACAGTATCAGCTTGTTCGAGCCACCAAAAAGACGGATTTTCCCTCCTCTGGTTACCGTAATTAAAGTCAAGGCGCGGCATAAAGAATTCTCTGGCTTTAGTTACGGAAGCATCAGCCAGTTCAGGGTTGTAAACCTCCACTGCAACATTGAGATTGTCTTTCAAAGCCTTGACAATACAGTCTTCAAGAGAAAAAGACAGCACATCTCTCTCTTCCGAGAAACAGGGCTTAAAAAGTAAGACTAAAACTAAAACAGAAATATAACTTGCTTTTTTCCTCACTTTATTCCTCCTGAGCATAAAATTATGCAGATAATAATCATAAAATCTGTTTACTTATTTATTTTATAACTTCTTTCTTGTTTCAATCAAATAATACGAATATTCAACTCCATTAGTTCAAAAAAGGCAATTTTTTTCTCCTTTTCAGAAAAGTTTTAAAAAAGAAATTTAGGTTACCTGGATTATTCACGATAAACAAAAGTGTCGGCAGTTTTTATGAATAATTCAGGAAAATCTGGGATATGCATTTAAATCCAAAAAATAAGAAAACCTTTTTCCGCTTTTGAGTTTCTCCAAACCCATAGCAGCAACCATCGCAGCATTGTCAGAGCATAATGAGGGAGAGGGAATAAAAGAGGATAAGTCAAGCTCCTTGCCAAATTCTATAAAATGCTGCCTGAGTTTTTTATTCCTGGCTACTCCCCCACAGAGAATTAATGATTGCGGTTTGAAGCGCTTTACGGTCTGAGCCAGGTTTGAAAGCAAGGCCCGGATTACAGCCATCTCAAAACTTGCTAAAAAATCAAAAAAATGCGGATTGTTTTTTGAAATATTAAAATCCCTTATCTGTCTAAGAGCAGCGGTTTTAAGACCGCTAAAACTAAAATCAAGGCTTCCATCTGTCATTTGGGGTATAGCAAAGGCGAATTTTTGCGGATTTCCTTTTTTTGCCAGTTTATCAATGATCGGTCCCCCTGGATATCCAAGATCCAGAAATTTTGCTATCTTATCCAGGGCTTCTCCTGCAGCATCATCTCTTGTTCTTCCAATAAGCTGATAATCGTTTTTCTTCTTCATAAAAAAAATGGAAGTATGACCTCCGGAAACTACAAGTGCCAGGGCAGGAAAAGAAATTTGCCTGCTTTCAAGAAAAACAGATTCTATGTGAGCTTCAAGGTGGTCTATCCCAATTAAAGGCTTACCAAAATAATAAGCCAGACCTTTGGCAAAAGATAAACCTACAAGCAAAGCACCAATAAGGCCAGGGCCCTGTGTCACTGCATAAGCATCAATTTGATCAAGCTTGAGCTGAGAACGTTTTAAACATTCCCCGACAACATAGCTTATAGAAGTGAGATGCTGACGTGAAGCCAATTCAGGGACAACTCCGCCATAAGGAGCGTGAATCTCATCCTGAGAGAGCACAACATTGCTCATAATTTCATATTCACCATTCAGGACAGAAGCAGATGTCTCATCGCAGGATGTTTCAATCCCCAGGATTTTTAGGGCTGTATTCTTTTTTATTGGCTTACTCTTTTTATTTTTTTTCTCTCATCTCTTCAAGATTTTTTCCATAAGGAGGCCGAACAATTCCTTTTTCCGTGATAATTGCAGAGATGAACCTGGAAGGAGTAATATCAAAAGCAGGATTTTTGACATTTACACTTGGAAGAGCCAGACACTGGTCTCCTATTTCTCTTACTTCCTGAGGATTTCTCTCTTCTATCTTAATTTCACCCCCTCCGGTCAGATTAAAATCCACTGTGTTTAAAGGTGCAACAATATAGAATGGAAGGCCATGCTCTTTAGCCAGGACAGCTAAAGTGTATGTTCCTATTTTATTTGCTGTATCGCCATTTCTGGCTATTCTGTCTGCTCCTGTTATAACCAGGGAAATTTCTCCTTCCTGCATCAAATGACCTGCCATATTATCAGTTATCAAGGTTACCAGAATTTTTTCCCTGCCAAGTTCCCAACAGGTCAATCTTGCTCCTTGAAGAAAAGGCCGGGTCTCAGCAGCAAAAACATGAATTCCTTTCCCCTCATGGCAGGCTGCCCGAATGACTCCCAAAGCTGTGCCATAGCCAGCTGTTGCCAGGGCTCCTGTGTTGCAGTAAGTCAGGATCGACTGGCCGTCTTTGAGCAGGCTCTTTCCCCAAGAACCGATCTTTTTATTGGTTTTGATATCTCTTCTTTCAATATCCTGCGCTTCCTGGATCATCTTTTGCTTGATCCAGGAGAGGGACAGCCGCCTGTTTTTATCAAAAGTCTCTTTCATTCTCTCCAGGGCCCAGAATAAATTATGAGCAGTAGGCCTTGTTTTCCCAAGGCGTAAAATAATACGGTTAAATTCCTCATCCAGGTTTTCTTCCTTTTTAACATTTAATAATCCAAGCGCAACACCATATGCTGCCGCGACTCCTATTGCTGGCGCTCCACGGATAATCATCTTTTCAATAGCTTCAGCCACCTGATTAGAATCCTTACATTCTACATAGACTTCTTCCTTGGGCAACTTTCTCTGGTCAATCATAATCACCTTATCCTTATCCCACTCAATTGATGGGAGCATGCTTAGCCTCCTTTTTCCAGCCTGGAGTTACAGGATTTTTCCAGCCCCATCTCTTCACCCATTTTTTATATTGATATAAAAACTTATCCCATTTTTCAACAGAAAGCTTTTCTTTTAGCTGTTGATAACAAAAAACAATTTGAAGGTCATTGTCACGAAAAATTTCTAAAGTAGGCAGCCCAAGCTCTTTTGCCATCAAAGCCTCTTCAAAGCTTTTTTGGTAATCTGAGAGGTGGCTGTATATCTGGGATTGAAGATAATGATAGAAACCGCAGCTTAAATCTTTGTTTGTGAGCTTCTCAATTACTTTAAAAGCAGCAACCAATAACTTCTGTTTCTCTTTTGCTTTTTTCTGGAGTGCTCTTTTAAGTATTCCATCTGTATATTTTTGAGCAGCAGAAACAGTTACCGCTCTTAGTTTTGATTTGTTAAGAAGATAGGAGTAGATTTTGAGAGCGGTATCTCCAAGTCCAAGTGCTTCCAAAGAAGAAGCCAGACCAAAAAGGGAAAGCTCCTGAGCCCATTCCTCACCCTTTTCAAAACCATAAGAAAACGAGTTAAGAAAGCTCTTTTCAGCCTGCTCCCATAATTCCAGGTTCAATTCAGCCATTCCCTTCAACATATAACCCTGGGCCGAAGGATTTTTTTTAACCTCCAGCTCAGCCTCCCTAAGTGCACTTTTATAAGAAGCAATGGCATCTTTTGTCTGGTAGAGACGAGAAAATCTCTGTCCCTGAGTATAATAATGCTTGGCTTCTTTAAGATGGGATACACAAGCAGAGAGGGAAAAAAGGAAGAGAAATAAATAAAAAATAAGGAAGGGCAGCTTAATGTTAATCCGTAAACAGGATATGTTTTCTTTTAAGAGACGAAACTTATTCATCGTTATTCATCAAACTTTTTTTTATAAGACCTGCAAAAATATCCTGTACTTTATCCTGTGAAAAAAGATCAAGGTTGAGGGAGATCATCTCATTGGCAAAGGACTTCAGGCCTTCAAGAAGTTTTAATTTCCCATTAAAGGCCTCGATATCCTTCTCTGCCTGACTGACCCTTTCCTCGAACTCTTTTACAATTTTTTCGAAATCCCCTGATTTAAGCTCTTCATAAAAAAGAGCGGAGAGGAAAGGATCTTCAAGTCCAATAATAGGGTAAAGCCTAAAAAAATTCTTTCTTAAACTAACTAAATCCTTCTTTTTTATTTCAGCCTCATATGTCTTGTTCAAGGCAGGATTGGTCTCAAAAAAATTTAGGATGAACTCATCAGGCTTCATCTCTATTCGATCCGGGTCAAGCCAAACTTTCAAGGAGAAAATTTCCTCCTTCCACTCTTTTACTCTTTTAATAGCCCATATAAAAGAAGCGTAAAGAAGTGGAAAATATAGATAGGTCTTAAGGGGAAAAATTTTAGAAAGGAAACTGATTCCTTCCTCGACTACTTTTTCAAGCGAAGATTTTCCCATGGTTACTTAATATAATAAAAATTATAGCAATTTAACAAACAGAAAGAAATCGTGTTTTTGAACCTGCTGGCCTGAACTCTTATTTAATTTCAAGAATAGCGAGAAAGGCCTCCTGGGGAACCTCAACTCTACCTATTTTTTTCATTCTCTTCTTGCCAGATTTCTGTTTTTCCAGGAGCTTCATTTTCCTTGTGTAGTCTCCTCCGTATAGCTTTGCGAGGACATCCTTCCGGTAAGCTTTTATTGTTTCCCGGGCAATCACTCTTTTACCTATTGCAGCCTGGAGAGACACTTCGCTTTGCTGACGGGGGATAAGTTTCCTCATCTTTTGCACAAGCCTCTTCCCCTGATTATAGGCTTTATCCCGATGGATAATTAAGGAAAAGGCATCCACTGCCTCCCTGTTAATTAGGATATCAAGCTTGACCAGAGGGGACTCCTGAAAACTCGCAAACTCATAATCCATCGAAGCATATCCCTGCGAAACGGACTTCAGTTGGTTGTAAAAATCCAAAACGATTTCGCTCAGAGGAAGAAGATAGGTTAAAAATATCCGTTGGGTGCTGATATACTCCAGCTTTTTCTGTTTTCCTCGCCGGCTTTCCAGAAGTTTAAGGACAGCCCCAAGATATTTATCAGGCGTAATTATCAGAGCTTCAATCAGCGGCTCTTCGATTTTTATAATTTCATGAGAAGAAGGAAGTTGAGAGGGATTATGGATTTCTTGAATCCGGTTATCCTTTCTGGTGATTCGGAAGCTTACACTTGGAGCAGTAGTAATAAGGTTTAAATCAAATTCTCTTTCCAGCCTTTCCTGAATGATCTCCCTATGAAGAAGACCTAAAAAACCACACCGGAAACCCATTCCCAGCGCAGGAGAATTTTCAGGCTCATATTGAAATGAAGAATCATTAAGTCTCAGCTTTTGGAGTGCTCTTTTTAAATCTTCTACACTACTTTCTCCGGCAGGGAACATCCCACAAAAAACCATAGGTTTTGCCTCTTTAAATCCGGGCAGAGTTTGAGCCGCTCTTCTCTTTTTTTCAGTAACTGTGTCCCCGACTCTGGCATGACTCAACTCTTTGATTCCAGCTATCACATATCCAACCTCTCCTGTAGCAAGCCGGTCCACTTTTTTAGGCTTGGGCGTTAAATAACCAACTTCCTCTACTTCGTATGCAGCTTCACAGGCCATCATCTCAATCTGAGTACCGGTCTGGATCACTCCATCAAAAATCCTCACTAGAATTACAACACCACGATAGGAATCAAACCAGGAATCAAAAAGCAATGCCTTTAGAGGTGAGTCAGGATTTCCCTGAGGAGGAGGGAAACGATTAACAATGCCCTCCAGGACCTGGTCAATGGCTATTCCTTTTTTGGCACTCACCAGGATGGCTTCTTCACGCTTTATGCCGATTATATTTTCCTGTTGTTCAAGTGTGAGCTCTGGATCTGCTTGAGGAAGGTCAATCTTGTTGATGACAGGAATCAGGACCAGGTCATTCTGCAGCGCAAGATATGTAGTGGCTAAAGTCTGCGCTTCAACACCCTGGGAAGCATCGATGACAAGGAGTGCCCCTTCACACGCAGCCAGGCTCCTCGAGACCTCATATGCAAAATCCACATGTCCAGGGGTATCGATAAGATTGAGAATGTATTCTTCACCCGAAGCGGCTTTATATCGAAGGCGCGCTGTTTGAGCCTTTATGGTTATTCCTTTTTCCCGTTCAAGATCCATCGTATCCAACACCTGATCCTTTAACTCACGAGGAGAAAGAGCTCCGGTCATTTCCAGGAGGCGGTCAGCTAAGGTAGACTTACCATGGTCAATATGAGCAATAATCGAAAAATTCCTAATTCTTTCCATTGGAGTTAGACTTCAAAAATTTTTTCCATAAAAGGCTCCGGGAAATTCAATTCTGGTTTTTTGAGACATCCTTCTAACTATATGATGTCTCAACCTGAGAATAATGGCAAAAACAAAAAAAATAGTCAAATTTTTAAAGTTTATAAAGTTGGCTCTTCTCCCATTTAGTTGATGAAAAGTCTTTCCTATCCTTTCGTCATTCCTGCGGAAGCAGGAATCCAGCCTATTATAAAATATTTTTTTTATTCTTCTGGATTCCTGCTTCCGCAGGAATGACAACTTGCCTT
>JADHWO010000052.1 GCA_016783445.1 Candidatus Aminicenantota bacterium
GAGTTAAAAGCGCCTGATCTTCAAAGGCTTCAACGAAAAAAGACTCATTGAGTCTTTTCGACCAATCGAAATGACTTTAAAGAGGCGAAAACATGAACACAAGAGAGGAAGCAAAGGAAGCATCTGAAAAGCTGGAGGAAGAGGAAGAGAATGAAGGAGTTCTGTTCGATCCAGAGAAAGAGAAGGAAATTGAAGATCTACTAGAAGAAGAGGAAGTGAAGAAAAGGAAGAAGAGGACATAGCTTAAAAGATTGAGAAAACACAAAACAGTTAAAAGACAGAAGAGAAAAGAAGAGGAGAAATAATTTTGAAGGAGATTAAATTGAAAAAATCATTGTTAATATGGATCATACTTTTAGCGCTCATCTTTTTCTTCTGCGTTTGCAACGAGATCATAAACCCTAAGGATTCATCCTTACGAATCAAGGAAGAGCGGTGGAAAGAGTGAGAAAGAGGCCGCCGCTTGATCAAGATGTAGCGAGACCAATGAGTTCAGCAAGCCTCCGGCAGATTAAAAAAAGCCTGCCAGAGACTCCGGGTCTTTTCAATTCCAACGTGAAGCTCTTTTATGATCGAATATCGAAAAGGATCATTCTCGGAGGAGAGGAGTTATGTGTTAAAAAAAGATTCATCTCTTTGAGTGTTGCACAGGCTACGGTTATGAGGGAGATCCGGAAAGAGACCTCAGGAATCAAAAAGAGAATAACAGCAGCGGATCTTTTAATTCAAAGAAAGATTATTTTGAGAAAGTTTGATCTGGAGACCATCGGGAATATTCTGAGAGTCCTTGTCGAAAGGGGAATCCTGGAATGCGAAAAAGTAACCGTCCAGGATCAAACCGTCGAAGCTTTCAAACTAAAATAAGGAGGTAAAAAGAGATTGCTGCTGCCAATCAACTTTCGGGAAATCTTCACGGCACTAGCGCTCCTTTTTTGGTGGTTTTCCATGTTTTTGAGAGCTCTGGTCCGGGTAGAGAAGTTTTCGTGGTCTTCGGCTCAGTAACAACAGTTGCATGAGGAAGCACCAGTATACTTCATACAGCCACAATTTGGAGTCACAATCCATAAGATTCAACATTACCCCAATTCTTGTGGTTGACAGAGAAAATTTGTGCTTGACATTAATACAATCATAAAGGGATAATTTTCATTCCGTGCCAGAAAAACGTCGAGCTTTCTATTAAAGCTCTGCAACTTTAAAAAGCATAACAGTAATGAATGGACATCGGGTTGTTGTAACCGGATTAGGTGTTGTAACCCCTATTGGTGTGGGGCTTGAAGAGTTCTGGGAAGGGTTGAAAGCCGGGCGAAATGGTATATCAAGAATTACTCAGTTCGACCCGTCCGATTTTCGCTCTCATATGGCGGCAGAAGTAAAGAACTTCAGTCCTGAAGAATGGATCGATGAGAAATCTGTAGAGCGAATGGATAGATTTGTCCATTTTGGCATGGCCTCGTCGGCCATGGCGATCAAAGATGCTGGTTTAAATACCTTTGCCTTTAATGGAAACAGGGCAGGGGTCATCATAGGTTCCGGTATCGGGGGGGCACACTCGATAGAGAAAGGGTATTCTATGCTTCATGAGAAAGGGCCAAAGTCTCTTGGGCCCTTTTTTGTGTCTAAATATCTCATAAACATGGCAGCATGCATGGTTTCTATTACGTATGGTTTAAGAGGTCCTCTATCTGCCCCTTCTGTTGCTTGTTCCACGGGGGCAAATGCCATCGGCGATGCCTTTCGAATTATTCAGAGGGGAGATGCCGACATCATGCTGGCAGGAGGTTCCGAGGCCAGCGTGAGCCCTTTGCCTTTTGCTGGTTTTTGTGCAACGCGATCGATGTCGATTAGGAATGATTGTGTGGAGAAAGCGAGCAGACCTTTTGACAAGAACCGTGACGGTTTTGTAATGGGGGAAGGTGCTGGCATCGTTGTTTTAGAAAGACTTAAACATGCTCTCAGTCGGAGCGCTCACATTTACGCGGAGCTTGTTGGCTATGGCAATACTGCTGACGCCTTCCATTTCACAGCTCCAGAACCTGGAGGCGATGGAATGGTCAGGGTCATGAGGGAGGCGTTCAGAGACGCAGGCATCGACCCGCGGGAAGCGGGATATATCAACGCGCATGGCACCTCCACTGTTCTGAATGATAAGATTGAAAGTGCAGCCGTTATGAAGGTCTTTGGCGACCACGGGAAGCATCTTAAAATCAGTTCCATTAAGTCGATGATTGGTCACCTTTTGGCCGCTGCCGGGGCAGTGGAATTCGTGGCCACTGTGATGAGTATCTATACCTGCAAACTGCCCCCGACAATCAACTATGAGGAGCCCGACCCGGAATGTCCTCTTGATTACGTAACCAAAGGAGTCGAATCGATCGACCTCGAGGTGGCTCTGAGTAATTCCTTTGGCTTTGGAGGAGGTAATGCCTGCCTTATAGTTAGAAGATACAAAAATTAAAATGAAAATCCCCAAACTTAAAATTGGAAGCATCACCGCAGACATACCGATTGTACAGGGAGCTATGGGCGTGCGGGTTTCTCTTTCCTCGCTCGCCTCTGCTGTGGCTGAGGAAGGTGGGATAGGCACCATCTCGAGCATAGGCCTGGGAGATATAGAGGCTTCAAAGCGTGAATATGAAAGGATGTCTCGGGAAGCTCTGGAGAAAGAAATTCGTAAAGCAAAAACTATGACAAATGGTCATATCGCAGTCAATTTCATGGGAGTGCTCAGCAATGTGGACGATCTGATTACGACTGCTGTGAAGGAAGGAATTAAGATGATCGTATATGGTGCCGGACTCCCAATTAAGCTTCCCGGCTTGGTCGAAGACAGTTCTGTAAGCCTCCTCCCAATTATAAGCTCCTCACGGGTAGCTGAATTAATTCTCCGGGTCTGGGACAAACGTTACGAAAGGACTGCCGATGCCATAATCCTTGAAGGACCTCTGGCGGGAGGACACCTTGGTTTCTCCGAGGAGCAGCTCAATCATCCGGAAAAATATTCCCTTGATAATCTCTTACCAGAGGTTTTGGAAACGGTAAAAGTTTATGAAGATAAATACGGAAAGAAAATTCCTGTTATCGCCGCTGGGGGGATCTTCAACGGAAAGGATATAGCTCGGATGCTGTCCCTGGGTGCGTCAGGAGTTCAAATGGCTACACGTTTTGTCTGCACTGTGGAGTGCGATGTCTCCCAGGAATTTAAGCAGAGCTACCTTGACGTCAAAGAAGAAGATATTGTCATCATAAAAAGTCCTGTTGGCATGCCAGGAAGGGCCATTAACAACAGGTTTTTGAAGGACTTAGAAGTTAAGGGAAAACATAAAATCAAGTGTCCTTACAGGTGTCTTACTGTCTGTAAAGTTGATAAGGCGAAGTACTGCATTGCGCTGGCTCTCGTAAACTCTTACTTCGGAGATGTTGACCACGGCCTCATCTTCTGTGGGCAGAATGCTTACCGTATCGACAAGATAGTAACGATAAAAGAACTCATCTATGACCTTCTCGCCGAACTCGAGGCGGCTTAAGTAGGCTTTATAGCATGGATAACCTCTTTTGTGCCATCTCGTCCTCCTCTCTTTATCTGAGGGAGCCAGATGGCTCCAAACATTAAAGTTATCCAGCGTCGCTTCGATTCTTTTAAATTAAAAATATAAGAAATTCGTTTTTGGTCTTCCCACGAATCCAACATTTCCCTGAGGAAGCACCAAAAATCGTATTATATAATCTAAGATAAGTTCTTTTACATGATGTTTCATTATCTGCTATGATATTTTATAGTTACAAAATTATTGGACGGATGAAAAAATGCTGAGAAACTATATTAAAATTGCTTTCCGGAACATAATTCGATACAAGGGATACACCTTTATTAATATCTTCGGCCTTGCCACAGGAATAATCTGTTGTCTACTCATCTTGGTTTATGTACAGGATGAATTAAGCTATGACAGATATCATGATAACGCTGATCAGATCTATAGGATTATTAATGCTGGTATCATCCGCGACAATCAGATTGAGATTCCTTTAGTTTCTGGCCCCTGGGGACCTGCAATGGTTGAAGAATTTCCTGAAGTCCTTAAGGCAGTGCGAATAAAACCTCCTGATTCCAGGTGGGTGATTAAACACGAAGATAGAAAATTTTTCGAAAAGGGATTGTATTTTGTAGACTCAACATTTTTCGAGATCTTTGATGTCGAAATGGTTACCGGTGATCCCGAGACTGCTCTGAATGTGCCGTATTCTATGGTGATAACCGAAGAAATGTCTGAAAAATATTTTGGAGAAGAAGACCCAATTGGCAAGGTTATAGTAGGTGACAATTGGATGAATTTTAATATCACTGGCATAATGAAAAAACATCCGCCTTCAACTCATATGAACTATGATTTCCTTGTAAATTTTGAAACTCTTAATAGAGCAAGGGACCCTATTAATAACCAACTTTATTACGGTGATCTCTCTCAGAACTGGCAGAATTTTAGAATTTATACATATCTTCTGCTTGAAAAAAATGCTGATCCTAGAGCTGTTGAAGTTAAAATGCGTACGCTTCTTGAAGAACATTTAGGAAGAATGCTTAGAATTGCTGGAGTAGAACTAAATCCTTATCTACAGAAAGTAACAGACATTCATCTCAAGTCAAATCTTGAAGGAGAAATTGGACCAAACAGTGATGAAAGCTATATATATATCTTTTCTGCAGTGGCTATTTTTGTGCTTTTGATCGCATGTATTAATTTTATGAACCTTTCTACAGCACGTTCGGAAAGCCGGGCAAGAGAAGTAGGAATGCGGAAAGTTGTCGGTGCCGACAGATTCCAGTTGATCAAGCAGTTTCTAAGTGAGTCAACAATGTTTACTTTTATTGCCTCTGTAATTGCTGCCATTTCAGCCTTGCTTCTATTAGCCCCTTTTAATGCAATTGCGGAAAAAAATATATCCGGTCCAGGCTTAATAAATTTACAGACGATTTTTTCATTGATTGGATTGGTTATTATTGTTGGTGTTGTCTCTGGTAGTTATCCGGCTTTTCTTTTATCTGCATTCAGGCCAGCTGAGGTATTAAGCGGTAAGATAGAAAAAGGTGCCTCAGGCGGTTTATTGAGAAAGATCCTTGTTGTTGTACAATTCTCCATCTCTGTGTTTTTGATCATAGGTCTCAGCATAATATTCAGTCAGATGGAATATATAAAGGACATGCATCTAGGTTATAATAAGGAAGATATTATTGCCGTTCCGCTTTCTGATCCCGCTCCAAGATCTAATTATGAATCATATAAAAACACGCTTCTATCAAATAGCAATGTAATTAATGTCTCTGCAGCGTCGACTATACCTGGTGGATTGTTTGGTATAGGGTTGCTGCGGCCAGTGGGACGTCCGGTGAATGAAAATATAACCGTCCAGGTGATAGCTGTTGATTATGATTTTATTGAGACGTTTGGTATAGAGCTTCATGAGGGCAGGGATTTTTCAAGAGAATTTTCAACTGACATGAACAGGGCTCTGCTGTTGAATGAAGAGGCAGTTAAAAAATTCGAGTTTGATTCAGGACTTGATAAAAGACTTTCAGCCGGGGGGTCGGTTGTTCTTCCTGTGATCGGGGTATTAAAAGATTATTACTTTAAATCTCTCCATCAAAAGATCGAACCTTTTGTAATGTCATTAGCGTCTGAACAGGCTTTTAATTGGGTGTTCATTAAAACAACTGGTGAGAGTATGTCAAGGGTTATGCAGTTTGCGGAACAAGAGTGGGGGAGAATAAATCCGGGACATCCTTTCGATTATACATTTGTGGATGAGAATAACGCCATGATGTATCAGTCTGAAATGAGATTAAGCCGACTGTTCAGTATTTTTACAGGAATTACAATATTTATCGCATGTCTTGGTCTTTTCGGTCTTGCATCTTTTACTGTAGAGCAAAGGACAAAGGAGATTGGTATAAGAAAAGTTCTCGGCGCATCTATTGGCAGTATAGTTTTTATTTTATCGAAAGAATATGTAAAATGGATAGTTCTTGCAAATGTTATTGCCTGGCCTGTTGCTTATTTTGCTATGAATCATTGGCTTAATAATTTTGCTTATCGTACTAATATTGGAATCTGGACCTTTATCCTTTCTGCTTTGCTGGCATTAGTCATCGCGTTGCTCACAGTCAGCTACCAGTCCATCAAAGCTGCATTGGCAAATCCGATAGAGTCACTGCGATATGAATAGATATAAGCAAGAATGGCGTGCCAAAACCATAGAGAATTACGAGAAATTCCTCGAGTTCTGGAACGACGCTGACTCTGATATTCCTGAGGTTGAGGAAACAAAAAAGAGGTTGGTTGGGCTGAAAAGTCAGTAGTTTTCTATTTTTATTTGTGTCGTTTAAGCAAAATACCGCTGTCCTCGTGATGTTTAACAGTCTTACATCTAAGTATTCACACGCTTTATTGTGTTTTGTATCGAGAAGATCGGCGTATGTATTGGGTATTATGGTGGGGCAGGTCCCTCCAGGACTATTTCTTTGATTTCTCTTCTTGTATAAATGAGATACTGATTTTCCTCTTTTATTATTTTTGTTTCGAATCCGTTCTTCCTGTATTTTTCCTCTGTGCTTTTTGCTTCTCCTTCATTCACGTAGGTGCGTCCATCCCACATGAACTTATTACCTTCAAATATTTTGGATTTGTCGATCATTTGTATCACCATTTTAGTTTTTATATGGATTTGGACCCAATTTTCGAAGCGTTTCTGTCATTTCCTTTACAATTTTAGCAAACTTGGGGCCTTCTGATGCAGAAGTCCATTCAAGTCTGAAGCGTTCTTCTTCCAAACCCATGTCTTCTAACATGAGCTTTATGGCCTCAGCCCTTGCCTCAGCTTTCTCATTGCCGTTCTGGTAGTGGCAGTCACCTGGATGGCATCCGCAGATTAAGACTCCATCTGCAATGCCTTGAGTGAGAGTGTCCATTACCATATTTGGATGCACCATTCCAGAGCACATGTATCGAATGATGTGAATGTTGGATGGGTATTGGATTCGAGCAGTACCCGCGGAATCTGCAGCTGCATATGCGCACCAGTTGCAGCAGAAAGTAAGAATTATTGGTTCGTATTCTTTTTCCATTTTATGCTCCCTCCTGAATGGATTTTATCATCGCTGTAAACTGCTCGGGCTTGAAATGTCTGACATAGATGCCTTTCTTTGGACATGTTGCCATGCAGATTCCGCATCCTCTGCAGACGGCCTCGTTTACTTGCACTGTCTTTTTGATGTTGTCTTCGTACATGTATTCGATGAGAGTGATGGCATGAGCAGGGCATGGCTCTATGCAGTAGGCACAGCCGTCGCAGCTCTCATCGACAACAAATGAGATCCTGGGGGATTTGAGCCTTTGTTCCTTGGATATTATGCCTGCAATACGTGATGCAGCTGCCTCGCCGTCTATGACTGATTCAAGTGCGTCGATTTTAGTTCGTGCTGAGCCGCACATGAATACACCCTCTGTATTAAAATCCAGGGGATTTAGAATGCCCAGCATGCCAGTAAAATAATCTTTTTCATCTCTTGTCAGTGCAAGGTCTGCCTCATAATCTGTCTCATTCTCATTTGAAGATACTCCCATTTTCTTCCCGGTAGCTATCAATATAGAACCAATGTCTATGTCCTCTTTTCCGTCTTTTTTTACTATTTCGGCTTTGTAGTTTCCAATGAACCCTTCAACAGCTCCTATTTTAGCACCCATATAAATCTTCGCTTTTTCGTTTCCCTTTAAATCATCAAGAAGGCTTTTTACAAGTGGATCTTGGTTTTCTTTTATTTTGCCTGGGTCGTTCTCGCTTTCTATAACATAAACCTCAAGGCCCATTTTGGCGAGCGTTAATGCGCATGAGATGCCGCATGGCGTGCAGCCAATTACAAGGCAGCTTGGAGTGATTTGTATGTTAATATCCTCCAAGGGTTCGAGCAGTGCTGTGCGGCTCACTCCCATTCTCATGAGTGTTTTTGCCTTCTCAGTAGCCTCTGCTTTATCTGTGGAATGCACCCATGTGCATTGATTGCGCAGATTCACGATTTCTAAGAGATGCTGGTTCAATCCTCCCAATTCAGTGTGAAGCGAGAAGAGATCCTCATGGGTCTTGGGTGAGCAAGCACCCAACACAATTCTATTGAATTTTTTGGTTCCCAGCAGTTGTTTGACTGCCACTCCATCGCAGCCAAAAGGAGTAATCTCTACTTGTTTTACATGCGGCATGGATAAAGTGTACTCAACAAGTTCATCTATGTTCAAGAGACCGGCGATATTCATTCCGCAGCGGCAGATAACCACTGCAATCTCTGGTTCATCTTCAGCTTTTACAGGCTTGAGATCTTTCTCCACAGGGGGTGCTATCTCAGTGCCTCTAGCTGGCGCAAGGAGTGCCGCAACATTTGCTGCGGCTGAACATGCTTGAATAATCGAGCTATCTATACCCTTTGGGCCCTCAGCACCTCCACATAAAAAGATTCCCTCCCGGGAAGTGTGGATGGGATGAGAGTCACCATCTGCCCTCTCAAAGAATCCATGTTCGTCTACATTGATACCAATTACTTCTGAGAGCTTACGAACGCTCGGTGAACCAGCAAGAGGCGGGACAAGAATAAGCATCTCAGCCTTTAAGTTTCCCTTTTCTTTGCCCTCATAGGAAATGTTGAGTTCACCTGTTCCCTCGCTGTCAACAGTTACAGAGTCTGTATGAATAAACTGTACACCGCTTTCCTTGGACTGGGAATAAAAATCACTATAAGAATCTCTCGTAAGAGAGATGTCTTTGTGTAAAATAGAAACAGAGACTTGGGGATTCTTCTCAATGGTTCCCAAGGCTTCTGCTGCCGCGGTCATGAAGCCAATGGATGAAGAATCATCAAGTACCAACCATGCCAAAGATTGTGGCTCCTTTCCATCGTCGCACTTCACAATCCCGCCTGTAGGGCCAAGGCCGGAAAGCAGTCGCTCATATTCAAGTGCAGTAAGTACATTGGGGGTTTTGTTATAGCCATACTTGCCTAGAAGTTTATCCTCTCTTACTTCATCAAGACCCGTAGATAGTATGATTGCTCCAACATTAATTTCGGTCTCTTGAGGTTTCTGAGAGAAGTTTATTGCTTCAGGCTCGCATGCCTCAACACAGGGCGGCTTGTCCTTGTCTCCACACTTTCCTTTTAGAATGTAATCGCACTTCTCAGGATAAATCAGTGCTTTTCTTGGTGGAAACGGAGAATAGAATGAAATAGCTTTTGAAGCTCCCCTGCCGAGGTTGAACTCCATGGGAATACCTCCCACAGGACAGACAGGGAAGCAGTCCGTACAGGCTGTACACTTCATTGGATCAACGTATCTTGGTTTTTTTAAGATTTTAACTTTAAAATCTCCTGGGGATCCTTCAATAGAAGTTACTTCTGCAAATGCGAGGATGGCCATGTTTGGATTGCTGGTAAGCTCCAGCATACGTGGTAGTGCCGTGCAAGTGGCACACTCGTTTGTAGGAAACATCTTGTCAATCTGAGCCATCTTACCGCCGATGGTGGGTTTCTCCTCCAGTAAGTAGACCTTAAAGCCCTGTTGTAAAAGTTCGGAACTCGCCCGCATTCCTGCCGGGCCAGCACCAACTACAAGAACAGATCCTTTCATGAATAATTCGCCTCCTTTTTTTTGGAATTTATGTATTTTAGAATATTTATAACATTATAAATTTAATGGATTACATCGCCTTATAAATTTGACTTTACCTCACACATTGTAACCTGCTGTAAGCATTATAATCATAATTTTTGGACTCGCTACGAATTCATCCCAATTTTACGCAGTATCTAGCCTTCGACAAGAACGAATGAATATATCACACGGAAAACAGCAAATCAATTACTCTAAAATAAAGACAAAGCGATAGGATTGGCACAACACCAGGCTCCGAGATAGATCCCATCATTTAAGGGGTAATAATGTAATCCGTTGGTTATTAAAAGCACTCGCCTCTCTCCTTTACTGTTTTCAGGAGTTTTTGCTGAAAAAATTGAGCTGGAGGGAGGCGCTCGGCTTGGAAGGTGAGTTTGAAGAAGGAAATAATCTTGTCCATTACCTTTCTTGACAATTATGTCTTACGAAGTATAAGCTTCATTACGAGAAATTCCTCGAGTTCTGGAACGACGCTGACTCTGATATTCCTGAGGTTGAGGAAACGAGGAAGAGGCTGGCCGGGCTGAATTACTTCTAACGTAGCTGTGTAGAATAGAACCCTAAGGTTAACATAAATAAATGACTGATGAATAATATAACTTTAAAAAAAAGGAGGAATTTTACGATGAGAAAAACAATAGTATTTTTAGTCATTCTGAGCCTTTTTTCTTTTTCTGTACTGATCGCGCAGCAAAAGAAAGAGGAGAAAAAACCCGACCCCATGGAGAACCTGTCTATCGTAACAGATCCCCAGCCCGTGCCGGAACCCTTAAAAGTTGGCTTTGATTCCATAACGGGAAAGGATGCAGTTACATATCTTACTTTTCTTGCTTCTGACAGTCTTCAGGGAAGAGATACGGCGTCTCTCGGATATGATATTGCAGCCGAATATGTGGCTTCAATGTTTACACTCTGGGGGATCAAGCCTGCCGGGGATTTTATGCGGCCAACAAGGCAACGGAGTTTTATGATGCAGCGCCAGCCTCAAACGCAAGAGCCCAAACGCGGCTATTTTCAGAATATTGTTTTCAGGGAGGTTCTTTCAAATGAAGGGATGGTCAGCGTTGAGTGGAAGGAAGGAAGCCAAAAAAAGACCAGGACTTTTTATTCCAATGTAGATTATTCTTATTCAGCCTCCGGAACACAGTCTTTTACTGCACCGGTTGTTTTTGTAGGGTACGGAATCCAAGAGGAGTCACTAAAACTGGATGAATACAAAAACCTGAATGTTAAAGGGAAAATAGTCATGATGTTGACTGAAACACCCGGCAAGGATGACCCCAAATCTCCGTTTAACGAAGGGGAATTAAAGAATAAGTATTATCCTCCCCGCCGTATGCGGCGAATGGTTTCTCCAAAAATACAATTGGCAAAAAAATTGGGCGCTGTTGCTGTAATCTCTATTGAAAATTCTCCTAAAGAAAATCTTGATGTGGCCGAAAGAGCTATCGCCTCTCAAAAGATCAATGACGAACGGCCGATTTTCCCTGGTCCGCGCCGCAGACTGTCTCTGATTCAAGGCAAAACCATGGCTATGCCATGGGATGGCCTCCCTACCATCAGGATTTCGCGGGAAATGACAGACATAATCCTGGATTTTGTGGGACATGATATTGAAACCTTGAAGGGAAAAATCGAAAAAACACTAAAATCCCATTCCATAGCTCTTACAGGGGTGACTTTCACATTAAAAAACAAAGCAAAGACAAAACTGGTCAGCAGTCCAAACGTACTCGGATACCTGGAAGGCTCTGACCCTGTGTTAAAAGATGAAGTGGTTGTAATTGGTGCTCATCTGGATCATCTTGGCATGAGGGGTGATTATATCTTTAATGGTGCCGACGATAACGGCTCAGGTTCAGTGGGAGTAATGGAAATCGCTGAAGCCTTTATAAAAAATCCTGTCAAGCCTAAACGATCAATACTTTTTGCCCTCTGGACCGGGGAAGAAAAGGGCCTGTTAGGCTCAAGATATTATGTGACAAATCCCTCCATGCCCTTTAATAAAACAGTAGCCTGCCTGAATCTGGATATGATCAGCCGGGAATGGAGTGAGGAAAGGTTGAAGATGATGTCAAGAATGTTTGGAAGAGGTTTTGATGATAAGATTCTGAAACAAATCAAGGCAAGTAATTTTATCAGTATCTCGCTGGATTCCAACTCACCTGAGCTGGCTGATATATTGAAGAAAAATAATCAGTATGTAGGATTATCCCTGAACTTGAGGAAATCTGAAAGCGCTATGGGTGGAAGTGATCATGCTCCCTTTGCTATGAACAAAATCCCTTGGGTTTTCTTTTCTGCTGCAATAACTGAGGATTACCATCAACCCAGTGACAGCGTGCAGAAGATCAGTAAGAATCTTATGGAGAAAATAATCCGCCTGACTTATCTGACCGCCTTTAGCGTAGCTGATAAATAGTTTCTATTCAGGACGCCATTCACCTGGATAAATTTTGTTGGAGGCGGTGCATAAAAACTCTCGCCGATTCATTTTCCCCACTCTACTTTAATGTACTGCTGATATCGTTCGGCGACCCGGCCGGTCTCCACATCGCCACTGTGGATCAGGATTCCAACGCGTTGCGTGATCGACTCGCCCTTTTTCAGCGTGAAGGATTTGCCGCTCTGAAAGTCCGGACGCCTTGGGCCGAACGTGCCGTACTCTCTTGTAAGCCAGCGATGCTCCTGACCATCAGGCCACTGGAACACTGCCACTCCTTCGGTCACGCCTTTGACAGTGTTAGAATAATCGATCCATAAAGCGACCTTCATGTTTGTGGCTTCCTGGCCTGTGGCGCCGTTGTTTGAGGTGATGATCCCTCCGCTCTTTTCGTTGAACAGCGGGTGCATACGAATGTAGGGCCAGGCGTAGTGCACTGCGTCACTGACGAACTTAACATCGCCGTAGGTTGCTATTAGTTTGAAGGTTATGTCGAGCAGATACTCGTTTTCTCCCAGAGCATGCACCACTAGATGCCGCCGCTCCTCCAGCACCGGCCGGTGGCTGTCCATCTCCCAGACGAGCTTTGTTTCGATTACTGCCCGGCTGTCTTTCGCCTCACACCGGGTAAATTCAAGATGGCGAATGTGGTCGCGAAACGGCGGCCCGTAGGTCTCCGGGCCCTTCTTTTGGCCGGAGTACAGCGCGTTATAAGTGCTGACTTCTCTCCCTCCATTTAATCGGACTGTGTCAGCAAACCAGAGCGAGCGGTGATGGGGATACGGCTCTGTCTGCTGTACTAGCATATTCTTTCCAGAAGGACTGTTCATCGGCCAGTAGTGCGGCAGGTCAAGTGTTTTGCCGTATAAATAGACCAAGACCTCACGGCCATCGATGAGCACATGAAGCTGGCTGGCCTTGTCATTACGCAACAACTCAAGTTTTGGTGGATTATTCAGGGGGCCTGCAGCCAGCATGGCACATAAACAGCCGGCTAACAGAATATTACACATTTTCAGAATTCAATTCCTGTTTACATGGTCCAAGGTTTACGATGCGGATAGTCCAGCAACCGGTTGGCCTCGTCATCTTTGATAAAACGCTCAGCCTGGGGATTCCAGCGCAGCTTGCGGCCAAGTTTCATTGCAATGTGTGTCAGCACACAGATTGTATTTGAGCGGTGTCCTACCTCAACCGGTGTGACCGGATCCTTCCTGTTGTGCATGCACTCCAGGAAGTTCTTCATATGATTGGAGCTGCGGTAGAGCTTGATTTCATTTTCGCGGATTTTCTGGCGGAGGATCTCCCGGTCGGAGGCCTGGATTGCACCCCGCTTGACGAACACCCAGCCCCGATCGCCTTCGAAACGGACGCCTGCTGGGTCCCCCGTTTCCATGATCAGACGGACACCGTTGGCGTATATCGCCTCGGCGCGGAAAGTTGTGTGTACGTCGAATAAACCCCGATTTGGGAACTCCGCTTTCGCCTCGATCTCGATAGGACCGGTGTTGTCCGTGTTGTTACCCCACTGGGCAATGTCGTTCATGTGGGAGCCCCAGCCGGTGATCATGCCAAGGCAGTACTGTTTGATCTGAAGCCATCCCGGTCTACTGTAACTTCTCTGCGGATGAACGCGGTCCTCGGTGAATGGTGCTTGAGGTTTTGGACCCAACCAAAAGTTGTAATCGAGATTGACAGGTACAGGCATCGGCTGTGGATTACCGGTGCCATGATCCTCGGGCAGCCAGACGTGGATTGTGTGGAGCTTGCCGATACGCTGGTTTCGCGTCAGCTCGCATGCCATGAGGAAATACGTGGACGACCGCTGCTGTGAGCCCACCTGGAGGACTCGGTTGTTTTTTCGCACTGCTTGGACGAGTTTTTGTCCTTCGATGATCGAATAAGTTAAAGGTTTTTCCAGATATATGTCCTTGCCGGCGTTGGCGGCAGCGATGGCAATCGGCGCGTGCCAGTGGTCGGGCGTGACAATCAAAACGCCGTCGATGTCCTTGCGTGCTAATAGTTCGCGGAAATCACGGTAGGCAGTGCAGCCCTTGTAGCTGTCTTTGTCCAGCTCCGTAGCGTAGATTTTTTCCGCCAGCCACTGGGCATCCTCCATGCGGTGTGCATCAACATCACACACAGCTACGACACGTGCCCCAGCATCCAGGCCACGATAGATCAGTTCCTGCATATCGCTCTGGCCCTGTCGGCCAGCACCGATGCATCCCATCAGTTTTGTGTTGCTCGGGGCTGATGAACCGAATACAGTTGACGGCACGATTGTTGGTGCCAACACAGATGCCGCGACAGCCTTTAGAAAACTGCGTCGAGTGATGCTGTTGCTTTTTTTAGATCGAGACATAATTCCTCCCCTTCAAGTCGATAAAAATTTGATTTGAGGCCTATGGAGTGCTTTCCCTCCTTGGGCTCTATTTTAACTTATAAACATTAAAAGACAAACCTATCATGACAAAAATGATGTTGTCAATGTTGAGGAAAGAAGCGGCGAAGAAATTACATTGACACCTCGTTTTAGTATTAGATAATATAGCCATGTTATAAAGGGGAGATTAAATAAGAAAAATAGCAAATTCCCAGATATATAGTATAAAAAAAAGCATGTTGATGGATTTGCTTAAATAAGAGCTTCGGAGTAATTAAGCTTTTATTAAATAATTACAAATACAATTAAAAAGAGGAGAGTTCAAATGGCAACCTTTGTTATTCTAAGCCGTATTTCCCCTGAGGCATTCAGTGACCCTTTTGAATTTAAAAAGATAGCAGGTATGGTGTCTTCAAAAATTAAGAGTGAGTGCCCTGGAGTTGTCTGGAAAGAGAGTTACTCAACTACTGGGCGTTTTGATGTGATTGATATTATTGAATCAGATGATCCGAAACAAGTCATGAAGGCAGCTATGATCATCCGGGCATATGGACATTCAACAACCGAGACCTTAACAGCAACTCCCTGGAATGAATTCCTTGAGATGATTTAGCTTGTAGTTTTTCCCTTAGAAAAGTGTGGAATGTAAATAGAAAGTATATCTAAATAATATCCGTCTAAGAAATTTCTTTCTCTTCTTTACTGTATCTTTTGCTTGTCATTAAGACTTCTTTAAAAGCCTTCACTATATCCGGGCGGAATTGCTTGCCTGATCCCTTCTCAATCTCTTCATAAGCTTTCCAGGACTGCATTCCGGCCCGGTAGGGCCTGTCTGTTATCATGGCATCGTACGCGTCAGCCACAGCTATTATCTCTGCCCCAAGAGGAATCTTCTTTCTCTCTGCGTCTGGAGTTTCTTTATTTTCAAAGTAGTATTTATGGTGTGCAAGTACAATCGGCACTGCTTCTTCCAATACACCACCAACGAGAGATATAATTCTTGCGCCCTTTTCTGCATGGGCATCCATAAGCTCTCTTTCTTCAGAAGTAAGAGACGCAGCTTTTTTTACAATGTCCATACTTATCTCGGTTTTTCCTATGTCATGGAGAAGAGCAGCTGTTTTTATGTTTTCTCTTTCATATGACGGTAAGCCCATTACACGTGCGATATCTTCTGACAGATGAGAAACCCGGACAGAATGTCCCTGGGTATACCTGTCTGCAGATTCAAGATATTTTGATAGAATCTCTAAGATTCCTACATAGGCACTTTTTAAATCTTTTATTTTCTTTTCTTTTTCTTCGTATAGATATCCAATCGCGGCGCTTGTCAGGATCAGAAAAGAGCTCCACGCCGTAAGGCTTACTATAACGGAAGTTTTATCCATTCCAGCTATGAAAAAAGAGGAAGGGGAGATTATTATGAAAACAATGACAACCAGAATGCATAAAAATGCAGTAAGAACAGCCATTTTTTTCCCCAGGAAATAGCCTGCTGTGATTATTGGAAGGTAAAAGAAGTTTAAAAATCCGATTTTATAAGATACAAAATAATTAATAAGTATTATACCCAGCAGAATTGATAGAACAAGAATTTTCTCAAAATGTTTGAAAAAATAGCCTTTTATTTGATCCATATTAATTTCCTTTTTTTAAAGTTAAGATCTGATTTTTATCTCTTTATCAAATCAATATATGATATATAAATGAATAAATGAGATGCGTCAAGTTATTAAGATTTTAAAAACTTTTAGTTTTTTTTCAGTCTTTTATCTTTTGACATCGAATTTTTTCTATGCTATAAGTCTCAAATGAGGAGATTTAACTGTATATTTGCATACATAAACAGGGAAAAAAATATCCTCCGTTCAGAGGTGATAGTCACATCCAAGAGATAATATTGTTTCCACGAAGAGACTAAATAAAAAGAGTAACCGCGGTTATGTCAGAACAACGAAGAGCAAAACGGGTAAGAGAAGAAGCTCAGGTAACTATTACTCTAATATCCAAGGATTTACTACCGGTCGGCAAGAAAATCAGCTATCACCTAACCAAAGATATTTCTTCAACCGGCATTAAAATCCGTGCCAGTGCATTTTTACCGATTAATGCGGTATTAAGAATAGATATTTCATTTGAGAAGCCGCCCAGAGTTATCCATGCCTTTGGAAAAGTACGGTGGGTCAAAAGTATTTATGCTGACGAGTTATTTGAGATGGGCATAGAATTCGTGGATACATCTCAGGAAAATATTGAGCTCCTCAAGGAGTATATTGAAAAAGCGGCGATTACCATTCCTGTTGTATAAGATTTCTTAAAGCTTCCTAGAATGCCTGAATAAGATGTATAGCTCTTTATTTTTGTCCTTGTTTTTGGGTCTTGAAGGAAATGTTT
>JADHWO010000053.1 GCA_016783445.1 Candidatus Aminicenantota bacterium
CAAGAAAGCAAGTTGTCATTCCTGCGGAAGCAGGAATCCAGAAGAATAAAAAAATATTTTATAATAGACTGGATTCCTGCTTCCGCAGGAATGACGAAAGGATAGAAAGACTTTTCATCAACTAAATGGGAGAAGAGCCATATTTGCTAAATTAGTCCGAACTTTTTTACATATTTGACCTTTTTATACAAATTTTGTTCTAATAGAGAAACTTTATTAAAGGAGAAAAATCCCATGGAAAGATTAAGGAAAAAGAGTGGGTTTTCTACAGTGTTGACTTATGTTTTATTAGCTTCTTTTTTTCTGCTGACTATAGGAGGTGCCTTTGCTCTTTACTATTTTAAAGGAAAGAGAATTACGACTAAAGATATTGCCATTTCAGAAAAAATAATAGGGCTGAACTTCACAGCAAAGGAAAGAAAAATGATGCTGCGTAATATAAAAAGGAACCTATCAAGCTTTGAAGGATTAAGAAAAATTCCCCTTAAAAACCATGTCCCCCCAGCCCTGTTATTTAATCCGGTTCTCTCGGGCATAGACTTAAAAAAGGAACAAAAGCCTTTAAAGACCTCTAAGATCACGGATGTTCAGATTCCTGATAACTTCGAGGATTTAGCCTTTTATCCTGTAACGGCACTCGCTCAACTGATCAAATCACAAAAAATTACCTCCATTCAGCTCACGCAACTGTACCTTAACCGCTTGAAAAAATACGGCCCTCCTCTAAAATGCGTTATAACTCTAACAGAGGAACTGGCGTTAGAGCAAGCCAAGCGCGCTGACTTCGAAATAGCTGCAGGACATTACAGAGGGCCTCTCCACGGTATTCCCTGGGGAGCAAAGGACCTTCTTTCCACAAAGGGTATCAAAACGACCTGGGGTGCCATGCCATTCAAAGACCAAATCCCCAATGAAGATGCCACAGTGGTAAAGCGGCTCGAAGAGGCGGGAGCAGTTCTGGTGGCTAAACTTTCAATGGGAGCCTTAGCTATGGGAGATGTTTGGTTTGGCGGAAAAACCAGAAATCCCTGGGATCCAGAACAGGGTTCCAGCGGCTCATCAGCCGGTTCAGCGGCTGCTACAGCTGCCGGCCTTGTCGGGTTCTCCATCGGCACCGAAACCTGGGGCTCAATTGTATCCCCCTCCATCAGATGCGGAGTAACCGGACTGCGTCCAACTTTTGGCCGCGTGAGCCGCTATGGTGCCATGGCTTTAAGCTGGAGCATGGATAAAATCGGCCCCATCTGCCGCTCTGTTGAAGATTGTGCGCTGGTTTTTAATGCTATTTACGGCCCAGACGGAAAAGATTTAACCGTAGCCGATCTTCCATTTAACTGGGACCCTTATCTTGACCTCAGTGATATCCGGATCGGTTACCTGAAAAAGGCCTTTGAAAGAGATAAAAGGAACAAAAAAAACAATGAAGCCACCCTCGATGTTCTCCGTTCGTTAGGGATAAAACTTGTCCCTTTTGACCTTCCGGATTTCCCAGTTTACAACCTCTCCTTTATCCTGAATGCGGAGGCTGCTGCAGCCTTTGATGAACTAACACGGAGTAACAGGGATGATCTTCTTATTAGACAGACAAGAGGATCCTGGCCGAATTCCTTTCGTCAGGCAAGACTTATCCCTGCAGTAGAATATATCCAAGCCAACCGGATCAGAACCCTCTTAATGCAGGAGATGGCCCAGAAAATGAAGGGAATAGATGTTTATATCGCCCCTAATCGAGGTAGCAGCAATCTTTTATTGACAAACCTCACCGGGCATCCTGCGGTTGTTCTACCCAATGGATTTAATGAAAAGGGAAGCCCAACAAGCATTTCCTTTATCGGGAACCTCTTTGAGGAAGGCAAAATGTTACAGGTGGCTAAAGCATTTCAGGAAACAACAGAATTCCACCTCAAGCATCCTAAGCTGGGGGAAAATTATTAAAATCAGTGTAAATTAGAAAAGACCACAAAAGAGAACATCGGCATTAAAGAGTTCTCGAGTTCTTCGCCTGACTCTCCAATCGACTGTCTCTTTGACATTAATATAAAACCAGAGTTTATCAAAAAGATTCAATTTTTCTATATAATACTGAGCATAATCTGTGAAGCTATCGGCAATGATTTTGCCGACTTCATTGTCTTTTTCATCCAGGATTATAATTCTATATATATCTTTTTGTTCTTCTCCTTCAGTTACAGTCTCCTTTTCTAGCTTCCCAAAAATCTTTACTCTTTCTACTCCTTCCCAGCCCTCATTTTTATCATAAGAGATACCCCTCAAAACCTGAAATTCTTTCCTTGTTTTCAAGTCAATATAATCATCAATAACAAATTCTTCTGTTCTGGTAAAAACATTCCTCCAACTATCCTCTGCTTCTTTTACATCAATGCTCACGGCCACTAAAATAGAAGGTTTGTCCGGAGAAAATTCTCCTTTTCCTCTTATTTCCTTGTCTATAAGTGTGTCCGCATCTCCAGACTCTACCTGGCCTTGGATAATAATATCAAATCCACTTGCCTCAGGTACAAATAGATACCTTCCTACACCTGCTTTTACAATTCCCTCAAATTCTATTACTCCTTCTTTAGCCTCCAGCACTTCTTTTCCAGAAGCCGCTTCTTCTGACTTTTTACAGGCAGTACTACATACAATCACCATTAAAAATGCCATTAGACTCAGTCCCAGGACCCTGGTGATTTCCTTTGGCTTATCCTTTCTTTGAGTTGAAACCAATGTCCTAAAAGCCATAATCCATACCTCCAAACTGTAGTCAATTCATGGATAGAGTGATAATGAATCGGGGATGCAGAATCTCATCTCTATCAGATAGAAAAAACATTCTTTTTAAGACCTTGGAACAAAATATTTTATACCATTGAAAACACAAAAGTAAAGAGGAAAATTCATTATTGCTGAAGAAGAAGAGGTGTTTTTCTGTTTAGAATAAGACTTTGTTAAAGAAAAAAACAGCAGTTTGAACTATCATTTCTTTATTTTTTTAACAGAAGAAGATCGAGAAGAAGAACTCTTTGAGGAAGAAATCTTGTTGGATCTGGAAGAAACAGACTTTGAGCGAGACGAGCGCTTCGGAGAGGATGAGTAAGATTTTCTGGAAGCCCCACTTTTTGCAGATGACTTTGCCTTAGAAATCCTTGAAACCCTAGAACTCGTGGAGTACGACTTTTTGTTCCTTTTAACAGAAGGCAAAGTTGATGAAGCAGAACGGGAAGATCGCCTGCTCTGAGAATAAGTTTTTACTTTTGTCCAGCCAGAAGAAATTCCTGAAGAATAAGTCCGACTAGAACTACGGCTATTACTTCCTGAGGAAAGATTTTTTTTCTTTCTTGAAGAAGAGGAGGATGTGCGCCTTGAGGGATAGGTTCTAATTGTGGAACTGGACCGACTGCCCTTGGATAAGTTTGAGGAGGTGCGCTTGGAGGCCTGGGATTTCCTCTGAGATGCCCTGGAGGGGTATAATTTGAGAGTACGAGAGGAACTTCTTGAATTGAATATCTTTGTTGACCTTTCTGAAATGCTCCTGTTTTTTTCTTCCAACACTGTTCTTCGAGGAGCACGGGAAGATTTTTTATATGTGATACTTCTTGAACGAGAAGGAGAGACAGCCTTCCCTGCTCCATAAGCTTTCCTCACTCCGCGCAGATGAGACCTTGAGAGGACTTTTGCTGCCATATTATTTTTGAAACTGTCTCTTTTAACAATCGGTTTTACACCAGGCGGTTTGGGTGAAAGCGATATTTTCCCAACACGACTGATTCTATTCTGGCTCAGAGCAACCCGAGAAATGCGGCGGGCCTGCAGATTATTCTTATGAATAACAACCAGGGACCGGGAATTAGCAGGAAAATAACGGCCATAGTAACGGCCAAAAAAACGGTTGTTAACAATGACAACAGGATATCCGTAGTAACTCAATGGACACCAGCCGATATAATCGTATCCCATATGCCAGTGGACCCATGCAGGCCCCCAAATTCGGGTTGGAATCCAGTACCAACCCAATCCCAATCTCCAGTGCCATCTTCCATAACGATAAACACACCATCCCCACGGATCATACGATACCCAGGTCCAACCGATAATAGGATACCAGATCCATCTTCCGTAATAATACGGCCTCCACACATTATGAGAAACATAAGGAACCCAGACATTCCCATAGGGTCGTTCATGAACCCAACGCCCATTACTGGCTAATTCAACTTCGTATTCATCAAGCTCAGATGGAAGATATTTTTTTGAGACGGTTCGAGTATAAAGAGTTTCTCGCGAGCTGTTCCATAAAGAAAAATCATCTTCCAAACTGCCTCCAAAATAATAAGGGTCAGAAGAAAAATAGCCGCTTGAAACAACAAGCTTCTGATCCTCTTCGACAAGAAGAGACCCCTCTTCTCCAGCTGCCTCCGCACATCCTTCAAAAACAAAAAGTGTAGTCTCTCTATCCTCCAGCACATCAACTCGATAAAGCCCTTCTTCCAATATGTAGAAAGAAGCATCTGGAGCATGAATTTCAAAACCTTTTTCTTCCTCAAGAAAATTAATCCTTAAATAAATATTTCCTGAAAGCAAATGAATTTTAATCAGGTTTTCGTCTTTCCGGGGAAGAGTAATGAGGTCGATTTGAGTCACTCTGTTTATACGGAGATAGTTCCTTTTTCCAAAATGAATTTCTGCCTGGCCTTCTCGAGTGCCCAGTTTATCTCCTTCAACAACGGGCAGGTTAACAACACCTTCCTCATATCCTAAATCTTGGGCTCTCTGGATGAAAACATCTCCTTTAACATAGCTCAACCGGGCATAACTATAACTGTAAGTGTTTCCCTCTTCAGAAGCCATGGCGAAGGAAACAAAAACAGCAAAACACCCTAAAAAAGCTAATATTTTTTTCATTTTTCCTTCTCCACAATCATAATAAGGCAAAAAATATGCCAATTCTTTACCCTCTTAAAAAAAAGGAAGAATGAGTAAATCTTGTCCTTGATAAAGGACAGTTGACAACTTATTAAGTCAGGTTCCCTTGGTAAACAAAATAAAATTGATTAACCGGGAAAACTTTTTATTTGGCACAATCAGGGAGGGAAAATAAATTCTAAAAAAAAGGCCCGATCTTATATCAGGCCTTAATTTTATATCTTTCGCTATGTTCTAATAACTTCGGAATTTCTGTATAACTTTTTCCTTAACTTTTTTATCTCCACCTTCGCCATCTATTCATAAACCAGCGACCTCTAAAATTTCCACCTCTTCTCCCGAAACCAAGCATCATGCCACGATGAGCAAAACGGCCCGCTCGGGCAAATCCTCTCTGAGCCAGAAAACCACCTCTTATTGCGCCTCTTCTCTGAGTTATTCTGCTTTTTAATTTTTCCAGCTTTTCTAACTGCTCTGGAGTGAATATCTTTTTCATTTCTTTTCTAAACTGGACAAATTCCGAAAACTGACTGGATCGGAGTTTCGCCACCTTATCATAAAGCCCTATAATTTCTTTCTCATTCGCTTCCGGATCCTTCATCAACTTTCTGATCTCTTTCTGTAGAACCACCATATTTTTTTGGAATTCCCTTCTTTTCTCCATACGCATTTTTCTCAATTCACCTAATTTCGATTCCTGTTCAGGTGTCAAGTCAAGAAAGTTCCTCGATCCAGCAAAACCCCTTGATACGTCCTTGTCTGGCCTTTCCGAAGTTTGCCCTCGGGTTTTGGAAGGAAAAAGGCAAAAACACAAAAAAACAAGAATCAAAGTCACAACGCTAATATATCTCTTCATCTTAAACCTCCTGTTTAACTTCTTTAATCTGTTAGACAACATAAAAATAAAATCCTTTGAGAGAATAGAATCATGCAAAAGATGGGAAAAAATTGAAAATAATGAAGACCGGTAACAGACTGAAACTCAACCTGCTAGAGTAGGGAGACACTCGTTCTTGAGAGAGACCTCCCCCCTTCTCCTTTGAAGGTCAACCAGCAGGTCTTTTAGCTTTTAATTCAAAAAAAAGCTTATCCCTTTTTCAGGATAGGCATACCTGTTCTTTCTGTTTCGATAACCTTGAAGCCAGCCGGGACATCATCCAGTGATCCATCTCTTATATCACGAGCGAAAAAGTAGATCCTCTGTTCACGGCCGCCTTTCAGAATAACATCCTTGAAATGAAGATAATACTTAACCCCTTTTGAATTTGTGAATTCATACGCCATTTATTTTACCTCCGAATTAAATTTTAGAATCTAAAAAACAAAACCAATACTTACCCCGATAAGATGGGCTGTTGTGGAATATGTACCTGCGCCAAGGTTTGTTCCACCCACCTGATAAGCCGGAATTTCCCTATTCGGGCTTGTCCTGTCTTCAAAAGGTTCAAATTGATAGGCTACATCAATAACAAAACTACCTGCTTTATAGCCGAACCCACCTGTAATGGCCCACCGATTTGAGTCGGGAAGTATGGGGTCCATTGTTTCAACAGGCTGGGGAGTCTGATCATAAAGTGCTCCTAACCGTAGGGCAAAGCTCTCATTAACCCTGTACTCAAGGCCCCCTCGGAGGACAAATGAATCCTTCCAGTTTTCCTCGACTTCTTTATCAGCAAAATTTGCGATTTCAACCTCTACCGTGAATTCATCATAGCTACTCCAGAGGATATAGTGAATATCAGCGGTCAGGGTCAGCTTCTCAGACACATCAAAAGCTGCGCCAACGCCAAAAATATGGGGGTATTTAAAAGAAGGAATAGAAGCAGTGCCTGATGCTGGCAATGCTGCTATAATAGTCGGTTCTAAGCCAAGTAGGTTATAAGGAGAAGGAATTGAAACCTGGGCATCAGTAGTACTTAAAGCTAAATCTCCATCATATTTGATGTCAAATCCACCTCGCCAGTTAACACCCAAGGAGAAACTCTCTCCCTTGTAAAGAACTCCAGCATTTAATCCCCATCCGCTTCCATTAGCCTCTAAAGAAACAGGGACATAAACTTCAGCCGTTACACCTGTAAGCGCAGCATTAAAAGCCCCAAGATCAATACCTGAATGTTCAAGAAGTTCAAACTTTAGCGTCGAGTATATATAGGACACGCCAGCGGCAATAGATAAATTGTCACTAAGTTTAAAAGCAAGTGTAGGATTGAATATAAATGACTTCATGTCATCTTTAGTTGCAATATACCTCAGTGGAAAATTCTCAGGGTCAGACCATTCGGTTCCTAAGCCGTAAGGAGTAAAGAAGCCAAATCCAGCTACAATCTTGTCGCTTATCTTATGGGTAATGTAAAATGTTGGGGGATAGAATACCTGACTTACTGCGTCGATAGACTGATAAGCGGGATCCGGCCAGTTTGCCAGACTCAGTGAAGCCTTGGGTATAATTAAAGTTGACCCAAAAGAAATCTGCGTTCCATCCAGCCAGGCTATACCAGCCGGGTTATGGAAAATGGCTGTCGGATTATTGGCTACTGCTACAAACGCACCTCCCATAGCCATCGCTGCAGCACCATGCTCATAAATAAGAAAGCCGGCTCCATGAGTTATAGTACTAAAACCCAAAAACAACAAAGAAAACAAAACGATTAGGGTTAAACTTTTTTTCATTTAAACCTCCATGAGGATGTACATTACGATCTCTACTTAAAAGCGCCGAAAAAATGTAATTCCGCTCAATTTGTTAGTCTTTCTCAAGTATTTATAAAAAACAGACAACAATGTCAAGGTAAATTTCGCATTTTTTCCCTTAAATTTTAATAATTTTATCCATCAATTTAATTAATAAAAAATATTTTCAATTTTTTTATTTTTTTTCTTTACATGTATTTTATTTCTGTTATAATGGAGTTGGTTCTTTTTTGCGGGCTGGGAAGAACCCCCACCTTTTTGGTTCCCATCATCAACCCCCCTTTTGCTGACAACAGCCCGCTCTTCTTCCCGTCAGCAAAAAATATTAATTAATAGATTCTATTCCATATAGTACGGGCAAGACGTTTATGGGGACACCATAAGCAAATATTCGGGGATGGATGAAGCAATCCTACCTCCCCACCGTCAAACTCAAAAATAATAGAACCATCCCCTATTTAAAGACAGCATTCTTGACTCAAGGTCTGTGCAGTGTTACATTGGCAACAGTTTTTTTGTTCCCCTGTTTCTCAACGGAGGAAAACTATGGCCAATAAAGACATTCTCAAAAATAGATACAAAAGAATCTACAACCAACTTCAGGATCTCCTCCCCCAGACTAATAACAGAATAGCCCGTTTAGCTACTGTCGCGGCCATTCTCCATTTTAAGATGCCCCAATTTTCCTGGACAGGCTTTTACATTCTTTGTGGCGGCGAATTGATTGTCGGCCCTTACCAGGGTCCTTTAGCCTGCCAGGTTTTGGATAAAAAGAAAGGAGTTTGCTGGGCAGGGATAGAACGAAAAAAAACTATTATTGTACCTGATGTCCATAAATATCCGGACCATATTGCTTGCGACAGCCGTACAAATTCAGAAATAGTTGTTTCTCTTTTTAATAAAGACAACCAGGTTTGGGGCGTACTTGATATAGACAGCCGACAATTTGAAACATTTTCAGATATAGACAAGGAATGGCTTGAGAAAATAGTGGCTTTGATTGAACAATAACGATTATTTTTGTTCGAGGCAACAGATTAATAGTAGAGTCTGTTTTAAAGCCAAAAACAGACCACTTATCTCTGCCTCTTCCCGGAGACTGTGTTTGTAACGGCCATATGTCCGGCCTAAATTTACAGAAAGAATACCTTTTTCTATTCCTACATTTGCTTCTGTTGACCCGAGAGGATCCACTTCCATATCTTTGACTTCGAGATATCTGAGGATATCGACAACTGTTTTTACCAAGAAAGATTCCCTGGCTTCAGGAATCTGATAGGCTTTTGAATCCTCATTGAGGTCCATTTCCAGCTTTACGTTCAATTCAGAGGAAACATCCCGACAAATCTTTCTTATCATTTCCTGGGCTCTTTCAAGCTCATCCTGGCCAGCCGAGCGAAGGTCCACAGTAAAGTAAGACTCCTGAGAAACAGCATTCCTGACTTTTCCTCCCCCAATCATGCCAACATTAAGGATGGTCCACTTTTCTAGAGGCTCTGAAGGAAGCTTAATTTTATAAATCCGCTCAATGGCCCTGGCTACAGCTAAGTTTGGACTGGGAATACCCCGACTCTGCATGGTGTGTGCCCCTGGTCCACGGTAAGTAATCTTTCCGCCTCCAAATCCTAAGGCACCGTAATGAACCTTCCCCAGATCCCCATCAAGCGCAATAACTAAATCGAACTTCTCTTCAGCCGCATCCAAAAAAGCCTGCATTCCAATAAAACCGGTTTCTTCTCCCACGGTCCCCAGAAAATAATAAGTATTCCTGGGCCTAAAACCTGCTTGTTTTAAGGCACGAATAGACCAGAGAAGATTTGTCAGGCTGGCCGTATCATCACCAATCCCAGGAGCTTTAAGAAGATTGCCATCTCTCTTAACCTTGATCTCCCATACTTCCTGAAAAACAGTATCCATATGAGCGGACATGATAATCTTTTTTCCGCGGTCTGATCCTTTCCAGATCCCGATAACATTGCCTGATGAGTCAATAAAAACTTTATCAAGACCACATGCTTCAAACTGCTTTTTCATATACATGGCTCTTTTTTCTTCATGTCCGGAAGGCGCGGGAATCTCAGTGAGAAAGATCCACTCTTTAATGATATTTTCACGATTTTTTTCAATAAAAGAAAATACTTTTTGAACCAGATGTGAATTAATTATCTCAGGCTTAAAGAGAGACTCCTCTCCATAAATATTTACAATTAACAAGAAGGCTGAGAAAAAACATACCCAAAACAATCTAAATTTAAAACGTTTTTTCATCGACTTTTCTCCAAAATATTTATTTTTCCCTTCCAGATACCCTACTGATATTTTTGATCCACTGTAATCCCTTCATCCCTGGCATCCTCGATGTGAAAATAATCATCTTTGAATAATAATCTTTCCAATAACTTCCTTAATGATTTTTACAGCAGCAGCGGCTGTTATTCCTGATACATCTCTCTCAGGATTGACTTCTACAACATCCAGTCCCACTATATCAGCATTTAAAGCATGAATAATATTCAGGACCTGACGGGTAGAAAGTCCCCCTGCCTCATGGTGGGATACGCCTGGGGCAAAGGCAGGGTCAAGAGCATCCATGTCAAAAGATACATAAAGGGGATTTGAAAACTCCAGAGAAAGATTCTCCCGGATGTCTTTCATCTCAATCATCCGAACGCCATGCTTTAAGGCCTTTTCTCTTTGCTGGCCAGTCGCTGCTCTTATGCCGACCTGAACGAGATTCTGGCCCAATCCTTCTTCCATGATTCTCGCAAAAGGACAGGCATGGGAGAAACGGTCCCCATAGAGTTCCTCATACAAATCCGGATGAGCATCAAAATGGAGAATATCCAAAGCCTTATACTTTCTGGAAAAAGCTTTAACGACAGGATAACTAACAGAATGGTCTCCGCCCAGGACAACCGGCACAGCTTCCTTTTCCAATATACCAAGGACATTTTTCTCAATTTGAGAGAATACGTCTAAAAAATCTCCTGAAACATCCACGTCTCCCAGGTCTACTAAAACT
The DNA here is from genome assembly GCA_016783445.1 of Candidatus Aminicenantota bacterium. Classification (GTDB taxonomy): domain Bacteria; phylum Acidobacteriota; class Aminicenantia; order Aminicenantales; family Aminicenantaceae; genus JADHWO01. The sequence continues at coordinate 10,637 of JADHWO010000053.1, forward strand.
CCGTCCTTTTCTAAATTTACACTCAGCTCTGTCCAGGGATTGATAGCTCTCCCGGTAGAAGCAGCCCGAATTGCCTGCGGGCCTTTTGATGCCCCTTTCAAATAGCAGGATTTCTCATCAAAGGGAATGCCAATAATAGCAACATCGTATTCCTGACTCTTTTTTATTGCTCCTCCAAAATCAGTCAATTCCAATCTCCAGAAAAAACATTTCTAAAATTTGCCTCCGCATGGATACAGAAGGCAAAAAGATTATACAGAAAAAAAGGAAGTTTGAAAAAGGTTATTCAGTTTCAAAAACGATAGCTGCAAAGCTTACAGCTGATTGGGTAGGCTCCTCCTGCCAGATGTCATAATCAAGAAGATGACCCTGAGAACTATCAAGAATCTCTAAAAGACAGGCTATAGCGGAAAAGCCGCAGACATTAAATCTTCCCTTGGTTCCCTGTGACTCTGCCCAGAAACTTTTTACATCCTTATTACAGATAGCTTCGATTAAAAGTTCATCGTGGCTTTTTGTTTCTGTAAGCATTGATAAGGCATGCTGGTTATGTCCGAATTTTGGCCCTATATGCGAAAAATCAACTCCCGCAATAATCAAAGTCTCCGGTCCATCCTCTGCCCAAGAAAGCTTTAAAGCTTCCAGGAAATTGTCCATTCCTGGAATGTCTAGAGGCCGTGAGAACTGCTCCAAAACTTTATGAAAAGAGCCGCAAAGAATGGGAACAAGAGAAAAATCAGAGCCAAAAAGACTTTGGAGAAAAATTAGCTGGAATTCAATAGAGTGCTCTTTGCGGTGGGCAATATCATCATGGGAGACAACCTTTTCCCCAGCTTCTTTTAATACTTTCACAAATTCCTTATCGGTTTTCACCAGTCCAAGAGGAGTCTCAAAATCTTTTTCGGTCAAAGAAATATAAGACTCATGGAGACTGTGGCCTGTTCCGAGAAGAAAAACTCTTTTGGGAGAGGAATTTCTAATTACATGATAAGCTCTTTTATAAACCCTCTTCCCGACCTCCAGATCAATATGAGGGGAAATCAGGGCGATGACTTCTTTTCCTTTTATCTGTTGTGAATCCCCTTCCTCCTGAGAAAAAAAAGATCCCATGTACGATCTGAGCTCCGCTGTGTTTTCCGGGTAAGAATGGCCTGCATGGGAAGCTTTCCTTACTTCAAGAAGAGAATATTCTGCTATGATTCTCTCTTTTTCTTGACGATAACGCTCATTATCCAGTAAAAAAGCAGAATCTAGCTCTTGAAGAACACCTTCCACTTCCTCTGAACTCACAAAAACTCCCCCTTTCCTCCGCATAAGCTCTACCTGAAAATCTCTGATGTCTTTTTTCCCGTCAATAAGGCTCAAAAACTCCAGGATTTCGCCCTTCAAGACAATCGGCTCCTGAATCAAGCCAAGGGAATCCTTAACAAGTAAAGCTCTTGTCCCCTGATAAGATGCAGGGAGAAATTCAATATCTGTTCTAAGCTTAGGAACAGACTCTTCACCATTGGATTTCATTTTTCAGCTCTGAAGTCAGAGATTATAACTCGTGAATAATCCAAGTCAATAAATTTGTCTATTATTATCCTAAAAAAATTCAAGTTTTAAAAGCCTGATAAAAAGGGACAGTTACTTTTATTTTACTAAAAAAATGAATATAATTCGAAAAATTAAAATACAACGTAAGCATTCTTATTTCCGTGACAATTTCTTTGGAAGTCAGGCAATCTGGTTAGGAAGCCATCCGGAGGCGAGCGGGCATGGTTCCTCAAAGAGGAGAGTGAGCCGAGGAATAAGTGGATTTTCCTCGCTGTGGAAAATACACGGGCTGACGAATCAGTTTGCCTGACTGTTTCTTTATCACGGAAATAAAGATGCTTCCAAATATAATATAACGAAAATCTTTAAAAAATCATGGACAACAAATGATTAAAAGGACTATTATCTGGCTCAACGCTTGAATCAAATTTAAGCATGTTTCCCCGGGAGGTGTTAATGAAAAGAATTAAGACAAAAATCGAAAAATTTCAGCATTTTTATCCTTACACTGTTGCGCTTGTAGGTGCCCAATCAGAAAATCAAATCAATTTTATGGCTTGTGCCTGGCATACGTCACTTTCTTTTGATCCCCCTCTCTTTGGTGTTCTGGTGTCTAAAAAAAGATTCACCCACCAGGTTATCTCCAAGGCAAGAGAATTCACAGTCAACTTTATCAGTGCAGACCGAGTGAAACTCTCTGCCCAACTGGGAAGGAAATCAGGATTTGATATGGACAAGGTCAAGGAGTTCCAGGTTAAACTTTCCACTTCAAAAATCATCCAGTCCCCTGTCATTGAAGAAGCCTATGTCTCGTTCGAATGCAAGGTGGCAGATATTAGACCCTACGGAGACCACGATTTATTCGTTGGCGAAGTCTTAGCAATCCATGAAGAAGAGAAAAGTTTTGATCCAGAAGGCGTCCTTAATACAGGAAAAATCCATCCTCTTCTTTATCTCGGAAGTGACTTTTACATCACGATCAATCCTGACTCTCTTAAGCATGTCCTGCCTGATTAAATTTTTCCTTTTGTCTCTTGAAGACATCAGCCTCCGCTAGATAACTTCCTATTCAAAAAGAAATCCTTCTAAGAGAAAAAAGCCGGATGAATTTGAAATAATTGATAATTTCCGTATAATAGGGAAGAAATTCATGACTACTGTTCTAACGATTAAAGACCTTCATAAATCCTTCAATATAGGATTTATTCCTAAAAAAAGGAAAATCCTCAAGGGCATTTCTTTGTCTGTGGAGCAGGGAGAGATTTTTGGATATCTCGGCCCGAACGGAGCAGGGAAAACCACAACAATTAAATGTATCCTTGGATTGATACTTCCCCAAAAAGGAAAAATTGAAATTTTTGGAAATCCACACCTGGCTCTTAAGGCCAAAGAGAAAATCGGATTCCTACCTGAAAATCCATATTTTTACGACCACCTTACAGCTTCAGAATTTCTCGATTTCTACAGCCAGCTGTACGTTATGGATAAAAATAAAAAAGAAGAAAAAATAAAAAACCTTCTTCAGCTTGTAGGCTTAGAGCAATCAGCAGGCCTTCAGCTTCGAAAATTCTCTCGTGGAATGATGCAGAGGATTGGCCTGGCTCAGGCTCTCCTCAATGATCCTTCTCTAGTTTTTCTGGATGAGCCCCTTGGGGGCCTGGACCCTGTGGGAAGAAAAGAGATAAGAGATATTATTGCCCGACTTAAAGAAGAAGGAAAGACTGTTTTTCTCTGCTCTCATATACTTCAGGACATTGAAATGATATGCGACAGGGTAGCTATCATCGTCAACGGGAAAATCATTAACCAGGGAGCTCTTCAGGATCTGATTTCTGAAAAAACCCATTTTACAGAAGTCGTTTTCTCAGGGGTAGATCCCAGAGAGTTCGAGAGCCTGGCAGAAAGACTTTCTGACCAGAGCGGAAGGACACTTCTTAAAGTATTTGAGGAAGAAAACGTCCAGAAAGTCCTTGAGCTTATCCAGTCAAAAAAAGGAAAACTCCATTCTCTCATACCCAGGACTGAAACCCTTGAGGATCTATTTATGGAAGTTGTGAAACAAAAATGAAAATAAAGGCTATTGCTTTTAATACATTTAAAGAGGCTTTACGAGACAGGGTCCTCTATCTCATCCTCTTTTTTGCTGCTGTCTGCATAATCTTTTCCCGCCTCCTAGCCCTCCTCACTGTTGGAGACCCCGTCAAAATCATCATGGACGTGGGCCTAGCCTCCCTTTCTTTTTTTGGCGCTCTGATGGCTATTCTGATGGGTGCAGGACTTGTCTTTAAAGAAATCGACAAAAAAACAATCTACACCACTCTCTCTAAGCCCATCCACCGCTACCAGTTTCTCCTTGGTAAATTTTTCGGTCTTGTTTTAACCCTTTTTATTATGCTGCTGCTGATGAGTTTAATTTTTCTGGTATTAATTTATTTTCACACCTTTAAAATTGAATGGGAGATACTCATTGCCATCCTTTTTATTTTCCTTGAACTCTGCCTTATAACCTCTGTTGCCATGCTTTTCTCCTGCTTTTCAACTCCGATCCTCAGCTCCCTATTTACTCTCTCTTTTTACATCATTGGCCACTCAGTTTGGGGCCTGGAGGAGATCCTCATCCAGAAAATAAAGCCCGGGATTGGGAAAATTCTGGTTCAAATCATCTACCATATTCTGCCGGATCTTGAAAATTTCAATTTTAAAACAGAAATCGTGCACCATCTTTCCATACCTTCCACGATTTTTCTGTACTCAACTCTCTACGCAATTTTTTACACTCTTTTTATCCTGGTTTTGGCCATGCTTGTCTTCAGGAAAAGAGATTTTATCTAAAAGATATGAAAAAATTTAGCGGAGAAAAGGGATTCAGTACTTTATTCCTCATCTTTATACTCATCCTGACCTGTGGCATCTTCATGAACCTGAAGATCAAAACCGACATGATCCCCCGCAAAAAGATCCCCGGCTCTTCTATCATTTATATTCCTTCAGGGAAATACCTTAAGTTTGCCACTTTTGGCAATTCCTCTATTATGGCAGACTTGATTTATCTGTGGGCTATTCAATATTACAGCGAATATACTATTGTCGACAGGTATAAATATTTAGACCATATTTTTTCAATTATCTCAGAGCTGGACCACCGCTATCTTGATCCATACGAATTGGGAGCCATAATCGCCGCATATGAAGCCAGGGACCTGGATATTGCCTTGAATATTCTGGATAGAGGTTTGGAGAAAAATCCGGACCAGTGGATCTTCCCCTATGAAGCCGGTCATTATGCCGCAATGTTAAAAAAAGATTACCAACTGGCCCGGGAGTACTACAAGAAGACAATGGAGATAGAGGGAGCACCGCCTATAGCTAAGCGGCTCTACGCAGATGCAGCCTTCAAGTCAATGGATTTTCAAACTTCCTGGCAAACATGGCTGGAAATATACGAGACAGCAGAAGATGAGAGAATAAAAAAAATTGCCTCAAACCACCTTTACCAGGTAAAAGCCGGAATGGATATTCACACGATCAAGGAAGCTATGGCAAGATTTAAAGAAAAGTATGGACACAATCCTGAGGATCTGCCCCGCCTCGTTAAAGCCGGTTTCCTGGACTCTCTTCCAAAAGATCTCGACGAGAAGGATTACATCTACGATTCTACAACCGGGGAAGTAAAATCCCCAACAATCCCATGGAAACGATAATCATCATTGTATTGGCCGGCCTCTCGTGGGGAAGCTTCCTCAATGTATTGATCCACCGGCTTCCCCTTAGAATAAGTCTTGTCAAACCTCCATCCTCCTGCCCTCGTTGCCAAAAAAAAATAAAAATTTACGACAATATTCCCATCCTCTCCTTTGTTCTCCTCGGGGGCAAGTGCCGCCACTGCAAGGAAAGGATCTCATTTTCTTACCCCTTAGTTGAATTTTTGACTGCCCTAAGTTTCCTTCTTCTTTACAGCCAACACTCACTGAGCTTCTTTTTCTTTGCCTCCTGTCTTTTTGCCAGCGCATTAATTGCTTTAGGCTTTATCGATTTTAATCACCAGATTCTCCCTGATGAGATAACTCTTCCCGGACTTGTGCTTGCCCTCATCTACTCGCTTTTTCGACATGACCTGAACCTGACTCAATCCCTGTTCGGGGCAGTGGTCGGATCCGGATTCCTTCTTTTTGTTTACGGCGCCTATTACCTGATTCGGAAAAAAGAAGGACTGGGTATGGGCGATGTGACTATGATGCTGATGATCGGTGCTTATCTTGGCTGGCGTCAGACTTTTTTTACACTGATTCTGGCATCATTTGTCGGAGCGTTTGTTGGTGCTTTTTTCATCTTCTTCAAAAAGAAGGACCTTCAGTATTCCCTTCCTTTTGGGACATTTTTAGCACCGGCAGCCTTTTTCTCCCTTCTCTGGGGAAAAAAGATCAT
>JADHWO010000054.1 GCA_016783445.1 Candidatus Aminicenantota bacterium
TATGACCTTTGCCGGGAAATGAATGCTCCTTATCTTGCAGATATTCCTGTTTCCATCTGCACAGCATATTCTCATGGATCCCTAAATCCCGCGCAACTCCTCTGACTGTTCGGCCGCCATCCAGAATGAGTCTGATAGCGCCTTCTTTAAATTCCCGATCGTATCTTCTACGACCTTTCGATTCTCCCATAACAAACCTCCAAGCTTGATATTATGTCAAACTTTTCGGTATGTCCACGAAACTGGGGGAAGTCTAACACATCTTAGACGACACAAGCTTTAATCCTAAAGAAACTACTTTGAAAATTGATTCTAAAAAATATTATTATTAAGTAAAAGAAACTGTCAAACTTGACAACTTTAGAAAAAGGATTTATATTATTTATGTCCATTAAGTGGACGGGGATGGTTCGCAGGAGCCGTCGGAAAAAGACCCTGGAGCTTTCAGGGTTTTTTTTTACCCAATAAACACCTTTCCATATCCTTCAATTTTTCCACTATATATCTGGACATTATATTTATCCTTCACACAGTCACAAATATGTTTCCCAAATTTGATGTTTTCATGTGTTATTATTTCTTTTTTGAGAAGAAATCTTTGCTTACATGGATGGACTAAAAGATCAGCTATTTGTAACCCAGTAATGTTTGCCTTTTTAGATCTGGTTTTAATTTTCTTTGATGTTAATGCCCTTTGAAAAAAAGATGGCTTATAATAATAAGTTCCATTATCAAAGGGATTCAAATATTCTTCCTTTAATTTTCTATCTTCCTTCTTTCCTCTTTCTTCAGCCCAAATATCCCCTTTGCTATTCCAAAAATTTAAGTAACCACAGTATCTTTCCATCATTGCAGTAAGAGCAAAATGATAAGGATGATAAGCTGATTTTCCATGTGTTTCAATGAGATGTTTCTTATCTACAACAACAATAATAAGGACAAAGTCCAGGGCTTTCAAAAAATCAATTAAATCATTATTAAATGCCTTTTCTTTCTCTGGATCTTGAAGAACATAAAAAGGTCCTTGTTTATGAATGATTTCTTTTCTATGAAGAATTATAGGATCATCAGGATCAGAATTAAAATGATTATGCTTTAACTCTTCCAAATCAAGATGGGCCTGCTTACGCACATCTTTATTCATTGCAATCCCCATCAAGGCCAAATACCTTTCTGAAGGCTTGTTATATCTTGTTTTAGTATAGTCATAGTAATAATGATCTCCTGATTCATCTATATACAACCTGAATAATTTCCCCATTTTGTTTGAATTGTAATTCAAGATAAGTTTAATTTCAATCTACACTTAAAATCAGCAAAATATTTTGGCCATATTCTAATTTATAGCTACAGCTAAATCTCTCAATAATTCTATGCAACAGATTTGATCTTCTTTTATCATTTTGATGTCAAAGAAGCATAAAATGGCATAAGTTTATTGAAAATAAAAATTGAGTTAACCTATTTAAAAATACAAAGCGTAAGCTTAAAGCAGACAATGAGATTTGAGCCCACGACAGCTTGACTACCAGCCAATCAAGGAGGTATAGGGATGCCGGGACTCCTAAAGGTCTATCCGCATGGATACCTTATGATATAAGAAAAAACATTTAAAAGGATCCCTTATTGAATTTTATCTCCCATGTTTAAGCATTCTTTTCAATAAACTCTCAGAATTCCTCTTAATATGCCTTTTTCCGTGCTGCAATATGCCGTAGGTCCCATTATTGCGTGAAACATCTGTGTCCCCCCCCATACCTACTGAAAAATGACAAAATGATTCCTTGATAAAAACTGAGTCTTTCCTGTATTAATACGATTGTCCGCTCAGCTGTCCTTTTCAATAAATACATTTATCCATTTTTTTTAGCTCTGGTAAATTAAATCATTAATTATATAAAATACATTAATAGAATATATTAAATTTAAACTGTCAGATCTATGAGTTTGCGTATTAGCTATTCAAAAAACACATCATATTTCTCTAACAAGCCTCTCAGATATGTTCCATCAAAGAGTTCAATCCGCTTATTTTCTGCAAATTCTCTACAGTCTTTGGAAAATCTACCACTTGTAATTAATATTCCTTTTGTAATATTCATTTGAGATTGGATTACTCCATATAGAGCCCTGGCATGCTCTACTCCTACTACTCCCTTTGGATAATGTTTACACTGAATTGCCAAATATTCAGTTCCAGATTCACTTGAACGCTGTGTATATATATCAACACCTTTGTCCTTAGTCTGAGGTGTCAATTTTATATAATAACCCATTTTTTCATATAGCTTCCCAATTAAACCTTCAAATTCATGTGGTGAAATTTGCTCTAAAGAACCATCAGCTTCTAATCTATCTTTTGCTTTAATTTTTTGTTTATGGCGTTCTGGTTTATTCAATCCAAACAAGCCAAATAATTCTTCCTCTGTTATAGCTTTTGAAAGATTAGTATCACTTAAATCATCAATAACTTCCCTAAAAAGCTCGCGTTTTCTTTGTAAAAGTTGTTGTATCCTTTCTTCAATAGAATCCTTTGTGAAAAGAGAAGTTACAAAAACTGTTTTCTCTTGGCCTATCCTATGGGCCCTGCTTTCAGCTTGGTCTGCCACCGAGGGATTCCACCAAAAATCAAAATGAAATACATAGCATGCCCTATGTAAAGTTATTCCTAATCCACCTGCTTTTATTGACATAAGTAGTATTTTATTATCTTCTTCATCTTGAAACTTTTTAATCTTTTGGTCGCGTTGTTTATCTGAAAGTGCTCCATGATAGATAATTGGATTATATTTTTTTAATGCTGGTTCTATTAACCTAAGAGTCTTTTCAGGATACTGCGAAAAAATTAAAACTTTGTCTCCCTGTTCAGTAATATCCCCTAATACTTCTGTTAAATATTCTAACTTACAACTCTCCTTTGAAACTGGTTCAATATTACATATTTGCTTTAGCTTAGTAATTAAGGAAAAAATGTGGTGAACTGTTATTGATTCTCCTTTTTCATTTAGAGTTATTTTACCTTCCATTTCAGCTAAATCATAAGCTTCTCTCTGAAAAGGAAAGAGTTCAAGCCATTTCTCTTCATGAACTTTATCAGGTAAATCTGGAAGAGCATCAGCTTTTCTTCTCCTAAGAAAGTATGGCTCAATTGCCTTCTTTACTTTCCATGGTCTTGATGCATCCTTATAGATTAGAAGACCTGGCTTTAAATAAGCAAATATAGAGATTAATTCTTCTAAGCGGTTTTCTAATGGCGTTCCAGATAATCCCCAACGCAATGGAGTTTCAATATTCCTCGCTGCTTTTGTTACTTCAGCTTTGGGATTTTTAATTTTTTGAATTTCATCTAATATAATTAAATCAAACTCATTCATTGCTATGTCTTCCAGGATAATATTTTCTTTGTCTTGTTCTTCTAATTCTTCATAAAGAGATAAAGTCTTTGAGGATTGTGATTTATAATTGCCCAATGTTGATTGTAAGTCCTGTCTTAATGTTTCATAAGTTGTCAGATAAATGTGTGCTGGAGAGTTCCATGATATCTCTCTTTGTTCTCGCGTTCCCCTAATTTTTATTAATCTCAACTCTGGAGCCCAATCCCATAATTCCTTCTCCCATGTTGATAAAACTGATCTTGGACAGAGTATAAGACAGTTATTTATATTTCCTGTCCGGAATAAAAATCGCGTTGCACATATAGCTTGTATGGTCTTTCCAAGGCCCATCTCATCACCAAGTAATGCTCTATCTCGCTCTATGAGAAATTTTATGCCAGTTCTTTGGAAATCATACAGAGGTTTTGGAAAAGCAATTGAACTATCAAAATTATCCCCTAAAGGAGGCTGAAGAATAGGAAAGATGAGATCAAATGGATCAACTTTTAAACGCTCTATTTCTTTTTCTTGTCTTTCTTTTTCACTACAAATAGAACACCAATTCTTTTTTAATCCATGAATGCACTCCTTGCTGCCTTCTTCTGAAGTGAAAAGTTCTTCTTCCTTCACTATTGCTTCTGCTTTGCTAAATAGCTTTCCTGCCCTTCTTGGTTTCTTTGAGAGAAGTTCAATGGACTCTATCTCAGGAATCTGCAGTTGTTCTTTTATCCAGGCGGAAAAATCATAAGTAATACAATCCTTTGAAACATCAAATATGAAAAATTGATTACATTGAGGACATGTGATCTTTATTCTTTCTCCAATGAAATTCCCATTTATTCTTGTTAAGAATTTGTAAGCGCATTTTGTATTTTCGCATGTACTGGCAACTATATAAGAAAGGGAAGAGTCTATTTCAATTGTGCTCTTATGTTCTGGACAAAAATCATTAGTTATCTCAGGTGGTGATATGGAAGGAATATTTATTTGATTTATTTTTGTCTTTTGTAATTCCAGATTTAGATTATCTAATAATGATATTTTTGTCTTTCTGACAGGAAAAATCTTACTGGCAATTTTTAGTTTTGTTCTACTGTAAAAGTTAAAATTAAGTAAAGCCATCTTACCTAATTATTGAAATCTATTGTCTTGTTTTCCTAAAACTTCTACTGCTTTATTCATTCTTTCAAAAGGTTCATAAGGATCCAGATGGCTAAAGATTTCTTCTAAAATTTTTCTTGCAGTATCTCTATCCTCTTCATAATCTGAATGCGCCATAATTATAATAGGTTGGTATCTCCCTGTTGAACTCTCAATTCTTTCTTTTTTTAAGGTGCTTTTCTTGCTGTCAGATGACTCCACTTCCATAACCTCTCCTGCTCTATGCAGAAATATTAATGGACATGGAGATTCTTCTCTGACATCAAGTAAAAATTCTTTATCAACTATAATAATAGATGGTTTTGATTGTATAGACTGAATTAGCGGTATTCCACATAATTTAGTTCCTATGTATGGCTCTAAAGTATTTCCATAAAGAGGTTTCTGAATAGTTGTTGGTTTTATTGGATAAGTGCACCTAAATTCTTGAGGAACACCTTGATGATCTGTAATTAGAATTGCCCCAAGCTTTCCATCTTCATTTTCTGTCTCAAAAAGAGATAAAAATCCCAACAAAAGGTTTTTTTCTTCATTTTCAGGCATATCTACCCCCTGGTTCTATTTATGTCCATTTAAGTCTATATTAAACTGTTTTTGATGTCAAAAGGGAGAAGGATAGACCTTTTCCCATGTCACAATATTTAACAAAAATTGTTGATTTGCGATGAAGCTATGGTATTAAGGTTGAAAGGCAAAAACAGGAAATATCGGTGTAAAAATTAAGAATAGGAGTGGCTGGGAAGCAAGGGCTTAGTTCTATTCTTTCAACCCAGCCAGCCTCTTCCTCGCAACTTCAACCTCGCCTTCTTAAAAATAACCAAATAACTCAAATGGCCAAATCATTTTTTTCTTACAGAACGCACAGGCCGTACTAAGTTGGGGAGCCAATCGAGTGGGAACCTAGACACGGCGCAGGGCCAGAAGTTGACAGCCCACACCTCGTGCGCTCCACTGACCGTATCGCTTGTCCATATACTTGACATATCTGAAAATTTTGGGTCAATGCACAGAAATCTTGACCCTCTTTTCTGAAGCAATGAGGCTCCTTCCTCAAGTGTGGGCAGCCGCCAATCCAGGTACCCTGCATAACCTCTGCGATTCAATTCGTCTATCCATTTATTAGCTTCGTCATAGGTCAAATTTTTTTCCGACCCGGATTGATGCCACATCAGACCAGTTGTATGACTTAAAACCACTTTATCCCCCTTTATCAATATTGATTCATATTCATTGATAAAATCCCCATCTGGGTTGCAATAATTCTTATTACTATCATCCACCTGCTCCGAAAAAAAGTTTTTCCGCTTGAGCATCTCGCCCACTTCATTTTCGCTTAGACTCCATGGCACAGATCTTAAGCTCACTCGTGCTCGAACAGCTATATCAAGCTCAGACAATGCCTTTAATATCTGTGTCGCCCTCTGCCTCAACTGCTCATCCTCTCTGCTGTAAGGATTGTCAGCTTTATAAGTGTCGAGAAACTGTCGCCAGGCCGGCTCTTTCTCTTGATTCATATAAGCTGTGCTCTTATCTAGCTTTTCAACTTCCCTAAAATCAGATCTCATTCCAGTTTGCCAACTATCCCATTTACTCTTAATCCTTTCTCTTTCTATGGCAGCTTTTTTAATAGAAGAGATGTCTACAGTTGATGTTTCTGGTGGTTCCGAGCGGAGTGTTGAAAAGTAAAAATCCCCAATGAGAGATGATGACTCCCAGGGAACCTGATTGTCATCTGTCTCATCCATCACTCCCCTTCTTACCTCTCGAAGTAATTGCCCTACCTCTAACTCCGTCTCCCTTATCGCCTTGAGTAAATGCTTGGTAAATATCCCATTTCGCCCTTCACCGTCAGCAGCTGTTTGCCCCGGACTCGTAGCATATACAATCAGACTTCCCTAAGGTGCATCCATTTGTGCCAATCCCCTCGCTGATGAGCTTTTGAAACTCCTCTTAAATGGATTATCCCGGCATGCATCCAGTATCATAACATTCATCTGATTTCCGGCACTATCCATCTTGCTTAAAACAAAATTCGCATCTACAGCCTTGAACTTTATCTCATTCTCCTCCTGAATATCCTCATTAACAGGAATAAGATAGTTCACTCCTTTCACCTGCATGCCATGACCTGAAAAGTAAAACAAACCCACTCCCCCTTTTTGGAGCTTTTTCCCAAATTCACGAATCGCTTTCTCCATATCCTTGTAATTGGCATTAGTTTTCATTATCACTTCAAATCCTCGCTCACGCAGCACACGAGCCATATCTGTGGCATCATTAACCGGATTTCGTAATGGAGAACTTTTATAATGTGCGTTTCCAATAATCAAGGCAATTCGCCCCTCTTTCCTTAATACTTGGACTCCCCGTTCCTGTGAAATAAGAGGGTAAACATCCTGTAAGATGTTTACCCTCTTATACTTTAAAAATACAAATAGAAAAGAAAACAATATGAATAATATCATTAAATAAAAGAAATGCTTTTTCTTCATTGGTTTCTCCCCTTCTGACATTTAGGGCATTCTATTCCCATTGCTTTCCTTATGCTTACTTGGCAATAGGATAATAATTAATGAGGGGAGTGTCAAACTAAATATAGACTTATCCCCATGTAACGAATATGTAACAGATTTTGACTAAAAACGCCCAATTACGGCTAACGGTGCTTAAAGGAAAAACTGTCTTCTACCCTATAAACAGGGTAGAGCAGTCTGGTAGCTCGTCGGGCTCATAACCCGGAGGTCGCTGGTTCAAATCCAGCCCCCGCTACCATCTTATTTACCTGGTTTTCCAGCTGTTTACTCTTTCCAAAATTTTTAGTCTGAGTCATTTAAAATGAGCCACTTTGGGTCATTATGTACACACCGTGTCCACAAACGGGGCCGTGATGCCGATTGTCAGCGGCATGCGCATCCATCCCGCGATGCAGGAAATCATTTATGATACTTTGAGAAACCTTCGGGAACCGGATCGAGTTTGACATCAAATCTATAATCGCTATAAAATTACTCGTCTTTTCAATTTAACCGACTAGGAGCAAAAGATGCGGAAAATAGCCATTATATTAGTAGCTCTTTTAACAGTCACACTTTTGCTGATCGGCATATCAGCCATTGTCAAAGCCAAATCAGCCGTGGTTCAAACGCCGTTGGATTTCAGCCTCGAAAACATCGACGGCGATTTGTCGAACCTCAGCGAATACAAAGGAAAAGTTGTTATGATGGTGAACGTGGCCAGCAAATGTGGCCTGACTCCCCAGTATGAGGCCCTTCAGGCGCTTTATAACAGGTATTCTGGCAGGGGTTTTGTGGTGCTCGGTTTTCCGGCCAATAATTTCCGGGATCAGGAGCCGGGCACAAATGCCGAAATCAAAGAGTTTTGCACGTCGAATTATGGAGTATCTTTTCCGATTTTCTCTCAATTTTATCAAATATCCACCCTCTGAGTTGCTGCGTTTACAATCCTACATAGAACGAACATATCAAGTCAATAAGAAATCCACAAGAAAAAGAGAATTTGTGCTTGACATCAATACAATCATAAAGGGATAATTTTCATTCTGAGCCAGAAAAAGGGGAGTATTGTGTTTTTCTAATTGTCTTTATTGTCTGCATTAAACTGTACAAAGAGGTGACATACCGGCAAGTTAGCTGCAGGAAGCAAAAGGGAAGGTTATTATAGGAAAAGGGTTATTTTCCTTTTCTCCAAAACCTGAAAGGACCAATAATAGGAATATGTGATGGACGCAGTTTTTTCATAGGGAATATGCCTTTACTGACTACCCTGACGTCTTCTACAGTGTAAAATGCCTTTGGGTTGAATCTTTTGATGATTTCAGAAATATTTTCAAAATCATTGCGTTTTATAACCAAATAAATTACATGCACTTTTCCCTTAACACCTTGAGCATCCATACTCGTAGCGCCATATCCTTTTGATCTGAGATAATCGATCAATTCAGTTGCATCTTTCTGGGTTATAATTCGAATGATTGAACTGCCTATGGCCAGTCCTTTTTCAATCTGCAGACCGATAAAAGTCCCCATTGCAAATCCAGCTCCGTAGGCAATATAACATGCAACATTGTCTAGATTTTGCATTATTATTCTGATGGTAAACAGCCAGATCAGAACTTCGAAGAATCCAATAATTGGCGCGAGGTATTTTAGTTCTCTTGAAATAAAAAAAATACGCATTGTTCCCAGACTGACGTCCAGAACTCTGGCGAAGAGAATGAGCAAAGGTAGAATAATCCATTTGAAAATTTCTGAACCAACGATTATCTCTGGATTCATTTTTAATCACTCCTTTTGAGAAATAATTAAATACCATGTTTACTAAAAAGAACTTGGAAAATATTTTTAATACTTATATTATATCTCCCGATATAGATTTTTATACAAAATTTTTCTTTTTTTAAATGCGCTTGACTGATGATAAAATGTTTTTTTTGATTAATTTTAATTGGCATATATTTTGCATATATTTATTATGAAGCTTGGAAACCAAGATTTCTATACTTTTAAAAAAACAACTATGAAAATGAGATAGAAAGGTTAAAAAATTCTTAATACCTAAAGTACGAGGCAAAATTTAAGGTATTTAGATTGGAGAGAAAGCGATGGATAAAAACATTACCAGAAATAAACACTTACAGAATTGCAAGAGAAATAAACTCCAAAGTAGAGTATTAGGGCCTGTTCCTAATCTTGAGGAGCATGTTCAACCGACATGGTGGCGGAATATTTTCAATTCATTATATCTAAAAACAGACGGCGATGTAGTAGAAGACCAGAAAATAACAAATGAGGAAGTTGATTTATTTATACCTATTCTCAAGATTTTACCTGAAGATAAGATCCTGGATTTGTGTTGTGGGCAAGGGCGACATTCTCTGGAGTTGGTAAGAAGAGGTTTTAAGAATATTGAAGGCCTGGATCGTTCCCATTATTTAATTCAAAGAGCTAAAAACCAGGCGAAAAAAGAGGATTTGGATGTCCGATTAAGAGAAGGAGATGCCAGAAAACTTCTGTATCAACCCGATACTTTTGATATTGTTATGATATTGGGCAACAGCTTTGGTTATTTTGAGACAATAGAAGATGACCTAAGAGTGTTGAAAGAAGTATTTAGAGTTTTAAAACCTTGGGGAAGGCTTCTCATTGATGTGGCTGATGGCGGATATTTGAGAGAAAGTTTTCAACCCCGCTCCTGGGAATGGATAGACAAGAACCTTTTTGTTTGTAGAGAACGTAGCCTTTCTCTTGATGAGCAGCGTCTGATATCAAGAGAGGTTATCACTCATGTAGAAAAAGGAGTGATTGCAGATCAATTCTATGCAGAAAGGCTTTACTCTAAAGAGTCTGTTACTCATATTTTAAACAAAGCTGGGTTCTGTGATGTTACTTTTTGTGGCCAAATATCACCAGATTCCCAAAGAAATCAGGATTTAGGAATGATGGAAAGGCGTCTGCTTGTCACCACTGTTGTAAGGAAAGAATGGACCCCAGTAAAGAGGAAACCAAAAGAAGAGTTAACGAACATTGTGGTGATCTTGGGAGACCCAAGCAAGCCTGACCCTTTGAAGCCTTTCTCAATCTTTGATGATGACGATTTTTACACTGTCGACCAGTTGAAATCAACATTAAGGGAACTAGGAGGTTGCGATTTTTTGTATTTAGATAATCATGATACTTTAATCCAGGATTTAATGAAATTGAAAGGGAAAATTGATATTATTCTTAACTTATGTGATGAGGGGCATTACAATGATGCCAGAAAAGAGCTTCACATACCATGTTTACTTGAAATACTTGGCTTTCCTTATACAGGTTCTGGTCCTCAATGTCTGGCATTCTGTTACGATAAATCACTTGTGCGTGGAATTGCAAAGGAAATGGAAATTCCTGTGCCTGAAGCGTTTTTTATCAAGCCAGAAGACAGCGCATTTGAACTTTCTTTTGTCTTTCCTGTTATTGTTAAACCCAACTTCGGTGATTCCAGCTTTGGAATAACTCAGAAAAGTGTCGCAATCAACATAGAGGAACTTGGCGATGCTATCTTGGAAATCAGAGAGAAATTTGGCTATGACAAGCCCATTCTTGTTGAAGAATTTCTAACAGGAAAAGACCTAAGTGTGGGAATAATAGGAAATCCCCCCGAATCTTATACAGCGCTGCCTATAATTGAGGAGGATTATTCAGTCCTTCCAGATGGACTTCCCAGAATCTGCGGCTATGAGGCCAAGTGGCTTCCTGATTCGCCCTATTGGAACATCAAATCCATTCCAGCAGAACTTCCAGAGGATACGAAGAAACTTATCATAGAATGGTGTTTAAAACTATTCGAGAGGCTAGAATGCAGGGATTACTGTAGATTTGATTGGAGATTGAATGCTAAAGGCGGTCCTCGACTTCTCGAGGTAAACCCAAATCCAGGATGGTGCTGGGATGGACACCTTGCAAAAATGGCAAAAATTGCAAGAATGTCCTA
Organism: Candidatus Aminicenantota bacterium; assembly: GCA_016783445.1. Classification (GTDB taxonomy): domain Bacteria; phylum Acidobacteriota; class Aminicenantia; order Aminicenantales; family Aminicenantaceae; genus JADHWO01. The sequence goes on from JADHWO010000054.1 coordinate 11,028, forward strand.
CGCTGAAATGCTGGGAGCCATTTTGAAAGCAGCTGGTTTGCGATTTAGGATCGAAATAACGAATAAAAGAACAATGGATAAACAGATTGTTGCAAAAAAAGAGGTTAGCCTTTGAATTTAGACATAATCGTGAGCTCTCTTTTGCATATGGAAAGATTACCCATTAAAGTCGGAGTTTATCAATGTAGTTTTACTTTAGTTGATAGTTTCATTTAAGATATTTTTAGCGGAACAGGAAAGTCCATCGGCTAGAATAGATTTTCTAGATATTAAGACGAAAAATTGTTTAAAAAAATAAATGCTTAAGGAGGGATAAAAAAGAGAAGTTTATATTTTCTCTTTCCTACTTTACTGGCCGTCTTGGGTTCTTTCCTCTTTGTAAGGGTTGCTTCTATCGCTTTGATGATGACAGGGTTGGAAACCTCACGCATATATCTCAAAGATGTCTACGATCATACGGTTCAGGTGATTGATACTATAGAAACATTCAGGGACATGCTGTCCGGGATACATGATACATATCTATCAAGTATCAGTAATAAAATGAACGAAGTTATGAAGGTTCTTACGATGATTGCCACAATATTTATTCCATTAACTTTCATTGTTGGAATCTATGGAATGAATTTTAAATTTATGCCTGAACTCGGATGGAGATGGAGTTATTTAATAGTATGGGCAATAATTGTTGTCATTGTAGTTTCCATGGTGATTTATTTCAAAAAAAGGAAGTGGCTGTAGAAGAATTTATTGGCCCATTACACTAATGATTTGAACTGTTCTTTTCGAAAGCTGTATTTTTTCATCAATTTGTGCAGTTGACGAGTAGAAATTCCTGCTGCTGTTGCAGAGTCTTTTATTTTTCCTTTATTGTTAGCCAATAGTTTTTTTAGATAGAGTCTTTCTATGTCTTCGATGCTTTGCTGTCTCACTTCTGCAAGGGTAAGAGAAGCATCTGTTTTAATACTTACTGAAGGAGCTTCAGATTCAAAAAGTTCGCTTGGAAAGCTCTCTGGAGTTAGAATAGAAGAGGTTTCTAGTATGTAGGCTCTTTCTATTAGGTTTTCTAGTTCCCGAATATTTCCTGGCCAAGAATATCGTTGAAAACCTTCCATCACATGGGGATGGACATCAAGAATCTCCTTGGAATGAAATTTGTTCATTTTTTTCAAAATCACTTCAACAACATGAGGAATATCTTCTACTCTCTCTCTCAATGGAGGGATTTCAATGGGAAAAACATTTAACCGGTAATAGAGGTCTTTCCTGAATTGACCCTCCTCAGACAGCTTTTTTAGATCTATATTTGAGGCTGCAATAATTCTTATATTGGCTTCGATAATTTCTTCCCCCCCAACGCGTTGAAAAGTCTTGTCCTGTAATATCTGCAGGAGCTTAATCTGTGCAGATGGCGTAATGGTTCCTATCTCATCAAGGAAGATTGTCCCTTCCTTGGCAATCTCAAATTTTCCCAGTTTTCTTCGATAAGCTCCAGTGAATGCTCCTTTCTCGTGTCCGAAAAGTTCGCTTTCCAAAAGGGTATCTGGGATTGCTCCGCAGTGTACGCTAATAAATTGATTATTTCTTCGGTTGCTATGTCGGTGGATAAGATTCGCCAGCACCCCTTTTCCAGTTCCTGTTTCACCTGTCAGGAGGACGGTACTTATGGTGGGAGCGACGGATCGGATCTTGATGAATACTTTTTGCATTGCAAGACTTTTAGTCTGAGCTATTTCTAATGCATCCGATAGCCAGAATTGTTCCCGCAGGTAATCAAGCTCAGATTGCATTATTTTAGATTCATGGATACTTTCAGTTATATATCTTAATTCATCCAGGTTTATTGGGTAGGTCAAATAATTGTTAGCACCTGCCTTGACAACCTTAACTGCTTCTCGGATCATTTCTTGAGAAAACATGACTATAATCTCAGCAGTGGGAAACAAATGCCAGAATGGCTGCAAAGCCGTTTTATATTCGCTGCCAGATTCTCTGAGGATTTCCAGGTCAATAAAGATTAAATCGTAAGGCTTTTTCCGAAGCATAGCTAAAGCGGCATCCTTTGAGTGTGCCTTGACAATCCTGGATTTCGAGGAAAAGCAAGAAAGGAATATACAGAAAACCTCTTGTTCTTTGGATACAACCAGGATGGAATTCATTTGCTTAATTGAGATATCATGAAGCCGTTTTTCATAAGAATTATATCACAAATAATAGTTCTAAAAGAAAAAGATTTATGATTAAGGACTGGAAGGCCAATTTAAGGGGAGATGGCAGCAGGTAAAGATGTTAGAACAGCAATGGTGGCAAGCTAATATCTTTTCTTTTTAATTTTAGCCAATTGGTGACTTTTATTTATTTTCCAATTTATTATATGTTTTACTGTGATTATTTTTGTCCCTGCCAATTCTTTCACCAAACCACTCACTTCCACTGCTTCTTGGATTAGATTTAATAATTCTTTTCCTTTGGAATCATTAATAACAAGATACTCCTCCTCTGTATGAGTCGAAATAGCAGTAGCGACCACATTGCCTTTTTCATCCCAATCCACAGGGGTAACAATGCCTCTTATTGTTATAAGTCCGTTTCTGTTTTCTATTTTCATCAGCTCATTAGAATCGGCTTTCGGATAATGATCTACATCTATTTTAAGAAGCATTAAACATGCCAACTTTTTGTTCTTTTGATATTTAAGGGGGAATTTTCTTACAGGTTAAATCCATAAACGAATTATGAACTAAGAGGTTTTTATAATAGATTGAGTTTTGTCATTAGAGAGCGTTAGTAATTTTTAAGAATTAGTGTAAATTAAAGAGAAACTCAAACAAGATATCTTAGTTCCGAATTTTAATTTTTAGGAACTTTCAGTTCCGATTGAAGTTTTTTTCTTTTTGTTAATACGGATTATTGAGAGTAGAAAATCCTGTTACCATCGCTGAGGAATAATCCCTTAAAATCTCAATTCTTGGATTTAAATTTTTTTCTTAGAAAAAGAAATTAAATTGGGAAATAAAAAAAAGGAGATGGCATGAATTTTGCTAATATTCTATGTAAGGTTTTTATAGGTAAAAATACAAGATTTAATTTTAACGTAGGAGATTCAAATGAAAGTAATACCTTTACACGACAGAGTTCTTCTTAAAAGGTTAGAAGAACAAGAAGTTAAGAAAGGCGGAATAATAATTCCCGACACAGCCAAAGAAAAACCCCAAGAAGCAAAAGTTATAGAAGTGGGGAAAGGCCGCGTGACAGAAGAGGGTAAAGTTATTCCACTCGAAGTTAAGAAGGGTGATAAGGTTCTCATCGGAAAATTCAGTGGGACTGAGGTAACTATTGGTGATGTTGAACATATCATCGTTCGTGAAGAAGAAATTTTAGCTAAGATCACCTGATTTTGTGAAAAGGAGAAAAAATGGCAAAACAAATAACACTTGGTGAAGAAGCTAGACAATCACTCTTAAAAGGCGTAAATACTTTAAGCAATGTAGTCAAGGAAACCTTAGGTCCCAGGGGAAAAAACGTTATTTTAGATAAGAAGTTCGGCTCTCCTACCAGCACAAAGGATGGTGTCACTGTGGCCAAAGAAATCGAACTCAAGGATCACTTGGCGAACATGGGTGCCCAGCTTGTTAAAGAAGTCGCTTCCAAGACTTCTGATGTGGCTGGGGACGGAACAACCACGGCTACTGTTTTGGCTCAAAGAATTTATTCTGAGGGCTTAAAATATGTAACATCCGGTGCTAATCCCAACTTAATCAAAAAAGGAATAGAGAAGGCAGTCGAGGAGATTGTCAAAGAACTGAAGAGACTTAGCCGAGAAGTAAGCGGGGAGATGATTGTGCAGGTTGGAGCCATTTCAGCCAATAATGATGAGTCTGTAGGAAAGATTATTGCGGAAGCCATGGATAAAGTCGGGAAAGACGGTGTAATCACCGTTGAAGAAGCCCAAGGTTTAGAGACAACAATGGAAATCGTTGAAGGAATGCAATTTGACCGCGGCTATCTTTCTCCCTATTTCATCACTGATCCTGATAGGATGGAGTGTGTTTTAGAAGATCCGGTAATTCTTCTTCATGAAAAGAAGATCAGTAACTTGAGAGAGTTTCTGCCGTTGCTAGAGAATGTTGCCAAGATGAGGAAGTCGCTCTTAGTTATAGCCGAAGAAGTCGAGGGCGAAGCTCTTGCAACTCTTGTTGTTAATAAGCTTAAGGGAACATTTGCTTGTTGTGCCGTAAAAGCTCCTGGGTTCGGTGACAGACGTAAGGCCATGCTGGAGGATATCGCTGTTCTGAGCGGTGGTAAGGTCATCACTGAAGACATCGGTGTCAAGCTTGAAAATGTCAGCGTCGATTGGCTGGCTGATGCTAAGAAAGTCGTTATCGATAAAGATAACACCACCATTATTGAAGGTAAAGGAAAGCAGGAGGAAGTCAAGGCCCGGATCAAGCAGATAAGAACCCAGATCGAAGAAACCACTTCTGATTATGACAGGGAAAAACTTCAAGAGAGATTAGCCAAGATGGTTGGCGGTGTGGCTTTGATTAAAATCGGAGCAGCCACTGAGACCGAACTCAAAGAGAAAAAGGCAAGAGTTGAAGATGCCATGCATGCTACAAAAGCTGCAGTCGAAGAAGGGATTGTCCCCGGCGGAGGAGTTGCTCTTTTAAGATGTCAAAAAGTTCTCGAAGCTTTAAAGTTCAATAACGATATGCAGATTGGTGTGAATGTTGTTAAGAGAGCTATCGAAGAGCCGTTGCGCCAAATTGCGGACAATGCCGGATATGAAGGCTCTATTGTAGTGGAGAAGGTCAAAGAAATGGACCAAGATATGGGATTCAATGCTCTGACAGAAAAATATGAAGATTTAGTCAAATCCGGTGTCCTTGATCCGACTAAGGTTGTACGAATCGCTCTTCAGAATGCCTCAAGTATCGCTGGCTTACTCCTCAACACAGAAGGATTGGTATCTGAAATTCCTGAAGAAGAGAAAGCTCCTAAATATCCGCCACCAAGCGATATGTACTAAATAGAATGGCTTGAGTGTAAAAAGATCTACTTTTAAAGTGTCACTAATGGAGGAAATCGGGAGATGACAAAACAAGCAATCTGCTTTCGCTGTAAGAAAAAATTCAGAGCAAGAAGGGATCAACATCCGAAATATTCACTGTGCCCTTCATGTAAAAATTACAAGGAGGAATTCGGATCAGGATCCTCTTGGATTGATTATAAATATATAGTTCCAAAAAGATGATTAAATGAGCAAGACTGAACCATGAACAAACACGAGAAAGTATCTTTAAATGATAATAGTAAGTTGAACAAATGAGAGACTTTTTATCAACATTAAAAAGTATAATTACAGGAAGGTTTATTTTTTTGTGTGGCGATACAATACCAGAAGAAAAAAGTTTGAAGTCAGCGTTAGAAAAAAAGGGAGACATGGTTATTGGCGTTAGAAATTCAAAAGAAGATTCTGTAGTTGCTGAAGTTTTAAAAAGC
>JADHWO010000055.1 GCA_016783445.1 Candidatus Aminicenantota bacterium
CTCCAAAAGTCTAAGATCGCCGTTAATCAAGGCTTATTCAGTAAAAAAAGAATAGGGGAATTAAATTGAAGAGAAAGCAGATTCTGGCTCTTTTAATTTTTATAACTCTTCTTGTGCTGTTTCTTATAATAAAAATTGTTATCTGAAGCTAAAAATCTCATTATTGTCCTTGGCCCAACAGGAGTGGGTAAAAGCTCCACTGCCATTAGGCTGGCGAAAAAACTTGGGGGTGAAATCATAAATTGTGATTCTATGCAGGTTTATAAGGGTTTTGATATCGGAACAGATAAAATCCCTCTGGAAAAAAGAGAAGGTATCCCTCATCATCTCCTAAACATCGTTAGCTCTTCAACCCAATTTACAGCCGCAGATTTTGCTCATCTGGCACTAAAAACTGCAAAAAATATTGTAAAAAGAAATAAAATTCCTTTCATTGTTGGAGGAACCGGCTTATACCTTAAAGCTCTTCTTAACGGTCTTTTTCCAGAAGGCAAAAGCGATCCCTTGCGCCGCCAGAAACTGGAAAAGGAAGCCAGGGAAAAAGGAATTGAAAGCCTAAGAGCTAGACTTAAAAAAATCGATCCTGTTTATGCTCAAAAAATAGGCAGCAATGACAAGATTAGGATTATTCGCGCGTTAGAAGTTTTTGAGGCAACACAAAAACCTCTCTCTGAGCATTTCTTAAACACTAAATCTTTTGTTAAAGATTTTGATATAATAAAAATTGGGTTAAAATTAGAAAGGCAAGAGCTCTATAAAAGGATTGAAAAAAGAGCGGATAAAATGTACAAAAGGGGAATAATCATAGAAGTGCAAGGTCTTCTACAAAAAGGAGTCAAAAAAAATTCTCCTCCTTTTCGTGCTCTAGGCTATAAACATGCTTTAAAATTCCTAAAAAAAGAAATTTCTCTTGAAGAATCTATTACTTTGACTAAAAGGGATACCCGCCACTACGCAAAAAGACAAATGACCTGGTTCAGGAAAATGAAGGGGATCAATTGGTTTTCTCCAAATGATTTTTCCTCTATTATGAGATATATTAAGAAAAACTTAAAATAAAATGGAAAAATCAATTCTTGTTCATCTTGCTACAAATAAAAAAGAAAAAACTGAAGCAGAAGAATCTATGCAGGAATTAAAAGGATTGGCCCACACAGCCGGCGCTCAAGTCATTGGAGAAACGTACCAGTTCCGGACAAAAATCAGTCCAAAATTTCTCATAGGAAAAGGAAAAGTCTCAGAAATAATCCGTTTAAAAGAAGAAACTCAAGCCAACTTAATTATTTTCGACCACGACCTCCGCCCAATCCAGCAGCAGAGCCTGGAAGACGAGATTCAAACTAAAGTTATAGACCGAACCCAGCTGATATTTGATATATTCGCTCAGCGAGCCAGAAGCAAGGAGGGGAAACTCCAGGTAGAGCTTGCTCAGCTTAATTATCTCCTCCCCCGCCTGCTTGGGAAAGGAGAAGCACTGTCTCGGCTGGGAGGAGGTATCGGCACTCGCGGTCCTGGAGAAAAAAAACTGGAAGAAGACAGGCGGAGAATCCAGGATAGAATTGCCAAGATTAAAAAAGAAATCTTGAAAATTCAAAAAAGACGGGCCAATCAAAGAGAACGCAGAAAAAAAAGTCCTATCCCTGTTGCTTCACTCGTAGGATACACAAATACAGGGAAATCAACCCTGTTTAACTATCTGTCCAAGGAGAAAATATTCACATCTCCCCATCTTTTTGCTACTCTGGATCCAATTCTTCGGCGGGTGAGCTTTTCAGACGGACTGTACTTTTTTTTAAGTGACACAGTAGGATTTATCAAAAAAATCCCAGTTGAGCTGGTAACATCTTTTAGAGCTACTCTAGAAGAACTCAAGGAGGCTGATTGTATCCTCCATGTTATAGATATAAACACACCCAATTATGAAAGCCAGGTTGAAGCAGTAGAGACCACACTCTCAGAAATCGGGGTCCACGACATCCCTGTTATTAAGGTTTTTAATAAAGTTGATCTTTTACCTAACAATAAGGAACTCCTGGCAAAAAACAACCGATCTAACTACCAATTTATTCATATCTCAGCAAAAACAGGAGCAGGCATCCAAAGCCTCAAAGAGCTGCTCAGAGCTACTCTTTTTAAAAACCTGGAAATATTTTACCTGCGTATTCCCGAATCAAAAAGAGAATTGATCCATTCTTTTTCAAAATGGACCGTGATTTTAAAAAAAAGAGAAAATGGAGATTTTTTTGAATTGAAGATTTTGGCTGATCCTAACTCCATTTTAAATTATATGCCTTATATTAAAAGAGGAGAAAAAAATTGGTGAAAAAAACATTAAGTATTATCTTACTCTCAGCTTTGTTTTGGTCATGTGCAAGCCGTCTGGCACCACCCCCATCTCTTTACGTAGGGAACCTCCCCCCTTCCATTATGGCAGAGCTTACTCTTGAGGAAAGGATACTCGCTGAGGAGGCCTGGCAAAATCTGAGACAAGGCAGGGGAGACAAAGCAAAAAAAACAATATCCAAATTAGGAGCTCAAAATTCTGTCTATTACATGGGCTTAGGTTACGTCTCTTATGTTCTGAACGAACTGCAGCCAGCTGAAAACTTCTTCAAAAAAGCCTTGATTAGCTACCCTGACCTCGCTCTTATTCATTCAGGCCTGGCCCAAATTTACCTAAAAACAGGTCGTGACGACCGTGCCTTTGCCGAGTTCAGAGAAATTCTCAAAAAAGATCCAACACACGCTTGGGCTAAGAATCAGTACGAAACTCTTAAAGACAGGAAAACTAAAGAAGCTCTTAAGGAAGGAAAAACAGCACTTGACGAAGGAGACTCGGAAAAAAGCAAGGGAGCTTTCTTAAAAGCTCTTTATTATTCCCCTCAGTCTACAGAATCTCATCTTCTTCTTGCTGAAATCTACAAAAAAGAAAACAAATTTCAAAATGCACTGGTTCATCTTAAAGCTGCAAGCTCAAATGAACCCATGGACAAAAAAATATTAAAAAATTATGCAGAAGCCCTATATCAATCAGCGCAGTATTCCAAAAGCCTTGAAGCCTACGAAAAGCTGCTAAGTCTAGAGCCAAACAATAAAGAGATCAAGAATCTAATCGAGAGCCTAAAAAACAAGTTAGGTATTTTTGAACTTCCCAGCCGATACAATTCCATCCCTTCCTCAGAATCTGTATCTAAAGAAGAAATAGCTGCCCTTCTTGCTGTTAAATTTAAAGGAATCGCAGATGAAATCTCTGGTACACCTCCCATTATTATCGATATATCAACCTCTTGGGCATCAAAATTCATCCTTCAAATGACTTCTATAGGAATTCTGGATATTTATCCCAATCACACTTTTCAGCCGAAGAAAATTGTATCACGCGCTGAAATGGCTGAAATTCTCCTTCGTTTCATTAATTATTTAGAAAAGAAAGGTTTTAAATTTATTCAGCAAATCCCACCCGACAAGATTGAAATCTCAGACGTTTCCTCACATAATTACTATTATCAACCGATTATCCAGATTCTCTCCTACAACATTATGGAGCTTTCTCTGGACAGATCGTTTAATCCAGACATTTCTCTTTCAGGACAGGAAGCTATAAAGCTTATGGACATAATCCTGGCTTTGATAAAATAGGCCTGATTTATAAAATCGTAAAACATACTCATTCGATGAGGAAAAAAGATAAGAATAATATAATTAACCTGCCTAATATTCTCAGCCTCTTAAGAATCCTTCTTATCCCTGTTTTCCTTCTCTTAATGTTTCAACGAAAAACGCTTGGGGCATTTTTAGTTTTTCTAGCAGCTGGCTTTACAGACGTATTGGATGGCTTTACAGCCAGAGTCTGGCATCTAAAAACAAAGCTCGGTGCTTTACTTGATCCTGCTGCAGACAAGCTGCTTATGACCGCATCTTATATCGTCCTGACTGTTCCGGCTCTCAACTCACCAAACGTAATACCTCGCTGGCTTACAATTGTTGTCATAAGCCGAGACTTGCTTATAGTCTCAAGTGTATTTTTCGCTTACAAGTTGAGAGGTCAAAAAAGCTTTCCGCCTTCCATTCTTGGAAAAATTTGCACTGTCCTTCAAGTAACAGTTATCCTGCTTGTTTTATTTTTTAATTCCATCCAAGTCTCTTCGCCGTATCTCAACTGGCTCTATTTATTAACTCTAACATTCACTGTTTTCTCAGTAGCTCATTATTACTACCTTGGCATCAAGATATTCTTCCCTCCCCAGAAGAGATGAATTTTTCATTTCTTATAATAAAACTATAGAAAATAAAGGAAATAAGAGCCTGAGAAAAACCATAACTCAGAGCATTAAAAAGTATTGAAAGACTTGCTTCTTGTCTATGGCGATGATATATTTTTTCAGGAAAGGAGAATTCCCATGAGCCAAATGGAAAAAATTGCAAACAGGATCGATAGTTTCCGTGACGAAATGATCGATAAACAAATCAAACTTTGCTCCCTCCAGGCTATTTCTCCTGCCAGTGGAGGAGAAGGAGAAGAAAAAAAGGCAGAGCTCCTGCTTGATTTTTTAAATAAAAATGGATTTAGCAATATTGAAGTTATTAAGGCTCCTGATCTGGATGCCCCTTCGGGTTACCGTCCGAATATTCTCGCCTTATTCAAGGGAAAAAGCTCATCCAAGTCCATATGGGTAATGACACATATGGACATCGTTCCTCCTGGAGAACTGGCACAGTGGAGAGGTGATCCATTTAAAGCATGGATAGAGGAAGGAAAAATTTTTGGACGGGGAGTAGAAGACAACCAGCAGAGCATGGTGGCTTCTCTTTATGCAACAAAGGCATTCTATGAGGAGGGAATTCTTCCTAATTACAATATTGGAATAGCCCTGGTAGCAGATGAAGAGACAGGCAGCGAAAAAGGGATCGATTATGTTCTTAGCCACACGGACGTTTTTCGTAAGGAGGACTTAATCATTGTCCCAGACGCAGGAAACCAAGATGGAACGATGATCGAAGTTGCCGAAAAAAGTATTCTCTGGCTAAAATTTAAGACGTTGGGGAAGCAGGCACACGGTTCTACTCCAGAAAAAGGAACCAACAGCTTCAAAGCCGCCTCTTTTCTGGTCACTGAGTTAAACAAGCTCTACCAGGCTTTCCCAGACAGAGATCAGCTTTTTGATCCTCCGATTTCCACTTTTGAACCAACAAAAAAGGAATCCAATGTCCCGAACATCAATACAATACCTGGAGAAGACATTTTTTACATGGACAGCCGTATCTTACCCAGCTACACGATCGAAGAAATTGAAGAGAAAATAAAAGAAATGACGGAGAAAATTGAAAATGAATTCAAGGTGAAAATAATCTTAGAGGAGGCTCAAAAAGCTCCTGCAGCCCCTCCGACTTCAGCCGATGCGCCCGTGGTTCAAGCCTTAAAAAAGGCGATTAAAGCAGTTTACGGAAAAGAAGGAAAGGCCATTGGCATTGGAGGAGGAACAGTAGCCGCTCTCTTTCGCAGAGTCGGCTTCAGCGCTGCTTGTTGGTCCAAAATCGATGAAACGGCTCACCAGCCTAATGAATACTGTATAATCGATAACATGATTGGAGACGCAAAGGTTTTCGCCCATATCTTTCTCCAAGAATAAACAAAAAATTGAATAAATACATACTGATTCTCACAACAGTTCCCGATGAAAAAACTGGCCAAGAAATTGCTGCCCAATTGGTAAGAGACAGACTAGCTGCTTGTGTGACTATTTCTGCATCTTCTTTATCTTTTTACTGGTGGAAGGGGAAAATTTCGAAAGACAAGGAGCATATTCTCTTCATTAAAACAAAAGCTTCCCTCTTTCCTGAGCTGGAAAAGAAAATTCAGGAGATTCATCCATACGACGTACCAGAAATTATCGCTCTTCCTCTTCTAAAAGGTTCTTCAGAATACTTAAACTGGATAGATAAAGAAACAAAAGACTAAAAATATTTTCCCTGAATTTTTTGGGCGACTTTAATTGTATTGAGATGGATGGATACTGTATCACTCACACTGTGGGCATAGCCTCCTGCAAATAGAATAACAACAGGGATGTGAAGCTTGCGAGCTTCCTCGATCACAATTCTGTCTCTTTCTTTAAGGCTTTCTATCGTTACTCTTAAGCTTCCTAATTGATCCTTCTCATAGGGGTCAGCTCCTGCCAAATAAAACACTAAATCCGGCTGAAACTCCTGATACAGGCGAGGAAAATTCAATCGGAGCTCTTCAAGATATTCTTTATCTCCATCCCCGGACCATAAACCTACATCTAAAGAGCTCGAAGGTTTTTGAGCAGGATAAAGATCCATTTGATGCATGGAAAAAGTGAAAGCATAATCTTTTTTTGAAAAAATAAAGGCAGTCCCATTCCCCTGGTGAAGATCACAGTCAACAACCATGGCTTTTTGAACTTTTCCTTCCTGCTTCACTTTCTCTAAAGAAACAGCCACATCATTTAAAACACAAAAACCTTCCCCGTGGTCAGGAAAGGCATGATGAAATCCTCCTCCGATATGAACTGCCAGCCCATCTTCTAATGCTCTTTCAGCCGCAAGAATGGTTCCCCCTACAAACAGCAAGGCAAACTCAAGAAGCTCAGGAGAATAAGGAAGTTCCAGTGTTAATATCTCAGAATGCGAGAGAGCCCCGGTTTTTAATTTTTTCAAGTATTTTGGTGTATGAACTAAAAAGAGATCTTCCTCCTTAGGAGGTTGAGGAGTAAGAAAATTTTCTCTCTTGGCTCCCATATGTAAAAGTTTTTCATAGACTAACCTGTATTTCTCTACCGGAAAAACATGCTCACCGATATCAACTATCCAATACTTGTCACTGTATACAAACTTAAAAGGGAACCTTTTCTTCCAGAAAAGTTTGGACATATTTATCAGAGGAACCATACAGTATAATACATATCAAAAAAACCTGTTTTCGTAAACCTGCTGTAGAGCCCAGTGATGTTTAAGAGGCCCTTTCTTTTTTCTCCCTCACCACAATTTGAGCTGCTGCCAGGCGGGCAATAGGTACCTGATAGGCTGAACAGCTCACATAATTGAGGCCGATCTTATGACAGAAAAAAATCGAACGGGGATCCCCCCCATGAACACCACATATCCCAATTTTTAAATCAGGCTTGACTTTCCGGCCCTTTTCAACAGCCAATTTCATGATTTCACCCACTCCATTTATGTCCACAGTCTCAAATGGATTGTTTTTCCAGATTCCATGAGCCAGATAATAAGCCAGAAAATCAGCACCATCATCACGAGAAAGACCATAAATTGTCTGTGTGAGGTCATTAGTTCCAAAGGAGAAAAACTCAGCCTCAAGGGCAATCTCATCGGCCGTAATCGCGGCTCTGGGAATTTCAATCATGGTTCCCACTGAGTATTCAACTTTAACTTTATGCTTGTTCATGGTCTTTTCAGCAACACGCTGAATTATTCTTTTTTGGTTGGCAAGCTCCTCCCTGGTTCCAACCAGAGGAACCATGATTTCAGGAAAGACTTTTTGTCTTTCCTTTGCCAGCTGGCAAACAGCTTCAAAAATCGCTTCAGCCTGCATTTCAATGATTTCAGGATAAGAAATTCCCAGACGGCATCCTCTGTGACCGAGCATAGGATTAAACTCTGAAAGGGCTTTTACACGCTCCAGCAACTTCTCCAACTCTCGAATTTTTCCCTCCTGCTTGCTCCCTGAGGCTCTTAATTCCGCTATCTCCACCATCAGGTCCTCTCTCCGTGGTAAAAATTCATGCAGAGGGGGATCAAGTGTGCGGATCGTTACAGGATGACCTCTCATCTCCCTAAACAGCCCGTAAAAATCTTTCTTTTGAAAGGGTAAAAGCTTGCTTAATGCTTTTCGTCTCTCTTCCTCTGTTTCAGCAAGAATCATTTCTTTAATAAAAGGAAGTCTATCCTTCTCAAAAAACATGTGTTCGGTTCGCGCCAGACCTACACCTTCCGCTCCAAAAGCAAGGGCTATCCTGGCATCCTCGGGCGTATCTGTGTTGGCTCTAACTTTTAACTTTTTAGTCTGATCAGCCCAGAAGAGCAGTTTTGTAAAATCCTGGTAAATTTTTGACTCTTCGGGCTTCTTCTCTCCCCGGACTACCTGGATAATTTCAGAAGGCTGAGTTGGAATTTGACCGTGGAGGACTTCTCCAAGGGTTCCATCGATTGAAATCCAGTCCCCCTCTTTAACTTTTGTTTTTCCAGCGAGAAAGAACTTTTGTTCCTCTTTTGGCTTTATCTCTCCACATCCCACGACAGAAGGCTTTCCCATCTGCCGCCCCACCACAGCCGCATGGGAAGTCATTCCACCTGTCGCTGTAAGGATGCCTTGAGAAGCGCTCATCCCATGAATATCATCAGGAGATGTCTCTTCCCGGACTAAAATGACTTTTTTACCTTCTTTTTTCCAGGCTACAGCTTCATCAGCACTAAAAACCACTTGCCCTGCTGCGGCACCGGGGGATGCAGCCAATCCTTGAGCGAGGACTGTATGTTTTATTTTTTCTTCGGAATCAAAAACTGGATGGAGAAGCTGGTTTAAAGCCTCTGGCTCTACCATCAGCAGAGCTTCTTCTTTGTCTACCAATCCTTCCTTGACCATATCTACAGCAATCTTAACAGCAGCCATCCCTGTTCTTTTCCCGCTTCTTGTCTGTAGCATATAAAGCTTGTCCTCCTGAATCGTAAACTCAAAATCTTGAACATCACGGTAATGTTTCTCCAACCTGCTGGTAATCTCTTCTAATTCTGTATAAGACGCACTCATCTCTTTTTCCAAAGAGTTAAGGGGAGAAGGGGTTCTAATTCCTGCTACAACATCCTCCCCCTGAGAATTAAAAAGATATTCACCATACAGCTCCTTTTCTCCTGTTGCTGGATTCCTGGTGAATCCAACTCCGGTGGCTGAACTTTTCCCTATATTTCCAAAAACCATCTGCTGGATATTAACCGCAGTGCCCAGGTCATCAGGAATATAATTCAGACGTCGATAAGTCACAGCTCGAGGATTGTTCCAGGATTCAAACACAGCGGATATGGACATAAGCAGCTGTTCTATAACATCCTGGGGGAATTCTTTCCCACTCTCTTTCTTGACGAGGCTTCTATAATCAGAAATAAGCTCTTCCAGATGTTTTTCAGATAGATCAAAATCATGAACAATTTTATTTTCTTTCTTTTTCTTTTTCAGGATCTCTTCAAACTTTTTTTTGGGAATCTCCAGGACAACATCCCCGAACATATGAATCAACCGGCGATAACAATCCAATGCAAATCTTCTGTTTTTGCTCTTTTTGGCCAGAGCTTCAAGAGTTTTGTCATTCAAGCCAAGATTCAAAACAGTATCCATCATTCCTGGCATGGAAAATTTGGCTCCTGAGCGGACAGAAACAAGAAGTGGATTTTTTTCCCCACCGAATTTATGCTGGGTTACTTCCTCCAATTTTTTCATGTTGATAAGTATTTCTTCTTCAACTTCAAATGGAATTTTATTGCCTAACTTGGCAAAGTTGCTACAAACCTCTGTAGAAACAGTAAAACCTGGAGGAACTGGGACACCAATTCCCGCCATCTCTGCCAGGTTCGCACCCTTCCCTCCAAGGATATCTTTCATATCTTTGTCACCCTCGACATGACCTTTCCCAAAAAAGTACACACTTTTATTAGCCATTTTTTAACTCCTCAACTGATTATCTCAAAAATATACACGCAACATATTGAAAATTCAAGTATTAAGGGGTCAACGTGTACGGGGTCAAACTTCAAAAATTCAAAAAGCTAGGATATTTCTCAATTACAGTCGCTTTTGGAAAAATTCAAGAGAAGTGTCAAATGTTGAGACACGACCCCTTAAACTTAAACGTGTACAGGGTCAAACTTCAAATTTCAGGCTAAGAAAAAACACTCATGTATTTGTTAAGCCCTTCTTTAAAAACATCGATAGCCTGCCTTAAATCTTCCTCTTTAAGCACATATGCTATTCTCACTTCATCTTTACCTTTACCGGGCGAGCAATAAAAGCCCTGGGCTGGTGCTACCATGACTGTTTTTTTATCAAGAAAAAAATCCGTAAGCATCCATTTAACAAAATGCTCCGCATCTTTTATGGGCAGCCTAACAATGATATAAAAAGCTCCTTGAGGTTTATGGATAACGATTCCAGGGATATCTTTTAATCCTTCAAACAAAATGTCTCTGCGCTTTTCATATTCTTCTCTAACAGGCTGGAAATAATCCAAACCCATGCGGTAAGCAGCAAGAGCAGCCTTCTGCTCCACAGAAGGAGGGCAGAGCCTGGCCTGGGCAAATTTGAGAAGAGACTGGTACAACTCTTCATTTCGCGTCACAACAGCACCCACCCGGGCTCCACAGCTGCTAAAACGTTTTGAGATGCTGTCTACAACTATAACTCTATCCTTGACCTCTTCGTATTCCAGGATGCTCTTGTGCGTATTCCCCTCATAGACGAACTCTTTATAGACTTCATCCCCGATCAAAAAGAGATCATGTTCCTCAACTATGGAAATTACCCTCTCCAATTCTTCAGGTGTATAAACCGTTCCAGTGGGATTATTTGGAGAGCAGAGCAGAATCGCCCTTGTCTTTGAAGTTATCCTGGATTCTATCTCTTCCTTTGGAGGAAGGCGAAATCCATCCTCAATACGCAGAGTTAAGGGAACAATTTTTACGTTTGCAAAAGATGCAAAGCCATTGTAATTAGTGTAGAAAGGCTCGGGTATGATAATCTCATCGCCAGGGTCAGCCACAACACAAAAAGAAAAGTGAATAGCCTCTGAGCCGCCTATAGTAATGATCACGTTCTCAGATGTTAGAGGGATGTTGTAAGAAGTAAAATAATCTGCAATGGCCTGTCTTAACTCCAATAATCCCTGGGCAGGCCCATAGCTAAGGACCTTTTCGTCATAGCCACGAATAGCATCCAGAATAGGCTGAGGAGTTGGGATATCAGGCTGTCCAATGTTAATAAAGTAGACATGAATTCCCCGTTCTATAGCTTTATCCGCATAAGGCTTCAATTTCCTTATGGGAGAAGGCTGGATTTCTTGACCCCTTTTGGAAATATCCATTTATTATTCCTCCAGAAATAAATAATTATAATTAAGGGGAGTTTTGATTATTAGCAAAATGGACTAAGGTTGTCAAAGTTTTTATTGCCATCAAGAAGAGATTTTGATATTTTTGTCTCGGTAAATCCGAGCAAATATGATAAAAGACCCCCAAGCACTCATAGTCGGTAAAAAAAACTGGGAGGACTATTACCTTTTCTCCCTGGAATCTTCCGGCATTGCCTCTCAAGCCCTGCCCGGCCAGTTTATTATGGTCCGAATTAGCGCTCAACCACAACCTCTTTTAAGGCGTCCTTTCAGCATTCACTCCAAAGAGAAAAAAAATATCGAGATTTTCTTCCAGATAACAGGTCTTGGAACAAGTCTTTTGAGCCAGAAAAGAATTGGCGAATCCCTTGATATTTTAGGGCCATTAGGGAAAGGATTTGTTACGGGTGAAAGCTTTCAGGATAAAGTTATTGTTGCTGTGGGAGGAGGAAGAGGGATTGCCCCTCTTTATTTTCTCTCCCAAGAACTCTGTTCTTCCGGAGCTTCAGTTAAGATCTTTTATGGTGGAAAAAGCCATAAAGACCTTCCCCTTAAGGAGAAATTTGAAAAAGACGGCATTGAGCTGTTCTGTTCTACTGATGACGGTTCCTTTGGATATAAAGGATTTGTCAGTGACTTTTTTAAAGCTGAACTTGAAAAACTTAATCCATCCTGTGTGTTTGCCTGCGGTCCTGAGGAGATGATGAAAAAAATTGCTCAAATCACACAGGAAAAGAACATCCCGGCTGAATTCTCTCTGGAGTCTGTTATGGGCTGTGGATTTGGGGCCTGCTGGGGGTGTGTAAAAAAGATAAAAAAGAATTTTAAAGAAGAATGGACTAAAATCTGTGAAGAAGGCCCTGTTTTTTCCAGGGAAGAGATTATCTGGACAGAAGAGGAAAAATGACAGATCTTTCGGTTGATTTAGGTTTTATCAAACTTAAAAATCCTGTTCTAGCCGCCAGCGGAACTTTTGGCTACGGCCTTGAGTTTTCTCCTTTTATTGACTTGAATAAACTTGGAGGGTTTGTTGTTAAAGGTCTGTACTTTTCTCCACGCCCGGGAAATCTTCCTCCTCGCCTTGTCGAAACTCCAGGCGGGCTCATAAATGCAATCGGCCTTCCTGGAGTAGGTGTGGAGAGATTCTCAGAAGAAATCCTCCCCGAACTCAGAAAATACAACACAGCCATTATCGTTAATGTTTGCGGGGAGAGCAATGAGGAATATGCCTCTGTTGTGGAACGGCTGAACAAAGAAGAAGGTATTTCAGCCTACGAGCTTAATATTTCCTGCCCCAATGTAAAAAAAGATGGCCTCTGCCCTGCCTTAAGCCCCAAGGATACTTTTTCCGTTGTCAGCCTTGTTAAAAAAAGCAGCTCCCGCCCAGTCATAACAAAACTTTCTCCCAATGTTACAGATATTGTAGAAATCGCCCTAAGCGCTCAGGAAGCCGGGACAGATGCCCTATCGTTAGTTAACACCTTCCTGGCTATGGCAGTGGACATAGAGACAAAAAAACCCATACTGGCTAACACTTTTGGCGGACTCAGCGGACCTGCCATCAAACCTTTAGTGCTCAGGATGGTCTATCAGGTAGTAAGTCATGTAAAAATCCCTGTAATAGGCATAGGTGGAATCTCTTCAGGTAAAGACGCACTTGAATATTTAATCACAGGAGCCAAAGCTGTGGAGGTTGGAACGGCAAACTTTATTGACCCAGAAACCACAGTAAAAATTATTGAGGAATTAAAAACATACTGCCAGAAAAAAGGAATAGATAAAATTGAAACCATTATAGGAACACTTAAAGTTTAGGGAAACAGGTACTCGTAAAAAAAGGAAATTAACATGAATAAAAAAGAGGATTTTGCTAAAAGGATTATTATAGCTCTTGATGTCGGAAATAGAGGAGAAGCTCTCTCTCTTATTAATCAGCTTGAGGGAGTTGAAATATTTAAAGTAGGCCTTGAGCTTTTTACTGCTGAAGGGCCTTCCCTGCTTGAAAAAATCAAAGCTCTGGGAAAAAAAGTTTTTCTGGATTTAAAACTCCATGATATTCCTAACACCGTAGCCGAAGCTGTAAAAGTGGGAGTAAGACACGGCGTCCATATGCTTACCCTTCATTCTTCCGGAGGGCGAGAAATGCTGGAAAAGGCTGTTGCTTCCGCAGCAGCTGAAGCAGACAAAGAAGGGGTGGAGAAACCTCTTCTTTTAGCTGTGACTGTATTAACAAGCCTTAAGAGCGATCAACTCCGAGAAATAGGTATGACTGATGATACATTTTCACAGGTTCTCAGGCTGGCAAAGCTAGCCAAGGAAGCTGGAGTGGGCGGTGTAGTATGTTCTCCTCAAGAAATTGAGATAGTAAAAAAAGAAACCGGCAGAGACTTACTCGTTGTTGCCCCGGGTATTCGGCCTTTATGGGCAGCTGCACATGATCAAAAAAGGATTATGACTCCCTCGCTTGCCATTAAGAAGGGCGCAGATTATCTCGTTATAGGGCGACCGATAACAGAAGCCCCCTCTCCTCAAGAGGCTTTTCTTAAAATCTTGAGTGAACTAGCCGATTCTTGATACTCCCCATACAGCAAAAAGAACTTTTAAAATTATCTCCACACCTACTATCAACACTATTATAAGCAGGCTGCTTGTGATTGAATAGCCAACCACTTTTTTTTGAGGGGTATCCATCAGGGCTGCAGTAATTCCGAGATAGAGGATATAAATTCCATAAAGGCTGAATAACAGCTTCAGGACCCATCCTGCTTGAGGAATTAGATAAAGCAGCCCGCCAATCCAGAAAGGCGTCATACAAAAAATGGCAATTTTTATTGCGTTGACGCGGTTCTGACTAGAGGAGAAAATTGGAGCCAGGGCACAAATTAATCTCCCAGAAATAAAAACAACTAATAAAGAGAACACATAAGTAATCACAGAGAAGAGTAAATCTCTTCCGGCTACAGTCCAGCTCCATCCGGAAAACGGCCTTTTAAACTGGCCATACAAGAGATTTGCCAGAAATCGAGTTACAGGAGGGACAGCAGCAAGAATCAACACATAAGAAGTAAAAAGCTGGGAAACAGAAAGAGGTTCTTCCTTAATCCTAGTCCATTCTTCTCTGGGTCTTAAAAGTATCCCCTGAACCCGAGACAATAAGTTCATCCTCATTCAAGTAACAGTTTGAGAAACTATATAATTTTTGACTCTGTCATAAAGTTGATTGTTTATAAAAAATTGTAATTTTTATTCGAGATTTGGAGGCGCGGGTCGGACTCGAACCGACGAATCAAGGTTTTGCAGACCTCTCCCTTAGCCACTTGGGTACCGCGCCTTTATTTCTATAGACATTAGACCATTAAAGATACTAAGGAGTAATCAATGAGATCGGACCCATGTACTCCCAATTGGCAAGCAGGCGTTTGACAGCTTTACTAAGCCCGCTTTAACTTCTATAAGCAAAATAAATCTCTGGGTTTAAACTACCAAAAAGAAAAAATTCTGTCAATGATTACGGAGTTAGACTTCCTATACTTCAACAACCAGGATATGTCCATATGCCTTAATAAAAAACTGAACTATCTGGAAAAAACTAAATGTTGCTTTGACCTTTGAAGTTATAAAACTCTGACACTATTTTTTGATATTTAACACTTACCGGTGGATTTACGCAGAATATTCTTCAATATATAAGTGGCCATTGCAGGATTGGCGGCCAATCTTCTTTTGCAGTATGCTATTGCAAATTTCCATTTCTCTGCAAATGGAACATAAAGGCGAACAAGAAAACCATTCTGAATAAGTTCGTCCTGAAAAGCTTTCCTCGGAACACCCATAAGCATCTGAACCTCATACTTATCCTTCTTCATATTCAGCCTTTCGGCTATATTAATTGCTTCATTTATGACTGCTTCATCGTGAGTAGCGATTTCAGGATAATGACCTTCTTTAAATAAGACTTCTATTTGTTGAAGCATCTTCTTTTTCATTTCAGGTTTGTTTTGCAAGGCAATATCTTTTGGTTCATTGTATATGCCAATACAAATACGGATACGTGCGTCCAAACCTTTTAAGGATTTTATATCATTTTCGGTGCGAAAAAGACGGGATTGTAACACTGTTCCAAAAGTAGGATGAACTTTTTTAATAGCACGGAATATATCCAGGGTCATATCAGTAAAGGAATGATCCTCCATATCCAGAGTCACTTTAATATTATGCTGCTCTGCTCGTTTAACGATTCCCTCAATAACATTCTTGCAGTGTTCTGTACCACGGTGGCTTCCAAGCTGTGTCGGTTTCAGGGAAATAGTTGCATAATCCTGGGGACCCAGTACGTCAATAAGCCTTTTGTATACACTAACAGTGTCCTGGACTTCTTCATCACTTTCCAACTCCTCACCCAGCAGGTCAATTGTGGAGCACACATGTCTGTCTTCACAAAAATTTCGCGCTGTGTCTATCGCCGCTTCAATACAGTCTCCTGCCACATAAGGTTTGGCAAAAAGCTTAACCATAGGAGTGGGGGCAAGATTGATAATAAATTTTTTCAAACCCATTAAAAACTCCTTCTAAAACAGGAAATCTTCCCTAAGACTTTCTCAAAGAGTAAAAAATTAATTCATTTTTCAATAAACTTCAAGAACTGTTTTAATTTTATTCAAAAAATCACTGCCAAACCATTATCTATTTTCAAAATTGTGACGTACTTATAATAACATTGTGGCTTATTTATAAAAACGTGGTAAAGATTAGGATAAAGAAAAAATTTACTTCTATCATAAATTAACTGTGAATAAAAATTAAAGGAACCTATTGAAAAATAAGGGGTAAGTCTGGAGCGGACGATGGGATTTGAACCCACGACCTTCTGCTTGGCAAGCAGACGTTCTACCACTGAACTACGCCCGCTTCAATCTCAGTAAACAAAGCGAAGCTAAAAACTTAA
>JADHWO010000056.1 GCA_016783445.1 Candidatus Aminicenantota bacterium
AAACCGCTTAAGAAATCTCACTTCCTCATGGGCATTTTTTTAATTCTGACTATCGCCTCCTCTCCTGGCGTATTTGGCCAACAGGATGTTACCGAATACCAGAAACGCCTGTCAAATTTATCCTCACAGATTTATCAGCTTCAGAAAAAAATAAAAGAAGAAGAAAAAAAAGAATCAACTTTTCTTTCCAGGTTAGACAGGATTGGCTTTAAGAAAAATTTAATCAAGAAAGAAATTACCCTGTATACAATGCAGTTGGGGAAAACTAATCGTGAACTCTCTGCAATTAAAAAAAACATTCCCAATCTAAAAACAAAGCTTGATAAAGAAAAACAATCCATCGAGAAAATTCTCATAACCATGTATAAATTCGGGAAATTCAACTCTCTCCAGTTTATGCTTCAGGCAGAAGATGTAGGGACCCTTATTTCTGAAAATAAACATTTAACACTACTGGCCCAGTACCAGGAAAACATCATCGCTGATTACATAAAAACCCTGGCTCAGCTTAAAACAGCTGAAGAAAACCTTGAAACAAAAAAGAAAGAGAGCTCGCATTTGATTCAGAACACTAAACAAAAGAGAAAAGAGCTCGAAGGTCAAGAAAGTGAAAGCAGAGCCCTCATCAAGCAAATAAAAGAAAATAGGAAAATGTTTCTCCAGACTCTAGACGAGTTAAATGAAAGGGCACAACAACTACAGCTTTTAATAGAAAAACTACACAAGGAGGAAATTTCCTTCCCTTTTCTTCTCATTCCACTTTATGAAAAAAAAGGTGAACTTCCATGGCCAATTGAGGGGAAAGTGTCCACTTCATTTGGTCCTCAGAGACATCCTCGATTTAAAACGATCACCATGAATAACGGAATCGAAATTTCGCCCAGTAAAAACTACATGGTTATCAAATCCATCCATCCAGGCAAAGTCGTTTACTCAGATCATTTACGGGGATACGGCAACCTGCTTATAATCGACCACGGATTGACTTATCACTCGCTCTATGGACACCTGTCGGAATTCCTGGTTAAAAATGGCGACTTCGTTAAAAGCAAACAACCTATTGCTCTTGTTGGTGACATAGGTTCTTTAGAAGGGATTTCGCTGTATTTTGAAATTCGATTCAAGACAAAACCCGTCAATCCCTTGCAATGGCTGAAAAGAAGATGATAAAATCAAAAATTATTCACATAATAAAATGACTAGAAAACAAGCAAAAATCTTCCCTTTGATAGCCCTTTTTGCCACTTCTTTTTTCCTTTTAATGGAAAGAAACTCCCTCTCCGGATACTCATCCAAGCTCTCTCCTTATAAGAGCTTTGCACTACTGGGAAAAGTAATTTCCTTGATCAAGAATGATTACATAGAAGATCCTAATCCCACAAAAACAATGAAGGGAGCCTTTAAAGGACTGGTCGATTCCCTAGATGTTCTTTCCTGTTATTTAGACAAGGAAAGTGTACGCAGATACAGCCAGCGCACAGAAGCTAATATTAAGGACACAGGTGTTATTCTTTACAAGAGATATGGTTCCTTCCCCCAGGTCATTGGAATTATAAAGAACTCCCCTGCTCAGAAGAAAGGGATCCAAATCGGTGATTATATCAGCGCTATCGATAATCGGGTCGCCAGGATAATGAGCCTTGTCGAAACTCACCTCTATCTTAAAGACAGAAATAATACCCCTATAAAAATCCGGTTCATCCGAGGTAACAAGACACAAGAAGTAAATGTTGAAAAGACTTTGCTCTTTAAAGACCGCTATTCCTTTATGCCAGCAAAAGGTACAAGTGGAATTCTAAAGATCCATCAGCTCTATTCTCCCTGCGTAAAAAGAATGAAGGAAGATATAATCCCTAAATTAAAGTCAAAAAAAATGCCTCTGATTCTGGATTTGAGGAATTGTTATGAAGGGGATATGGAGGAAGCACAAAAACTCATCAATCTTTTCTTGAAAACACCAAAAATAGGCTACTTTGAAAAAAAAGGAGGCATTAAGGAGATCCTCTCCTGCCCGGATGACGCTGAACTTGATAAATTACATTTGGTCATCTGGACCAATCAGGCAACAATTGGACCAGCAGAAGCTGTAGCCGGGGTCCTCAGAGAATTCAAAAAAGTAAAGATCATCGGATTCCCGACTCCGGGCCTTGTGGCTAAACAAAATTTCTTTAACTTGGAGGATGGAAGCGGTTTACTGCTTACTTCAGGGATTTTCTACCTCAAATCAGGGGAAAAGTTATGGGAAAATGGCGTCAAGCCTGATATAAGAATCGAGATAGAAAACCAAAGCCTTAATACATACCTTAAAAAAAGCCTTCCATCTGTAAAGTAAAATATAATCCATGAAAGCAAGGAAGTCACAAAGAGGAAAAAGTGCCCATCCTCCTCTAGTCATACTAATTGCTTTATCTGCTCTTGTCCTGCTTTCAGTAATCGGTCTGGACTATATTGGCTGGAAAAATGGAGAAAAGTCTTATCTGTTTTCTGCTCTTGTTGGAAAAAAGAAAGTTGCCTTAAGTGAGGAAAGCCTGGAAGATACTGTCCTGAAGAGTTTAGCCTCCTATAAAATGTCTTCGGACTCGATCCAACAATACAGAGACAAAAAGGACATCCTGCACCTTATGGTTGACTTCCCCTCCCAAAAATATAGAGAGCTTGAATTTTATCTTGAAAAAGAGTTCAAGAAAACAAACACTTTAATCTTAGAAAAAGAAGAACAGCAAGGAGAAGAAAAAAATTATTACCTGTGGCGGGTGGAAGGGAAAAAAAAGCAAAGGATGATTATTCTCTTTTCCTGCAAGAAAAAAGAATTAATAGGAGAAGACCTATTTGGAAAAAAAGATAAAAATAAAGTTGCAATCATAATCGATGATATGGGCAACAGTTTAGAAGCCATTAAAGACATCTGTTCTATCAAAATACCCTTAACAGTTTCTATTCTTCCTTTCAGCCCTTTAGCCCTAGAGACAGCTCAAATTGCTCACCGAAATGGACTGGAAGTGATGCTCCATCTCCCTCTTGAATCAGTCAACGACAATGAGGAAAATCATATAGAAGGGATCATTCATTCCCGAATGAGTAAAGAGGAAATTATAGAAACAGTAAAGACAAACCTCGATCAAATCCCGTACATCAAGGGAGTTAATAATCACATGGGCTCAAAAATAACAGCCAACGAAATTTTTATGTCAATTATTCTTGAATGTTTAAAAACAAGAAATCTCTTTTTTGTTGACAGCCGCACAACCACCAGATCTGTAGCCTACAAGATCGCACAAAAATTAAAGATCCCCTCAGTTAACCGTCATGTGTTTCTTGATGGAGAAATCAGCGAGGATTACATAAAAAGGAAAATGATTGAACTATTCCGCAAGGCGCAGAAAAATGGAATAGCTGTTGGCATCTGCCATCCTACAAAAATGACTCTAAAAGTCCTCAAAGAAAATTTTCACCTTGTGGAGAAATTTAATCTCGAGCCAGTCTTTGTTTCCCAAATAATCCAGTAAGTCTTTGACTCTGTGATTTCCCTGGATTGTCGTTCATTAATCTTCGTGTTTCGTTTTGATTCAATCATATCCGACCAATTATTGTTGAGTTCTTAATTTTGATAATTTAAGTCCGGCTACCGGATAAGAGTGAAGGTATCAATCAGATAAAAACCCAGGATATAAAAAAGAAGCATCAATATAAAAATTATACTTTTAAAAATAATCTTATTTTGTAATTTCTTGTATACAGAGAAAAGAATCTGGTACAGGGCAAAGACCTCTAAGGCAAAAGGCATAAAGCCTGTATAGCCCAAAACAGGCATCTGGAACACCCTCCAGAAATTAAGATAAGGAAGCGAGTACTCCCAGTGAGAGCCAGCCCAGAAATTCCAAAATTCCCACAGGAACCCAGCAACAAGGCCAGCCAATACCCAGCTCCAGAATTTGGACCAATCTTTTTTATCTGCATCTTCTACAAATGTTTCATTTTTCAGCCAATAATTTACTGGTTCGAGCAGAAAAATAAAACACAACCAAACAAAGGGGAAGAAAAAACGAGGTAAGGAAAGGCCTAATAAAAAGAAAACAACTCCTATAAAAACAAACACTCTAAGAAGAACCGGAGTCGGCTGAATTCGAAAAAGGCCAAGTTTTTTCCTGCCAAGGAAGCTTTGAATAAAAAAAGAGATCTCCCTCATTGCTGGAATTACAGTGGCATAAGCCACAAAATAACCGAGCCATCTAATAAACAAACCTGGCGGGAGATTGTGATAAGTCCAGTTTTTCACTCTTAAGTTAAAAAGCTCAAAAATAAGCCAGACAAAAACAGATATAAAAGCAGTAAAAAGAAAATTTCTGAAAGGGCCTGAAAGAGGAGAAGACTTCGTTTTTCTGAAGTTTATACTATCTATAATAAGAATAAAAGACCACCAGGCAAAGGAGAAGAACCAGGTTTTCATAAAAACTACTTGACGAATAAGAAGAAGGGCTGAAACAACTAAGATAATAAGACCAATATACAAATTCAGCCGAAGTATTTTTTCTTTCATCTCACCTTTAAATTAGCCTAATCCCTCGTAAAATGCAAAACACTTAAGGAAAAATAATTGACCTAAATTATTCATAAAAACTGCCGATGCCATAATTCATTTTCAATAATATCAATTTATTAGCATGATTTTTCACCCGTTCCAGAACATCTCTCTGTTTTTTAAATTCACGTATATCAATCATCGGCAGTTTTTACTCTCCGAGCGAGCCAATCTCACCGTATCTGTTTCGTTGCAAAGGATTTGCGGTGGAGAACCACAGCTTCATCCTTTACGCCTCGCATCTACGGCAACCTCGACTCGTGAATAATCCAGGTTGAATAATATCCTCATATCAATTATATTAAAATTAAGAGGAGAAATTAAATGAAAAGAGTATCACTTATAATAATCGTAAGCCTCGCTGTCTCTGTATTGGCTGTGATTCAAACAGGATGTAAGAAACCACCAACTATCGAAGAACTTCAAGCTTCTGTTGAAATAATTGATATAGAAACAAAATGGGTAAAAAAAATCTATAAACCCTGGCCTCCAAAATTGACACTTGCTCCTGCCATTTCTTTCCGGGCAAAAAATATCAGCAATGAACCTCTTAAATATGTCTTCTTTAATGCTATCTTCTGGCAGAAGGGTGATAAAGAAAACTTAGGTGACAATCTCCAGATAGGAATTGGGAAAAAACCTCTTATGCCCGGAGAAGTCAGTGATACTTTGTTAATGAAAAGCAATTTTGGAGTTGAAGGGAAACTCCTTGCCGATTTTAAAAACAACCCGGCCTGGAAAACTACTTTAGTCAAGCTCTTCATCAAGTCAAAAGGTTCCCAGTATGCACTTCTGGGGCAATGGGAAGTTTCCCGGAAAATTGACTTTAAAGAACCTGAACGCGTGGGACCAAAAAAATAAGAAAAGGAATTTACTTCTCAACATACTTTTTAACTGGAAGAAAACCTTTCTAAAGTTAATTATTAAGGTAAAAAAGGAAAGCAATGAGCTCAGTCATTCCATCAAAGGCTTTTTTAACTAAAGGAAAAGGACAGCATAAAGAAAAATTAGCCAGCTTAGAGCAAGCTCTGAGAGCAGGGAAAATAGCCCCCTTTAACCTTGTTAAAGTATCAAGTATTTTCCCTCCTCACTGCAAACTGATCTCTAGAGAAGCAGGACTAAAGTTGCTTAAACCTGGTCAGATTGTATTTTTAGTGATGAGTGAATGCGCTTCAAATGAAGCCCACCGCTTGATATCCGCATCCGTGGGTCTTGCCATTCCGAATGACCCCGATCATTATGGCTATCTCTCCGAACATCATACTTTTGGCCAGGACGAAAAAGAAGCAGGTCAGTATTCAGAGGATCTTGCAGCGTATATGCTGGCTACCACGCTCGGAGTAAACTTTGATACAAACCAAATATGGAATGAGGAAAGGAATATTTACAGGCTATCTGACAAGCTTACTGTCAGGACAAAAAATATCACTCAAACCGCAAAAGGGGAAAAAGGGCTCTGGACAACGGCTTTTGCCGCCGCCATCTTAATTCCATAAAAAAGTAAAAAAGGGGACAGGTTATTTGATGTCTAAGGGATTAGGTTTAAGAATATTTATATAGCTTTTTTCCCGCAGTTTATTCAGGAACTCATTTAATTTTTTTTGATATATCTCAGCAAAAAGCTGCTGTTCTATCTCTTTTCGAGCTTCCTCATATGTTTTAACGCGTTCTTCTTTTTTCTCCTCTAATTTTAACAAAATCCAGCTGTTTCTCATCTTAAGCCATGGAGTAATCTCCCCTACCTTCAACTTTTCCACAGCTTGTTCAAGGCTCTTTTCTAATTCACCTTTTTTATAAGTGCCCAAGTCGCCTTGTTTCTCTTTCTCTGGTCCATCTGAATACTCGCTGGCTAAAGCAGCTAAATCCTGTCCAGAAGCAATTTTCTCGCTAATTTCTCGCTTTTTGGCTTCCACTTCTTCCTCGCTTTTTAATTCAGCGGAAATAGAGATAGCCTTTAAATTATACTCCGGGATGACCTTGAATTCTTTAGAATGAACCTTATAGTAACTAACTACCTCAGAGTCATCGAGAACAATATTTCTGTTAACTTCTGTAAAGATAACTCCTTCCTTCATTATACTTTCCCTCAACTGTTTACTCCATTCTTCAGGATCCGTACCTTGCTGTCTCATAATCTGGAAGAGTTCAGCATCCGATTCTATATCATTTTCTTTCTTCATGTTCTCTATATAAAGTTTCATCTGTTCATCAACATTAATCTCCTTTATTTGGGCTTCTTGTAAAAGGAGCCTTTCTACTATCATCTCATTCAAAAGATTTTTTCTTCTTCGCTCATACTCTCTTTGATACTGTTCTCCTTGAAACTGCACCCTGAGCATCTGACGAAGAAGCTCATCCTGTTCCTTAACTTGAGAAAGAGTAATAATATCATCATTCACGATTACTACAATTTCCTCGATGACTTCTTGACAAAAAAAGACCACTGCGCCACACAATATCAGGAGAAAGGATAAAAGCACTCTTTTTTTCATCTTGAATTATCTGTTTGATAGGGAAAAGACAGATTCAAAGGATAGAAGCTCCAGTCCATATTCTTTTTTAATTCCTCTATATACCAGGAAATTCGTTGTTTGATTTTTTGATCCAGGATTCTCATTTTTATGTCCGAAGAAGCATCTTTTTCAGAAATCAGTTCAGGTTCGAATCTCTTATCCAACCTGAAAATGTGATACCCATAAGATGACTCCAGTACTGAGCTTAACTCTCCTTCCTTCAGGGAAAGTATCACTTTTTCCATTTCATAGGGGAGCTGACCCATTTCAAACATACCCATCTCCCCTCCTTTAAAAGCTTCTAAACCAACAGATGCTTCCTTAGCAATCTTTCTGAAATCTTCTTCAGAAGCATTCTTTATTCTTTCCAAGACTTCAATAGATTCATCCTCGGTTTCCAGCAAAATCTGGCTGACCTTAATCCTCTCTGGCCGCAAGAATTCCCTCTTATGAAGATTATAATACTCTTTTATTTCTTCATCTTTGACATCGATGTCCATCACAATCGCATAAGTATATTTTTCAACTAACAATCTGTCAAATATAACCTCAATATCCATTTCCTCTATAGAGACCTTGCTCTCATCAGATTTTACTTCACTCGACAACTTTGCCAGATACTCTCTTCTCTCTTCAGGGGTCAAACTCACCTTCTGATTTTGAGCAGCCCGCAAAAGTATTTTCTCCTCAATAAAACTATCAAACAGACGGCTTAAAGAAACAATAGTCAAGGCGTTATCATCTTCTCCAAAGGTTCCACGAATATACTTCTCAAAGTCGGAATTAAAATAGAAAGAATCTTCAACTTTAAGTATGATGTTATTCTTCTTCTTGGGATCCCCAATGTCATAGTTTTCGGACTCTCCTTTTGATTTTTTCTCCCCGCAATTTGCAAAAAGCAAGAAAAAAAACGCTGCTAAAAAAAGGAAAAATGAGCTGCGTCCTATTTTGAATAATTTCATTTTTTCCGTTCAACACATTATATTACATAAAGATAACTGCTTCAAGATGGATATCGTTGCATCCATGATCTCTGTCTCTCCTCTGGAAGGAATAGAAAGGCTCATCACACCCTGGGGTGTAATAGTACCTGAATATCTGTCGATTAGTTCGGTAAGTTGTCCCAAATCGGCAGATGAAGAGGGATAAAATTTAAAAATTAATGTTTTTCCCATACGATCAATTGAATTGATTTCTATCTTTTGAGCCAAGTATTTAATTATGCCGTAACGAAGAAGATTCTTAACACTTGAGGGGAGAGGACCATATCTGTCGGCAATCTCTTCTTTAATCTTTTCAATTTCATCTAAATCTTCCACAGAAGAAACTCGTTTATACAGGTTAAGTCTCAGGTTTATCTGGGGAAGGTAATTCTTTGGGATCCGGATGTCGACCTTTAAGTTAATTTCACTTTTAACTTCCTTACTGGTTTCTCCCTTGAGTTCTTTAATCGTTTTCTCTAGCATAAACATATAGTAATCAAAGCCGACCGCTTCCATATCTCCATGTTGCTCTGAACCTAATAAATTCCCGCTTCCTCTTATTTCCAAATCTTTTGCAGCCAAACGAAAGCCAGATCCCAACTCCGTAAATTCCTGGAGTGCCTTTAACCGCTCCCTGGCATGATTCGTGAGCTCAGTGAATGGGGGAACAAAAAAATAAGCAATAGCCTGACGAGAGGAACGGCCCACTCTCCCTCTGAGCTGATAGAGTTGAGCCAATCCAAAAAGGTCAGCGCTCTCTACAATAAGGGTGTTGACAAGAGGAATATCAATTCCATTTTCAATAATTGTTGTGGAAACCAGGACATTGTATTTCTGTTTTATAAAATCAATCATCCTTTTCTCCAGGGACACTCCTGACATTTTTCCATGGATAACAACAACTTTTGCATGGGGCACGGATTTTTCTATTTTATGCGCAACTTGATTTATGTCTTCTATCCTGTTGTGAATGTAATACGCCTGGCCTTTCCGGGCCAGTTCCATTTTTATTGCAGAATTCACGAGCTTCTGACTAAAGGGAGTCACAACTGTATGAATGGCCAGTCTGTCCTTGGGAGGTGTTTCAATAAGACTTATATCCCTGAGTGCTGTTAGTGACAAGTTTAAAGTCCTGGGAATTGGAGTTGCGCTCAGGGCTAAAACATCAATGTTGGCCTTCATCTTTTTTATTTTCTCTTTGTGGTTTACTCCGAACCGCTGTTCTTCATCAACAATCAACAGGCCTAGATCCCGAAATTGAACATCTTTGGAGAGAAGCCGATGAGTCCCAATGACAATGTCGACTAATCCTTTTTTTAAATCTTCAACAACTTTTTTCTGTTGCGCTTTTGTCTGTAGTCGAGTAAGGCCTTCTACCCGGACCGGAAAAAGGACCATCCTGTTCCTGAAGGTCTGCAGATGTTGGTTGGCAAGAACAGTGGTAGGGCAGAGAACAGCCACCTGCTTCCCATCCATCACAGCCTTAAAAGAGGCTCTTATTCCCACTTCAGTTTTGCCATAGCCCACATCTCCACAAAGAAGGCGATCCATGGATGATTCCGACTCCATATCATTCATTATTTCTTTAATGGCCTCCAGCTGGTCTTCAGTTTCCTCATACTCAAATGTCCTTTCAAACTCAGACTGCCAGTCACCGCCAGGACTAAAGCTAAATCCCTTAATAGCCTTCCTCTGCGCATAGAGTAACAAGAGCTCTTTGGCCATTTTCTCAATAGCCTTTTTTGTTCTGGTTTTTATCTTTTCCCAGGAAAGGCTTCCTAATTTGTTAAGAAGAGGAAGCTTTGAACCGACTTTTGAGTACTTTTGGACCAGATTGAGATCTTCAACGGGAACAAAAAGCTTATCATCATCTTTATAGGTAATCTCAATAAACTCCCGGTTTTTTCTGTCTATTTCTATCCTCACAAGCCCCTTAAAAATTCCAATCCCACAATCTGTATGAACGACAAAATCATCCGCTTTGAGGTCCTGGAAATGGGATATAAAAGGTTTTACTCGAGTTCGAGAAACAATAATTTTTTCCTCTGTAAAAATATCCTTTTCAGAAAAAACGGTCATTTTTTCTTTAGGGTAACTGAATCCATGATGAAGGCCTCCAACCAGAAGAACAACTGCCCCATCTTCAGGGAATATAAAAGGTGATGAAGATTCGAGGTGTAAAATTTGATATTGAGAAAGTAGGCTGCCTACTTTTTTGCGTGTATCCTTGCTAAAAAAGAATATAAAACATCTCTCTCTTTCTTTCTGCAGCTTTTTCAAATACTCAAGAAAAAAGGGAATCTTGTTTTCAAACTTGGGAACAGACTGGAAGGAAAAGTTATATGTTTTGCTGCCTCTCCTGGAGATGAACTCTTGCCATTGGATCGCCTCTTTATTTATTTTTTCCCAGAGAGATGGCGGATAAATATCCTCTGGAGGAAGATAAAACTGCCTTTCGTTTTCCAGCTCTTGATACTGTTCCCTCATATCCTGAAAAGCTTCCTTCCACTCTTTTTTAACCTCATTTATGTTTTCAATTATGAACAGAGAATCTTTAAGATAAAAATTAAAGGGAACAAAATGTTCTTTATGAAGAAGGGAAAGGTAGAAAAAGGAAGGAAAAAACTCTCCCCTCTTAACCCGAGCCAGCTTTTCTCTTATGTCTTTAAAAAAGCGTGTTCCCCCGCTACTCTGTGCCAATTCTCCCCATTTAAGGAGAAAATTTTGTGAGCTTGGAAACTCCCTTAAGGAAGGAATAAGTGCACAATCGATTTTTTTTATTGAACGCTGTGAAGAAGTGTCGAATTCCCGAATGGAGACAATCTCGTCGCCGCTAAATTCAATCCTAAGAGGAAATTTTTTCCATGGAGAAAAAACATCAACAATTCCCCCGCGCCAGGCATATTCTCCAGCGGAATTGACCAGGTCCTCCCTTGTATATCCATATTCACTGAGTTTTTTCAGTGTCTTATCGCGTCCGGCTTTCTCTCCTTTTTCCAGCTTTAAAAAGAAGCTGTTGAGGTTCCGGGGATTAGGGAAAGGCTTGAGCAGCCCGAAAAGATTCGTAATAATCAAGGAAGGCGGGTGATGGATCAAATTATAGAAAAATCTCATTCTTAAGGAGATCGAATCAAGGGAAGGGAAAATCTCCTGGTAAGGATTTTCTGAGAGAAAAGGCAGAGAATCAGGGCTTATATCAGAGGAGAGCCGGGATAAATAAAATCTGCACTGTTCATTTATCCAGGAAAGAGAAGAGGAAAATGGCCGGATAAAAACAATTCTTTTCTTTAATTCCTGCGCCAGAACAGAGAGAAAATAGGGCTTGGATGGCTCGATGAGCCCTGTGACTTCAAGCTCTGTTTCTCCACGATTTATGGCCAGGAGAAATTTTTTAAATTCGTTTGTTTCTTTCAGAAAATCCAAACTCATACACTTATTATACTCGACACTAAAAACAAGACAAATGAGCTGATATGAATATGAAGTGGTTCATTTCCATTTTGTGAGAGCGAAACCTGAAACCGAGCAGCTTTTGCCTCGCTGGGGCAAAAGTTGCGTGTTTTTGAGCCTGCTGACCTGAGCTCTCCTTCAAACGGTTTTTTCACCCACTGCCCTTCGTCTATGCGTTGAAAAAATTGAGGAGGGAATGGCGTGAAAAAGTTCAATTACGGACGCAGAATCAAAACATGAATTTTATTCCAATCCTGAACAGAAAACCTGAGCAGTCATACCCAGAAACCCTATAGTCAATATCTCCCTGGTCTTCGTTTCCTAATACCCGTTGAAGATAGAAAAAAGTCGAATCATCTACTAATTCTCTAACATTAACTTCTGCCTGATCCAAATTAACTTCTTGATAAACACGAGCAGAAATTATATGAGTATAAGTTAAAGAAGAGGTATTAAACTTTTTGAAGTTGAGACTTCTATAGAGGGCTTCCACAGACAAGAACATGTTCAGTGAAAGGTCAAAATCAAGACAAGTTCCCACAAAACAACCGACTGCACCGGAATTGCTCTCAAGTTTCCAGCCAACATAATTCCAGAGTGGTGCAGTACCTGTGCCTTCGGCTGTTTTATCAAAGTTTTTGCATCGAATCCTTGCAAAATAATATCCCATTCCTCCCAGAAAATTCCATTTAACTTTTGGTATTACAGGAAAGGAAAATATGCCTGAGAGATAAAAAGGATAAATATCAGAGGCGAGCTCGGGGGTATATGAGAAAGTTCCAACAAAATCGCCTGTATCGGGGGGGGTAACAAATTGACCTGGATTACCATATAAGCTTTTTGAGAAATACCCGGTTCCAAAAGAAAAACCAATATTGGAGTTTATCTGATAGATAAATTCAATAGATATATCCAGCCCTGGTCGAGCTCTCCCCGCAGGTGTAGTACCGTAAGCATAATAATCCGTTGTAGTTAACCAGGCATCGTGCATTTCTCCCCAGGGGATTAAGCCAAAACTCATCTTTACAAAAAGCTGTTTGGACTCAAGATTAAAGGGAAAAAAAAGGAGAAAACATAAAACAACTGGAAAATAATATTTTTTCATTATTCTTTCTTGTTATTATCCTATCATAAAATCATCAACTCTATTTATCTTATCCTCATTTTTATCACTCTTATAGAAACACGATTCATAACCTGATAAACATCTTTTTATTCATGCTGAAAAAAACTCAGATTATATTCATAAAAAAGGTTGCAAATAACATGCCAACATTTAATGGATATTCGACTTAATCCAGAACAGAAATTTGTACTACCAAGAGTACAAATGTACAAAAGGATGACATATCCTTTATAAAGGAAGGCAGGTTGAACTACATTCTCCACCAGTAGGAGAATTTTATAAAAATACTATAATCAGTCCGGGCATATCTGCCGGCTTCTCTTAGCAGATTATTATCCACACCAAGGAAAAATACGGTGCCCGGTCTCAGGATCCAGCTTACAAGAAAGCTCCCGTAAATCTCATCGTAATAGTGATTGTAATCAAAAATTGCCCTCAAGGAGAGAGTCTTTGAAATCTGGTAAGTTGTCGTCTGGCGAATGACTGTGTAATCATAAAGCTGCTCTCCTCCTTTCTCTTCCCAGAAGATCTGTTTGCTGAAATCCACTCCCATCTGAAGCCTTTTACTGGGCTTGACATTAATATAGATTCCATAAGAATCGCTCCAGCCAAGAAAAGGGTCACCAGGGTCATAATAGATGCTATTTCCTGTCCCAAAATAAAATCCAAAAGGAAGCCATCTGATAAAACTATAATTTCCGTCCACGCTAAAAGAATTTTTATTGTAACCGACATTTTCATATCTTTCCATATTACTGCTGAAGGAAATGTCCATCTGACTGAATTCAGTAAATCTGATTTGAAGATTAGCCCTCATCCAGTGGTCCAGCATAGTCTCTCCGAAGTACCCATACCTCATTCCTGTATTAAAATTGACCGACATTTGATTTAAGTATTTCTTCTCGGGATACATACGGAATGATGTAAACATACCCACAGTTTTGTAATCCACCCGGTTGATATAACCCGAGGAGGCTTCAAAATCAGGATGAATCGACATCCAGTACAATCCTCCGCTCCATATTTTCGAAAAGTAAGATAAATCCGCGTATAGAGCTGGAGCAACATCTGTTTCTTCTTCATCAAATCTTGTTTTTGAACCTATGGCCTGAAATGAAAAAAAGAAACTATTCTTGAACTTAAACTGCCCGTCCACACCGACAACCCGGTTATAAGAGCCGTTAATCTCTTTATCAGCCAGACAAAATCCCACATAAGATTCTTTAAAAACGTCAGCCTTCATTCGGATTATGTTGAAAAGAGCATTTTTATCCCTGTTTTCTCCTCCGTCGTGGACATCCCAGAGATTTTCTGTCGGATTGGTATCATAAGCAGAAAGAAGGCCGTATGTGAAACGCCCTAGTTTCCCTGTAAGTTTTGCTCCTCCAAGAGGATCGACAATTCTCCGAGTGTAGACCATCTCTATTTCAGGAAAATTAAAAATTTCCATACCTTCCATGAAAA
Source organism: Candidatus Aminicenantota bacterium (assembly GCA_016783445.1). Taxonomy (GTDB): domain Bacteria; phylum Acidobacteriota; class Aminicenantia; order Aminicenantales; family Aminicenantaceae; genus JADHWO01. Next base: position 14,116 of record JADHWO010000056.1, read on the forward strand.
AAGGCCTCTTTTCTGGATAGTAGAGCGCAAACCTCTGGTTTATATCAATCTGAGGTGCATCCGCTTCAATGTGGCTAAAATCAGGATTCAAGGTCAGATCCATGGTCAAATCAGAACTGATTCCCCATTTGAAGTTCATTCCAGGCTGTATGTCGATTTTCTCATTTTTTGTTGAAAGCGACGTGAATATGGGCATTAGCTCGAAGTTTTTTCCTTTTTCCACTTCCCCCTGGATTCTGATCTCTCCTTCCTGAGTAAGCAAGCCTGGAATCGACTTTAAAATGGGAGGCCATGCAACAATCTCTCCACTTCGGGCAATAGTTCTCACAGGCATAAATCCCCAGACTTTATCTTTCTTATCGGGGAAACGAAGACTCTTGAATGGAATTGACAATTCAACCGTATAGCCCTGGTCATCAATTTTCCCGTCTGAAAAAAAGACCGTATCCCAGCTTGGGTCCATATTATCATTTCCGCCTTCCTCTATCCGGATCATATCCATCTGGATACCTAGTGGGTTGATAATAAACGTAAAAGCCCGCCGCTTCTCGTTAAAAGTGTCCAGAAAAATGGCAATCCAATCATCATCCATGATATTATCACGATTAGTAATTGTCGCTCTTATTTTATGAGGGGAAGAATCATAACAACGAAAAGCAAAGTAAAGGTTTTTCTTATCATAGCCAACATAACATACTGTCTTCTCAGAGGGTTTTCCCTTCTCTTTGGGAGTAAATTGAAGGAAATCTTCAATTTTTAGCGCTTCCTCCTGCCAGAGAGGATAATCAAGGATTCCATCAATCTTCGGGGGATGTGAAAGTATTGGAATCTCTAAAATATCCTGAGGAGAAGAAAAGGAAAATTGGGGGAAGAGAAAAAGACCAGAGGAAAATATCAAAGCGAATCCGAGCTTTCTGACAATTGAGTTTATCTTTATCATTTTGAATTTCCTGTTATATTATCCACTCATTGATAAATTCCTCTTATATAAACGAAAATAAGGGAGAAAAGGTTTTATTTTTTTGAAAAAAGTCAATTAAAACAGCAGGTAATCAGAATTCAGTTATATTAGCTATCCACTGTTAATTATGAATAAGAAAATATTATATATGATATGTTTTTCTTCAGTTTAGATTATTTTCAGAGCCAGGAATCAAGCAATGGAAGAATTGTTATCCAAAAAAGGAATTATTTCTCTTCTGAGAAAAAAATCTCCCATTCTCCAGATTCAGGTTTAGTAATCTTTACGATCTCTCCTTCCATTTTGCACATGAATACTTCAGATCTTTTCCCTGTTTTTTTATCAAGAACTCTTTTTCTCGAAATGATCTCTTCTATGTTTAATTTGCGGGTTCCTATAATAACAGCTTTTGGAGTTTCATCTCCTTTGTAGCCGGAATAAAACTGCAGCTCGAACTTTCCACCTTTTTCTTTCCTTTTAAAAGACATATTCTATATTCTCCAGGATTCCTTGATAATAATATATTTTACAATTTTTACTATTACAACAAAAAGCGGAAATTGAAAGAAATCTTTTTATCCGTGATGAAGGACAAATCAATCATATCATAAGGGTGTTTGGGGATGGATGAAGCAACTTTGAAGATTTAGCCTTCCTGAATTGCTCTTTTAGGGAATTCGGCAAAGCCGAACACCGAGTATGTCTGAGCGTAGCGAGTTACGCAGGTGCCGGAAAGAGCAATGAAGGAATGGCGTTAAAAATCTGAACGGAAGCTAAGACATCCCCAAATATCCATATTAAAACATCACGGATAAAAAGATGCTAATACTGTGGAAGAATACATTGCTAAAACCACAAAAGAAAACTATAATTCAGTCCGAAAGTTATAAGTTAATTTCCTTTTAAAGATTGGAGATGTAAGGATGAAAAAATTCTCCCCAAAAAAGCCTTTAATTCTTGTTTTAATCATCTTCTGGATTTTTGG
>JADHWO010000013.1 GCA_016783445.1 Candidatus Aminicenantota bacterium
TCGTTTTTTCAGCCAACTTGAGAAGTAAGCCTTTAATGGATAAAACATGAAAAGTGTAAACAAAAATGATAATATAAAAAGGTCCTCAATGCACCTTAAACAAGGCTGTTTTTTGTCCAAACAATGGGGAGAGGCTCAGGTCAAAATGATCAATTCCTTCTTAAAAACCTTATTTATTCCTATATATGGAGGTATCAAAATGAAAGGCATCAAAATGAAAAAAAGTCTAAGTATTATTTTAAATTTGATCTTAATCTTTTCTTTTGTTGCACTTGGATATGCGGTAGAAGAGTATGAATTTGTAAGCAAATGGACTCCGAACAGCAGCCCGAGAAGTATAGCTCTAGACAGCGAAGAAAATATTTATATTGCAGGTAACCAACGTGTGGAGAAATACACATCCAATGGAACCTTTCTCCTAAGTATTGAAAATCAAAAAAACAATGACGACTATAACATGTCTTCATGGGATATGTATGTAGCCATTGACAGTTCCGGCAATATTTATATTTCGTCCAGACAAGACCATAAGATATTCAAATTTGACTCAGGTGGAACTTTTATAACCAAATGGGGAAGCCAGGGAGATGGAGAAGGCCAGTTTAATTCTCCTGAAGGGATAGCCCTGGACAGCGACGGGAATGTTTACGTCTGTGATTCCATGAATCACAGGATCGTCAAATTTGATTCTACCGGGACATTTATTGCCGCTTTCGGAACCGCTGGAAGTGAAAACGGCCAGTTTCAAAGTCCTGCTGCCATTGCTTTAGATGACTCAAACAACATTTATGTCACAGAGAACTGGAACTCCCGCGTTCAAGTATTAACTTCAGATGGAACTTTTATAACCAAGTGGGGAGAATGGGGAGAAGAAGATGGACAGTTTAATGAACCCAGAGGAATTGCCCTTGATTTTGACGGGAATGTGTATGTGACTGACTCCCAGAATAACAGAATTACAAAGTTTTCATCAGACGGAACCTTTATAACCAAATGGGGAAGTTATGGAGATGACAACTATCATTTTGATGGACTGATAGATGTTGCAGTAGATTATGCCGGTAATGTTTTTGTTACGGATTGCCAGAATGGAAACTGGGATAACCGGAGAATTATGAAGTATAGGCGATTGGGCACTCCTACAATTGATATAACAAATCCGGCTGACAGTGAGTTTTTAACCGGGTCAGTTACTATCCAAGCCACCGTGACCGTTCCGGATGGATTCACTCTTAGCAATGTTGAGTTTTATAAAGATGATACAAAACTCGGTGAAGATACAGCAGATCCTTTTGAACTAGCCTGGGACACAACAGCAGAAACAAACGGAGCTTACATAATCTGGATCATCGCCACAAACAACGAAGGAGCAAAATCAAAAGAAAAAATATCAGTAGTTGTGGCAAACGGCGATGCTGCGCCAACAGTTTCGATAACAGACCCTGTAGACCTGGAAGAAGTAAGAGGAACAGTTAGTGTTACAGCAGATGCCTCGGACGATCTAGGGATCGATAAAGTTGAATTTTATATCCAAGGGATCTTAATGAGCACAGATGAAACATCCCCCTATGAATTCAGCTGGGAAACAACAGGAGAGGATGACGGAGAGTGTGAAGTCAAAGTTGCTGCGTATGACACAATTGGTCAGTTTACAGAGGACACTATCAATGTAACAGTGGGAAATATTGAAGAATATGGATATATCAGCAAATGGCTCTCGGACAATCCGCGGAGCATTGCACTGGACAATGATGGATACCTATATGTTGCAGGAGGACACTGGGTATTAAAATATTCACCTACCGGAGAATTAATTTCCAGGATCGAGGATTTTGAAACTCAAGATTTTATGCTTTCCTGGAATATGAACGTAGCAATTGACAGCTCCGGGTATATTTATGTCACGAGTCAGGAAAATAACAATATTATAAAATTTGACTCTGACGGAAATTATGTCACTAAATGGGGAACCATGGGCACCGGGAATAGTGAATTTAACTCACCGGAAGGTGTAGCTGTAGATAGTGAGGGTAACGTCTATGTCTGCGATTCAATGAATCACAGGATATCAATATTTGATTCTGAAGGAACCTTTATCGCTACTTGGGGAAGTGAAGGAAGTGGTAATGGACAGTTTTCCAATCCTATGGATATCGCTATCGACAGTTCCGGCAATATTTATGTCACCGAAGGTTGGAATCATCGTGTCCAGGTCCTCGACTCAGAAGGGACATTTGTCAGAATGTGGGGAAACTGGGGTATTGAAAATGACCAGATGCGTGACCCGAGAGGAATAACGATAGATAGTGAAGACAATGTTTATGTGGCTGATTCACAGAATCACAGGATCATGAAGTACTCATCTGAAGGGACATTTATCGCAAAATGGGGCACTCAGGGAAGCGGTGATCTGCAGTTTGATAATCCACATGACGTTGCAGTGGATTCTTCCGGAAATGTTTATGTCGCAGATATGTGGAACAACAGAATAATGAAATTTCGGTCGACCTGGCTCCCAACCATTGAAATAACAAATCCAGTTGATTACGCAATATTAAGCGATACAGTTTTGATTCAAGCCACTGCAGATAGTTCCATCGGAATCAGTAAAGTTGAATTCTATTTAAATGATACTTTATCATCTACAGACACTTCCTCTCCTTTTGAATACAGCTGGGATACAACATCGTCTTCAGACGGGACCTATATAATTAAAGCCATAGCCTATAACACAGAGAGCAAAACTATAGAAGCTGAGATAACTGTAATTGTGAACAATACTGGAGACGCAGTCCCTACAGTATCGATAACGAGTCCGGCAGATGGAGCGACTGTCCAGGGAGAGGTGACTATCGAAGTGGATGCCACCGATGATGTGGGAATCAATAAAGTAGAGTTTTTTGTCGACGGTATTCTGCTAGGTGAAGATTTGGAATCCCCTTATGAATACATCTGGAGCACAAGGTCATTAAAAGACGGGGATTTTAGCATAGAGGCTGCTGCCTATGACACACTTGGTCAAAAGGAAGAAACTAGCATCACTGTAACAGTGAGCAATGGAGAAGAGTTTGGATATTTAACCGGATGGGTCGCTGACAATCCCAGAGGAATTGCTGTAGACAACAAAGGGTATGTTTATACGGCAGGTCAGCACAGGATAATAAAATTTACGACAAGTGGAACTTATGTTTTCATGATAGAAGAACATGGGATGCAAGAATTTATGCTCTCATGGAGTATGCGGATAGCTGTTGATAGTTCCGGCAACATTTATGTTTCAAATCAAGACAACAATGAAATAATAAAATTTGATTCAGTAGGAAATTATCTCACTAAATGGGGAAGTTTTGGAAGTGCCGACGACCAGTTCAACTGGCCTCAAGGCCTAACGGTAGATAGCGAAGGGAATATTTATGTTGCTGATGAACAGAACCACAGGATAGTCAAATATGACTCTGAAGGAAATTATCTAGCCAAATTTGGAAGCTGGCAGGGACCGGCTGATGGACAGTTTTCTAATCCCCAGGATGTTGCTGTTGACAGCTCCGGTAATATTTATGTTGTTGATTCCGGGAATAACCGTATTCAGGTTTTGAGCTCAGATGGAACGTTTCTAAGAGCATGGGGAAATATGGGGCAGGGAGATTATCAGTTTGACTGGCCTCGAGGAATTGCGCTCGATCCTGACGGTTATGTATATATTGCAGATTCGAATAATCACAGAATCGTGAAATATTCGCCCGAAGGATTATTTATTGCCAAATGGGGAAGCATGGGAAGTAGTGACCTTCAATTTCATAACCCCAATGATGTTGCAGTGGATTCTGATTTTTATGTTTATGTGGCTGACTCTGACAACAACAGAGTTATGAAATACAGGTCCACATGGCTTCCAACAGTTGAAATAACAAGTCCAGAAAATAAAGCTATCGTCAGCAGCACAGTCACGATCAAGGCAGGTGCTGACAGCAGCATAGGAATCAGCAAGGTAGAATTCTTTATTAATGGTACAAGTGTTGGTGAAGACACCTCCTTCCCTTATGAATACGAGTGGGATACAACAGCAGAATTGGATGGAACTTATACAATAACAGCTGTTGCCTCAAATGGAGAAGGTCAGACTAAAGAACATGAAATCACGCTGGTAGTGAACAACTCAGAAGATGAGGTCCCCACAGTCTCGATAACAGATCCAGTAGAAGAATCTAAAGTTCTGGGTACTGTGACTCTCAAAGCAGAAGCATCCGATGACATAGGAATCGACAAGGTTGAGTTCTACGTTCTGGATGAACTTCTGGGTACGGATGAAGAATCTCCATATGAATACAGCTGGGATACACGAGTACTGGAAGATGGAGAATGTGAAATATCGGCTGTCGCTTATGACACTATCGGACAGAGTACAGAGACGAGTATCACAGTAATCGTCAAAAATGAGGAAGAATTTGAGTTTTTGGCAAACTGGAGCGCTGATAATCCCAAAGGAATAGATGTAGATAAAGATGGATTTATCTATGTCTCAGGCGGACACAGGATACTGAAGTATGCACCTGATGGAACTCCTGTTGCAAACATTGAGGACTGGCAAAGTGAAGAGTTCTGGTTCTCATGGAATATGCATATTGCCGTGGATAATTCAGGTAATATTTATGCTTCCTGTGAAGAAAATAACGAGATAATAAAATTTGATTCCAATGGAACTTATCTCCTCAAATGGGGAAGCTTTGGAAGTGGAGACAATCAGTTTAACGGGCCACAAGGCTTAACTGTGGATAGTGAGGGTAATGTCTATGTCTGCGATGCATGGAATAACAGAGTATTAAAATTTGATTCCGCAGGAAATTATCTCTTCAAATGGGGAACCTGGCAAGGCTGGGAAGAAGGACAGTTTACTGACCCGAGGGATGTTGCTGTTGACAGCTCCGGGAATATCTATGTGGTTGACAGCGGGAATGGACGTATTCAGGTGTTAGGTCCAGATGGAACGTTTATAAGAGCCTGGGGTACTTGGGGACAAGAAGATTATCAGTTTGACTGGGCTCAAGGAATCGGGATCGACTCAGAAGGCAACGTTTATGTCGCTGATACAAATAACAACAGAATCCAGAAGTACTCCTCTGAAGGCGATTTCCTTTCTAAATGGGGAACTATGGGAAGTGGTGATTATCAGTTCAATTTTCCAGGTGATGTTGCCGTGGATTCTGACTTTAATGTTTACGTTGCAGATACCAATAACAACAGAATTGTTAAATTCAGATCAACATGGCTTCCTACAATTGAAATTATTACCCCCGGAGATAAAACTACAGTACTAGATACAGTAACAATTCATGTTGAAGCCGAAAGTGCGGTTGGGATCAGCAAGGTTGAATTTTTGATAGATGGAGTATTAGCTGGTGAAGACACATCTTCTCCTTTTGAATATGCTTGGGACACCACTACGTATTCAGATGGCCCGCATACAATAAAAGCAGTGGCCTATACATCAGGAGACCAGAGCGTTGAAGCTGAAATAACTGCGGTCGTAAACAACAGCGGAGACGAGGCGCCATTAGTGTCCATAACAAGTCCGTCAGACGGAGCGGTTGTGAGGAGCGAAGTCCTTATTGAAGCTGAAGCTTCAGATGATAATGGAATAGAAAAAGTTGAATTTTATATCGACGACAAACTTCTTGGTTCTGTTACGGAATCCCCTTATGAATACACCTGGGATACTTTGATGGAATGGGAAGGAGATAAAGTCGTGGAAGTCAGGGCATATGATACGCTCGGCCAGAGTACAGCCGCGAGTATCACTGTAAGAGTTCTCAATACGGAAAAATACGAGTTTGCAATCGCGTGGAAAACAGAAGGATATGGACGTCCATGGGGTATTGCAGTGAACAACTATGACAATGTCTATGTGACTTTCTGGGAAAGAATTGTGAAGTACACTCCGATGGGAAGTTACCTTTCAGAAATTGGTAATGAAGGAAGTGAAGAACTATACCGTTTAAGCGGTAATATGCGAATAGCTGTTGATGATTCCGGAAAAATTTACGTATCAGTTCGAGACAACAACGAAGTTATAGTTTTTGATTCTAATGGAAATTACCTCGACTCAGGAGGAAACAAAGGAGAGGAAGATGAGAATCTAAACTGCCCGGAAGGTATAGCCATTGATAGTCAAGGAAATTGGTACATAGCCGATTCAGAAAACCATAGAGTTATAAAGCTGGGACCTGATGGTTCCTTTATAAGCACATGGGGAGAACAGGGCTTTGAAGACGGAAATTTTCAGCATCTCCAGGATATTGCTATAGATGATGAAGATAATATCTATGTGCTTGACTCCGGAAATAATCGTATTCAGGTTTTTGATACAGAAGGAACGTTTCTGAGGAAGTGGGGAGAATGGGGACATGAGGACCACCAGTTTCAATGGGCTATGGGAATAGCTGTTGACAGTGAAGGTTGTATATATATCGTTGATACAGAAAATTGTAAGGTTGTGAAATTTTCACCCGAAGGTATGTTATTAGCCAGATGGGGAAACCGTGGATATGGCGATTACCAATTCGAGAATCCTACTGATATTGCAGTTAATTCCTCAGGACATGTTTATGTTGTTGACGAGGGTAACCAGAGAGTAGTGAAATTTAAGACAGGTGGAGCAGCCAGCGTTGAGATAACAAATCCAATCGAAAACGACACAATCATGGATACAGTAACAATTCAAGCCACAGCTGAAAGTGACTTTGGTATCAGTAAAGTTGAATTCCTTATCGATGAAGAAAGTTTAGGTGAAGACACAACTTCTCCTTATGAATACGAATGGGATACTACATTATCTCTAAACGGGTCCCATGAGATTAAAGCTGTTGCCTATAATGTTGACGGCAATACTGCAGTAGATACAATCTCGGTGCTCGTCAATAATGGAGGAGATGAGGCCCCACAGGTATCAATCACATATCCAGCGGATGGAGCGGTCATCAGGGGAACAAAGAGTATTATTGCGGATGCATCGGATGACCTGGGAATCGATAAGGTCGAATTTTATGTTGAAGGAACTCTTCTGGAAACGGATATGTCTTCCCCCTACACATACACCTGGGATACATCTACTGTTGTGGATGGCTACAGGGAAGTAAAAGCTGTAGCATATGACACGATCGGTCAGAAGACATGGGATAGCATAACGGTTATCATAGACAATGCGAACAATATCTTCTCCATTGATTTTACTGGAGCATCTGTAATCTTTATTAATTCTGACAGTAAATTGAGGAAAATCGACCTGAAGGGGAATATCAGTGAAGTTATCTCGTCAGACCCGGATGTTTCCCAGTTTCAATTCAGCCCGGCAGGAGAACTATATGTCTTCTTTAAGCATCCATTACAACTCCTGGATAACAGCAGCTACTTATTGGTGAAGGTTGATTATACAACAAATGAATATGCAGGGATTGACAAAGACCTGTCGTCTCTGGAGTGGAACACACAGAGTGTCAGTCCAAACCTCCAGTTTGATGCACTGGGCAACATCTATTATCTGGCAAGAGATCATGAAGGAAAGTTGATATTGAGGAAGTATACTGACGAGAACAACATTGAGGATTTAATCAATGAAAACATCACAATCCACCACTGGCATGTAACAGAAGATGGGACAGTCATTATGGGAGGAGTGACAGAGTCAACAAGCCAGAGATGGCTGAGAAAGCTGAATCCCGACAATTCGCTGGAGAACCTGGCAGAACCGTCAGAGGTCGGGTGGATCGCACAATTCCCGGACGACAGAGTTTATGTCGGGATGAGGATCTCTAACTCAGGCTGGGACCACGGGGTATACAAACTGTCAGCGGATCTGGGACGTATAGACAGCGAAGCGAAAAAGATTCCGTATATTGGGCATTCCGGAGAAGATTACACGCCGCTTTATGATGCAAATCAGCTTGCAGAGGGACATTCACAAGATTACTGTCAAGGATTTACAGACTCGGCAGGTGCATACATGTTGAATTATGAGGTGGATGATTCTACAAACAACGTATATGGTCTGATGGCATCGTGGTGGGATGAATACAGAACTGTTGTAAAACTGTACCCGGAACCGGAAGTAATCGAACCACAACTTATTGAACGAGTAACACTGATGGAAGAGACGATGGGTCAATTAGTCATGGCAGGACTCAAGGAAGGAGTGAACAAGCTGGTGCTCTACAGCGTATTAACCGGATTCGAGATCAATTTGATGTATAGTAACATTGAGATCTATCATCTGGACGTTCTTTCCAATGGCAATATTTTGTTTGACGGATTAAATTTTGCTGATAACACATATGTTGTAGGCATGTTCGAAGTTGCTGCAGGCGCATCGCCCTCAGGCGGGATAAGAGCCCTTACTTATGGTGGATATACGGAACTGGCTCAGCTGGGAGGAAAGCCGGTCAGTTTTGGTGTCCTTGAAGGAACGGGCGAAGCAGCAGGAGTTGCAGTAGAGATAGCCTCACCGTCTGACGAGGCGCATGTAAAAGGAACAGTAAGGATAAAAGCTGTAGCCATAGCTCAAACAGGAGTTACTAAGGTTGAGTTCTACGTGGATAACGAATTAAAAGAGACAGACAGCACCTCCCCTTATGTATACAAATGGGATACAACAACCTTCACTGAAGGCACTCACACCATAAAGGTAACAGCATATGACGTAGAAGAGAAAACAGCAGAAGATGAAGTTACAGTTACTGTGAATAATTCAACTTCACCTGGAGAGATTGATATAAGCGAAAGCGAGCTTTACTTTGGTGCGGCTGCTGGAGGCAGCTCGACAGGCTCTCAAGTCATCACCATTGACCATACAGGAGGCCTGGCGCTTAGCTGGACAGCAACTCCATCTGAGAATTGGCTGCAGGTTACACCTACCAGTGGAACAGGAGCTGAAAAAATAACTGTTTCTGTCACTACAACCGGATTATCAGAAGGAATACATACAGGAACTATAACCATAGCAGATTCAAACGCAACAAATTCGCCTCAGACTATAAATGTGACCCTGGAAATATATGGTTCAGCCTCAATCCAGGCGCCATTCGGCTCCATTAATACGCCTATAAACGGCACTACAGGAGTAGCAGGAGCAATACCTGTGTCTGGTTGGGCACTTGATGACTTAGAAGTAACCAGGATTATTGTGTGGAGAGAAGCTGTTGGAAGTGAGGAGACATCAGATAATGGCCTGGTTTATATAGGAGATGCTATACAGGTAGAAGGAGCAAGGCCAGATGTTGAAGAGGATTATCCCGAGTATCCATTAAATTACAAAGCAGCTTGGGGATACATGCTGCTGACGAATTATCTACCAAATCAAGGAAATGGCACTTACACGATTCGTGTAGTCGCCGAAGACAGGGAAGGAAACAGCAGTGAGCTAGGGACAACAACAATAACCTGTGATAACACAAGTGACATCAAGCCCTTTGGAACGATTGATACACCAACGCAGGGAGGAGAAGCTTCAGGTAGTGATTTTATTAACTTTGGCTGGGCTCTGACACCGCAGCCGAATTACATCCCGGATGATGGATCAACAATCACAGTACTAATAGATGGAGAGGAAGCCGGAAATCCTGTGTATAACCAGTACAGGTCAGATGTTGCTGGACTCTTTACAGGATATGCAAACAGTGATGGAGCTGTGGGATATTTTTACATCAACACAACAGAATACATAAATGGAGAGCATACAATTGCCTGGAGTGTGGAAGATAGTGCAGGAAGTACAGCCGGTATAGGAACAAGGTACTTTACAATACTCAATACACAAGCAGCAGGTTTCCTACAATCAGGAATGAAGGGTCGAAGAGTTGAACATCATACTCCATACTCGCTTGAATCTATGTATAGCTTACCAAGTAGTTTTGAACCTGTTAAAATTTTAAGAGGATTCAAGAGACACTCTAGGCCTGAAACAGTGCTGGTTGATAATCTTGGAATCGTCAACATAGAAATAAGAGAAGTTGAGAGAGTAGCGGTTGATCTTGGCAAATGCGTAGACTACAAAGGTTATATGATAGTGGGCAATGAACTTAGACCTCTTCCCATTGGCTCAACCCTGAACATGCAGAAAGGAACATTCTTCTGGCTGCCAGGACCCGGATTTATCGGCGAGTATAATCTTGTATTCCTCGTTCAAGACGAAACTGGATTAAAAAGAAGAATAAACACCAAGATAAAGATTTTACCGAAGTTCAGTATCTTTTAAAGGTGCGTTTTAAGCACAAGATGGACACAAATTAAGGGGGCTCACTACGAGCTCCCTTATCATCTCAAGAAAAGCACATCCAATCTTTGTTTATTTTACCCCTCTTTGGAATCAGGCGTTATTAGGGAAATGCCTTGATAATCCAGGAAAGAAATTTTTTCTCCTCTTAATAAAAAGATCTATCCCAAATGCTTGTCCAAAAAATTTGCATCTTAAATCTATGAATGTTAATCTAATAAAACAATTTATATATATTTTCGCTAAACGAGGGCAGCACCAATATTTAATATACTCGGGTTGAAAACTGATGGGTAAAACAAAAATCCTCCTTATTTGTGATGACATAATCGGAAAAAATATGGCAGGGCCTGGAATCCGGGTGTGGGAAATGGCTGCTTCCTTATCTAAAGAAAAAGACTTTGAAGTCGGGATTGCCTGCCCAGATTTTTCACAAATAAATAACAAAGACCTTCCTCAATTAACTTTTTTCAAATACTCCTTAGACAAAGAGAAAAAACTTATTAATTTTGCCTCTCAATTTAATGTTTTTATCCTCTCAGGTTACATCCTGGATAAATTCCCTCAGTTAAAAAATCTAAATAAATTCATTATTGCCGATCTATATATTCCCTTTATACTTGAAAATCTATTTGTTCATGATTCAAAAAAATCTAAGTTGGCAGACCGGCAGCTTATACATAACAGGGACCTCGGAGTCTTTTTAAATTTACTTCTAAATTCCCATCATTTCCTTTGTGCTAACGAAAGACAAAAAAACTTATATTCCGGGATGCTCTTCGCCATCAACAAAATTAATCCTTATCTAATGAGATTTGACAGAGACCTGTCAAAAATATTTACTGTAATTCCCTTTGGAATCAGGGAGGAAAAAAAGAAAAAAGACGCAAACGTTCTTAGAGGTATATTTCCTGATATAAGCGAATCAGATATTATTCTGATATGGGGCGGTGTCCTATCAAACTGGTTCGATCCTATTATCCTTATTGAGGCTGTGGAAGAAGTTATTAAAATAAATCCGAGCTTCAAACTTTTTTTTCTTTCTACAAAACATCCCAATCCTAAACTCATGAAGTTTCCAAAAGCCGAGGAGGCAAAAAAATTAGCCTCCCAAAAAAATCTATTAAACAAATTTATATTCTTCAATAAAAACTGGATTCCCTACAACGAACGGCATAACTATTTTCTCGAATCTGATATTGGAGTCTCCGCACATCTGGAGCATTTTGAGACTCAATTTTCTTTTAGAACGCGAGTACTTGATTATATTTACTTTAACCTCCCAGTTATCTGTTCTAAAGGGGATTTTTTTGAAAAATACATTCACAAAAACTCACTCGGAATTACTGTCACCCCCTCTGATAAAGAAGAACTTAAAAAAGCGATTCTATCCATGGAGGATAAAAAACTCAGGGAAAGATTCAAGAGAAATATAAAGAAAGTGGAAAAAGAATTTTACTGGGATAATTTGCTTTTACCTTTAAAGGAGAAACTTCGTAATTCACATATGTTGTCTGAATTAAAAAAAATTAAAGGAGCAGAAATTCTTACCGGCAGTGGAGATAAAGTAAAAAGTCAATTCTCCGGCAGTCCCGTGAAATATTTGAACAAATTTCCCCGTTTAAAAAAGATATTGCCTTCAGGTTTCAAATTCAGATTAAAAAGACTAATCTATAAAAAATAAATTCTAAATAGAACAAAATTACATTTTAATAATTTTTTTTCTTACATGAATAGAACAGCAAAAAAAACAGAACTCATCAACTGCCACATTTGCCAGAGTTATAAGTACAAAAAAATTCTTACAAAATTTGAAATGAATCTGGTTAAATGTATGGAATGCGGACTTGTTTATGCCAATCCAATCCTTCAAGAATCAGAACTTTTCAAAAGATACACAGATTCATTTTTCTTTGATGAATACTTACCTGCTTTTAAAGCCTTGCCAACTTATTATGACCTAGGCGCTATCAGGAGCCACTTTTTCATCTTCCTTCAACTGATAGCCAAGTTTTTCACCCCTGGAAAAAGGCTCCTTGATGTAGGATGCGGTGCGGGCTTCTTTCTAAAAGCAGCAGAAGAAACAGGCTGGGAGGCAGAAGGTGTTGAACTCTCAAGTGTAGCTTCAAAATACGCCAAAAACATTGTTAAAGTGAAAGTACACGAAGGGAAACTCGAAGACCTGCATTTACCGGCAGATAAATTTGACCTTGTTGCTCTTATTGATACTATAGAACACTTGAGAAATCCACTTTTAACACTGAAGGAAATAAATCGAATCTTAACAAAGGAAGGGATCCTTTTGATAGGCACACCTGATTTTGACAGCTTAAGCCGCCTTTTATTAAGGGAGAGCTGGGCTGTTTTATCCCCTGAAGAACACTTTGCCATTTTCTCCCACAATACGCTTTCTTATATAATTCAAAAAGCAAATTTCCGTGTTTTAGGAATTCGTAATTTACTACAGTTCAATCCGGAATATACACATGATAAAAAGAGATTAAGTTACTATGTATTCAAGAGCTTAAACAAAAAATTAGAAAGTTTAAAAAAAATGGAAAAAACACAGCTTTATGAATACGCTGATATAATGCTTATTGAAGAAAAAAATCCAAAAAATATTCAAAATTTTAACTCCGACTTGAATCCGGCTAGAAGAACAAAAAGAACAATACATAAATGGTCTAAAAAATGGCTCAGAGGAGATACCCTGGTAGCCGTTGCCAAAAAAACGAATGGAAAAAAGACTTAATCTTCAAGCAAGATTTATCTGGTTAAAGTCTTTAAGCGGCAAATATAAAATGGATACATCACTCTTTTTGGTCAAAACAAGAAGAAAAGTTACATGAGATATTCATTATTAAATTTTATTTTCTGTCCGTACTGTGGAGGAGATTTAATCCGGACAGCTTTAAAAGAGATTAGAATAGATTTTAACGATACTTTTGATATTCTTTCCTATCAAATAAACAAAAAGGATTCTTTAATCGGGCCAGTTCCCAACTTTAAGAAAAATACGAGTTTAACAAAAATCCTGATAAAACATGCGTGTTCACCAGATCCACTTGAGATGGACAATACAGCAGATATTATAAAAGGCCTTTTAATATGCGGGGAATGTAACCACTGGTATCCGATTTCAAATTTTGTCCTGGAGTTACTTCCCGATCATCTTCGCGACTGGGAAAAAGATATTAAGTTTTTATCTGAGTTTTCTGACCATTTACCCGGTAAACTTTATAAAAAACTGCAAAAAAGAACAAAATTCTTCCAAGCCCAAAAGAATAAAATACAGGATGAGATCCAGGACTACAAAAAAGCAGAGATTTCTATAAAAGACAAAGTTGATGATCAAGACTTCTTCGGACCGGGTTATTCCTCCCCTTTTAATAAGGATAATCCAGAATTCACCCAGAATCTGATAAAAAGATTTTCCTCAGTTTTACCTTTTTTACAGCTCAAACAAAACAACGTTGTCTTGGATGTTGGCTCGGGATATTCCTGGACAACCGAATGGCTTTTAAAAATGGGATTTGAACCCATTGGAGTTGATATTTGCAGAAAATATATAGATGTCGGGATAAAAAGAATGAGAAATATCCGACCCCATCTAATCATCGCTGATATTGAAAATTTACCGATAAAAAATACGTGCCTCAATTCAATCCTTTGTTATGATGCATTTCATCATATTGCAAACCGTAAAAAAGCCTTAGCTCATTTTTTCAGGGTTTTAAAAGAGAATGGGCCCGTAGTCTTCGCTGAGCCTGGCAGTGACCATGAACATGCACAAGCCTCGATCGAAGTGATGGAAAAGTACGGAATTTTAGAGAAAGGGATTGATGCAGAGGATTTGAAGTTTTATTGCGAGGGATTAGACTTCTTACCTCCTGAACAACACTTCGTGCTGAAAACACACCATGAGGAACAGCGTAAAATGTTAACCGAGGATTTTATAAATTCCCATTCGTTCGTTGACTGCAACATCTATGTTTTAAGAAAATCGGCAGGAAAAGAAAAGCCTATAAAAGGAAATTTATCCACCATCACATAACAGCCAGTGGATTAATTAGGAATAAAAATAATTTATGAAAAAAATTTATAAAGGAGTTCAATTAAATATTTCCACTTTGGCTTGCCGTGTTTATTTGATTAAAGTTAAATGAGTAGAATGAAAAAAGAAAAGATAAATCTATACATCGACTTAATCCCATTTACTGCAAAAAAAGCCGGAGCTGAAATTTATTCTTCAAATTTTATTAAATACTTGAGTAAGACCGATAATTCAATTTTTGAACCTGTACTTCTTTTAAATAAAGAAACTTTAGATTTTTTTAATCCAGAGAAAAAATTCAAGTATATAGCATGTCCTATAAATCCTCATAAAAAAACTTCCCGCGTTTTTTATGAGCAGTTTATTGTGCCTTTCCAGTTAGATAAAAAAAAATCACTATTTTTTTCCCCATCAAATATATTGCCGATACCTCTTAGAATTCCATCCGTTGTCACAATCTTTGACTTGCACTGGTACAGACTAAAAAATCTTTTTCACAAAAAGGAAATACACAAGCTAAGTTATATAAAATCATTCATAAAATTATCAGCCAGAAAAGCAAGCAAAATAATAACATTAAGCCAGTACACTCGGAATGACCTCATTTCTATCCTGGGAATCCCTGAAGAAAAGATCGTGGTTATTCCCCCGGGGGTGGATGAATATTACAAAATAATCAATAAAAACGAAGCCCGGGATTTTTTGAGGAAAAAATTTAATATAACCGGCAAATTTGTCCTTCAAGTAGGAGAGACTCACAGAAGAAAAAACATCCCATTCTTGCTGGATATTTTTGAAAAAATGAACGGGCAAAACCCACTTGACTTAGTTTTGGCAGGCCCTCCAGGAGACGGTGAAAAAGAAATCCTAAATTGGATCCAAGCGTCTCACTTCCAGAAAAATATTCATAAAT
The DNA here is from genome assembly GCA_016783445.1 of Candidatus Aminicenantota bacterium. Taxonomy (GTDB): domain Bacteria; phylum Acidobacteriota; class Aminicenantia; order Aminicenantales; family Aminicenantaceae; genus JADHWO01. The sequence goes on from JADHWO010000013.1 coordinate 15,229, forward strand.
TGAATGAGTTGTCAAAAAAAGAATTGCTGTGCTTATATAACGCAGCTTCCTGTCTGATTCTTCCTTCACTTTACGAGGGATTTGGGCTGCCTATTGTAGAAGCAATGGCTTGCGGATGCCCGGTAGTCTGCTCTGATTCAACAGCTATTCCTGAATCAGCAGGAGGAGCAGCTCTCCTCTGCGATCCTGGAGATAAAAAAGAGTGGTTTAATGCTATCACGAAAATAATCAATAAAAATAACCAGCGGAAACAGTTGATCGAAAAAGGGCTTAAAAGAGTCAAACAACTGTCCTGGGAAAAAACTGTTGAAAACATGCTAAAGACATTTGAAAGCGTGAAATTATAATTTTATAACCGCTCTTATAAAAAGATAAATGGTAAAAATTTCAATAATAATTGTTACTTTTAACTCTGAAAAATATATCGGGAACTGCCTCGAATCAATCTCAAAATGTTTTAAAGACATCGGTCACGAAATTATAATCGTTGATAATTGTTCTAAAGACGGAACCCTTGATATTTTAAATAAAAGAAAAGACATCCTATTAATCAGAAATGGAAAAAACCAAGGATTTGCCAAAGCATGCAACAAGGGTGCAAGACCTGCCTCAGGAAAATATCTCTTTTTTATCAATCCCGATATAGAATTCAAAGATCCTCTTCCAGAGAATATTTTAGTCTTTTTATCCAAAAACAAAGATGTTGCTGGAGGTGGCTTTTCTCACATCTTTCCCTCCGGAAGAATCCAGAGAATATGCGCCGGATACATTTTTAAACCCTTAGACCATTTTTCTGAACAACTGGGCCTTTATGTTTTGTTTCCTTTTGTTAGAATTTTTAATGCTCGATTTTTCCCTTTCCAAAAGTACTGGAACGACCATCCTGCAGAATTTATTTGCGGCGGATGTTTTTTGATCAGAAAAGAGATTTTTTCTGAAATATCTGGCTTTGATGAAAAATATTTTTCTTATTTTGAAGATATGGACATCTGTAACCGACTGAAAAATAAGGGATATAAACTTCACTACTGGGGTTCCATGCGAATCATTCACTTTCTGGGCTCAGAACGAGAAAAAATAACTTTCCTTTCTTTAAAGGCAAATTACACCTCAAGGTATTATTATTTTAAAAAGTTTTATTCTCCTCTATGGCTCCCTTTTCTCTGGTTGGTTTCCAATATTGGGTTATTGGCAAGATTTATTGTGTTTATTTTTTATTCTCTTTATAAGATTCAATTTTATAACATAGCAAAAAAATATTTTTCTGTCTTTTTATCTCACTTGAATCCGGTTAACTATGAAAAATAAATTTATTCACGAAATTCGAGAAATATATTCTTTCAGGCATCTCCTTGTAAATCTTATTAAATCTGATATCAAGCTGCGTTATAAAAATTCCTTCCTTGGATTCTTATGGCACATATTAAATCCTTTATTTTATTTAGGTATCCTGGCGCTCGTCTTTTCTCAAATAATCCGAATCCAGATGGAAAATTACATTCTTTTCCTTTTTGCCGGGCTTGTATCATGGAGGATGATTCAACAAACCAGCATTATCGCCACCCATTCCATTGTAAATAACCAGGAGCTGATCAAAAAAATCTACACACCAAAACTTATATTTCCCCTTGCTACAGTTATCTCCCAATATATCGATCATTTAACACTATCCCTTATCCTCTTTATTTTCTTATTTATACTTAAAGGAAAAATATCTTTTGTGCTTTTCTTAAGCCCTGTAGTAATTATTTTAATCTTTATTTTCTCATTGGGTCTTTCTTTATTTTTTGCAACAAGTTATGTTTATGTTAAAGATACACCTCATATTATTGCTATAGGATTCCAGGCTTTATTCTTTCTCACACCCATTCTTTATCCTCTCTCTGTATTAAGTCCAAAGTTAGAAAAATTTTTTAAAATAAATCCCTTATATTATTTTGTTGAATATTTCAGGTATCCATTTTATTACGCAAAAATGCCTCCATTAGAACAAACATGTATAGTGTGTGGCCTTTCTCTTATCACGTTTGGCCTGGGAATATATATTTTCCTGAGGAAAAAAGAGAGCTTTATCTTCAAATTTTAGGAGCTTGAAGGATTAGACAAACAGATTAGGAAAATGGACAATACCTTATCCATAAAAACAGAAAATTTAGGGATACGATTTTTCCTGAAACATGAATACCAAAAAGGAAAAAAAGGGCTCAAAATATTCCAGGGTAAAATAAAAAAGGAAGAATTCTGGGTATTAAGAAATATAAATTTTGAAGCTAATAAAGGAGAGGTTTTAGGAATAATAGGTCTCAACGGCTCTGGAAAGACCACTTTACTCAAGAGTCTGGCAAGGATTTTACCTTTAACAGAAGGAAAGTTATGGGTTAACGGAAAGATAGCACCATTAATTGAGTTAGGAGCAGGTTTTAATCCTGAACTAACAGGTGGAGAAAACATATTTCTGTCTGGAACTTTATTGGGCTTAACGAATGAAACCATCAGAAAAAATTATTTTAAGATCGTAGATTTTTCCGGCCTGGAGAAATTCATAAATATTCCTCTAAAAAATTATTCCTCAGGTATGTTTATAAGACTGGCATTCTCTATCGTGGCAAATCTGGAGCCAGATATTGTTCTTATTGACGAACTCTTTGCAGTTGGGGATGAGCCCTTCCAGCAGAAAAGTTTTGAAAAAATTTTAAAATTTAAAGAAAAAGGCTCAACACTTCTAATTGTCAGTCACGACCTGAACACAATAGCGCGGCTATGTAACAACGTGATAGTTCTTGATGAAGGAAAAATCCAATTTAATGGAGAGTCTTACCAAGGTATAAACCATTACAAGAATCTATTAAAAGGGATTAAGACTCTTCCTGAGGAAGATGAGGAAAAAACAGACGCCAAAATACAAACTACTGCAGAAACGACGCCAAAAGGAGCCGATTACTTAAGATGGGGTTCAGGCGAAATCAAGATCACAAATGTTACTTTTTTGAATAAGAATTTAAAGGTAACAAATACATTTACTGGTGGCGAGGTGTTTATTGCCAGAATTGACTATGTTGCATCTGAAGAAATTAAAAATCCTGTATTTGGAGTTGCCTTTTATACGCCTTTTGGATTGCTGGTCAGTGGGCCAAATACTAAATTAAGTCTTCCAATAGAAAAAATTCCAAAATCAGGCAGTGTATTTTATAAAGTAAAAAATTTAAGTCTAAAACGAGGTGAGTACTTTTTCAGCGCAGCAGTATATGATTTTACACTGAAAAAACCTTATGACCACTTAGAAAGAAAATTTAAGTTTTTTGTAAAAGGAGGAGATCCATCGGATTTTGGCTACATTGATTTAAAAGGTTTATGGACACACAAGAAAAATGACCGAAAAATTGGATAAAATAAGCCTTCCCTTTGACCAATACAGCAGATATTTGGAAAGCTCTAAAATATTAAAAAAGATATTCGGTGATAAAACTATCAAAATTCTTGATGTTGGCGGACTGTCTCATTTATGGAATATCGACGAGACATTTCGTTTAATAAATTTTTTCCTTCCTGAAAGTTTGACTTATACAATTGATCCAGCCTGGAATAATGAACCAGGATTTTTACAGGCAGATGGCTTGAAGATTCCATTCAAAGATTCATCATTTCAAGCTGTTGTTGCCCTGGATACTCTGGAGCATATTAAAGACAAAAAAAGGAGTTCTTTTATAAACGAAATATTCAGAGTAAGTTCAGATATAGTTATCCTGTCATCTCCCTTTTTTAGTGACACAACAAAAAAAGCTGAAAAGATTTTAGGAGATTTTATTCAAACTACCTTAGGCATCAACCATGTTGAGCTAAAAGACCATAGGAACAAAGGGCTGCCAGACTTCCAGCCGACTTTTAATAAAATAAAAAAATTAAGCGGGGAAACATTTCATTTCTCTATAGGCAACATCGAAAACTGGTTATTTTTTATGGCCTTGAAGTATTCCTTTATGCATAAGTTATCCTGGATTTTTATCAATAGATTTATGGATGCCTATTTTAATACTCACCATTATGAAAGCGAGTTTAAAGAGCCTTGCTACAGAACTGTTGTTGTTTGTACAAAAAAAAAGCCGTCTCAAGATTATTTAAAAATTAAAGATTTTTATTCCAGGATCAATAAAAAAAATTCAGCACCAGCGATAAGCCTTGATAACTTCAAGATATTTGTGAAACATTTAGAAAGATCGCTAACAGATTTAAAGCCTTCTCCATATCCCGGAGTTCTCCTCAGTGTTATTGTCGTAACCTATAATTCAGAGGATTATATAAATAAATGCCTCTCTTTTCTAGGCGAGCTATCGTCTCAATATAAAATAGAGCTCATTGTAATTGATAATGCCTCCCAAGATTCCAGTTTAGAAAAAATCAAAAAAATCTTCCCTCAAGCGATTATAAAAATCAATAAAAAAAATCTTGGCTATGCGAGAGCCGCAAATTTAGGGATATTAAATGCCAGGGGAGAATACCTGCTCCTTATTAATCCTGATTGTTTTGCTCTTTCGCCAGAAATCGCCAAGCTAATCGATTATATGGAAAAAAATCCTCAGATTGGCATTGTAGGCCCTAAAATCTTAAATTTAGACGGAAGCATCCAAGGCTCAGCAAGAGCGTTCCCTAATGTTTGGACAGCCTTATTCGGAAGAACTACTCTAATTTCACGCTTATTCCCCCGAAATAAACTTACGCGGAAAAACATTATTGCTTCACGAGACATAAGTGAACCAACACAAGTAGATTGGGTCTCAGGAGTTATGATGCTCGTCAGAAATGAAGCTGTCCTGGATGTTGGATTGATGGATGAAAATTTTTTCCTTTACTGGGAAGACACGGATTGGTGCACACGCTTCCTGAAACAAGGATGGGAAGTCATTTATTATCCTTTTGCACAAGCAGTACATTTAATCGGAGAAAGCACTAAAAAAAGAAAGCTAAAATCAATTCTTGATTTTCATAAAAGTGCATATAGGCTTTATAGAAAATATAACATAAAAAAATGGAATCTTATAAAAAAGCTATTTGCTTTAATCGGCCTGTCTTTGAGAGTTTTTATTCTCCTGCTTTATCATATTCTTTTTCCTAGAAAGAAAGAAATTCCAAAAATGGAAAAGAATCATCTCAATATACTTCATCTTGTTCACAATTATTTTCCAGCCATAGGAGGAGTTGAAAACTTAATGCAGAATATTTCAGAAAGGCTTCAAAAAAGAGGCCATGCTGTTAAGGTTGTTGCTTCAAATGCACTTTCAGTAGAGGATTATACCCTCCCAAAAAATGATAAAAAACTCCTGCCTGTGGGAAAAGATACAATAAATGGAGTGGAAATCGAAAGAATTCCATTCAGCACAAAAAATCAGACTCTATGGAAGTATTTGTATAAATTATTCTGGTTTTTCAAACTTCCCGGAAACAGCTGGGTTAGAGCTTTTTGGCAGGGACCCCGGGCAAAAAAATATAAAAGAGCTGGATTGGACTTCCCTTGCGACCTGATCTGTGCTTGCCCTCTACCAACAAGGAATGTCTATTATGCTCATTTATTAAAAAAGAAGAAAAAATGTCCTTTAGTGATAATCCCATGTATTCATACTGAGGATAAAGCTGGATACAATAACAAGCTCTATTATAAAATTTTAAAAAAGTCTGACGCAATAATTACCCTTACTTCTCTGGAAAAGGATTTTTTAGTAAAGGCAGGAGTAAATCCAAATAAAATTTATATTTCTGGGATTGGCATAGAAGAAAATTTCCCAGGAAATAATGTTAATATTCGGAAAAAATACGGAGTTAAAGAAAAAAATATAATTTTATATGTCGGACAGCATGGAGCTCATAAGGGAATTATAAACTTAATAAAGGCCATGGATGTTGTCTGGCAAAAAAGAGAGAACACCGCTCTAATAATTGCAGGTTCTCCCACAGCACATACAAAAGAGATTTTAAAGGCTATTTATAAGTATAACCAAAAAAAAAGGGGTAAAATATATTTAATCAACTCATTCAGCAAAGATGAAAAAAAGGCTATCTACAAATCCGCAGATGTATTTGTAAGCGTGTCAAAATATGAATCTTTTGGAATTGTTTATTTAGAGGCCTGGCTCAATAAAATTCCAGTAATTAGCTGCAGATCAGGCGCTTCCAGTACATTGGTCAGCAATTTTAAAGACGGACTTCACGTGGAATACGATAACCATGTTGAATTAGGAATAGCTATCCTGGAACTCCTCAATGACAGAGCAACAAGAAAAAAAATGGGCGAAGCAGGTTATAAAAAAGTAAAAAAGAATTATCTCTGGCCTCATATCATCGACAAAATCGAAGGAGTCTATAAAAAAGTATAAATGTTAACTTACACAAAAAATAAAAAAATAAAAATAAAAGAAACTTCAAAAAAAATATATTTCGCTTTTAAAAACAACAAGCGCATTAGAACAGATAAGCTTGGTGCTATGATCTGGCAATCCTGTAATAATTCCAGCCTTAACCGGGTCAAGAGTAGAATAGGTAAAAAGTTAAATTGTCCTGAAGATCTATTAAAATACTACATGTATCTTCTTGATATTGCAGGAGTTATAAATAAAAGCCAAAAAGCAAATAAAAATCCTCCTCAAAATAAACAAGAAAACAGTTTTTACGACGATTTGGTCTCGTTAATTATAATAAATTTTAATGGAGAAAAATTCATTGTTGATTGCTTAAATTCAATAAGAAAACAAACTCATAAAAATAAAGAAGTGGTGCTCTGGGATAACAATTCCACAGATAACTCATTAAAAATTATTAACAAAAGTTATCCCGATGTTAAAGTTTTGGCCAGTAAAAAAAATATTCTATTCGCAAAAGCTGTTAATCTTTCTTTTAAGAAATGCTCGGGTGATTATTTCATAATTTTGAATCCTGATACGGTACTGGATAAAGATTTTATTTCAGAGCTGTTGAGAAAGGCAAAGCAAAAAAAAGAGGCGGCTGCAATAGTTCCAAAGATGCTCTTTTTTTCTCTGCCGACTTGCATTAACAGTATTGGAAACTATGTGCCGCCCCATGGATGGGGATCTGATAATTTTATTGGTCACTTTGACTTCGGACAGTTTGATAATTTAAAAGAAGTTCCTTCCGCCTGCTTTGGAGCTGTTATGCTTAAAAGAGAATCTTTAGAAGATGTTGGACCGATTGATAATCACTACGGAGCATATTATGAAGACACTGATTGGAGTTACCGTGCAAGGCTTAAGGGCTGGAAAATTACTCCTGCGCCTCGTGCGATAATCTATCATAAGTTTGAAGGTTCATTTAAGGATTTTCCGGAGTTGAAATCTAAATTGGTCATAAGAAACCGGCTCCGGTTCGCTATAAAAATCTTTTCATTTTACTACGTCAGAGGCTTTCTGAAGAATTACTTCAAAGAAGATATGAGAAATTCGCTACATTCGCTCTTGAATTTCAAATTAAGAGTTTTTTTAATTTATCTCTGGAGCTATTTTTCACTTTTTACCCAGCTTCCTGAACTGCTTGTATCAAGGATAAAAACTCAAAAATCCCGGAGTAAAAAAATTACAGACAAAAATATATTAGATTTAGCGCCTTATTATCCTCCTCTTTTGGACGAAACCTCCTCCCCTATTCTATCCGTCGAATCAATCAGGAATATTTACTGTTTGGAATTATTTAAATAAAGAATGCAGGAATGATAAAAACTTCTTTTTTGTTTATTCTTATAAAGTATTTTTTCTTTCCTTTAATCTTATCGGTTTTTTTGACTTTGGCCTTAATTAAAATCTCAAAAAAACTCAACATATCTGTCTCCCTAAATAAAGACCGCTGGCACAAAAGTCCAAAATCCAATCTGGGAGGTATTGCCATATTCCTTAGTTTTCTCGTTCCATTTCTTATTATTGAGGCCAGGTTGAAAAATCATTTTTATCTCCTACTTCCTTTCTTTTTAATCTTCACTCTTGGACTCTTAGATGATTTTTTCAATCTTAAACCATCAGTAAAATTGATTTTTCAAATAATCGCAGCAGTTATGTTGATTCACCAGGGATTCTTTTTTTCTGCCTCCGGAACAAATTTAATCGATTTTTCTCTTTCTTTAATTTGGATAATAGGGATAACAAATGCCTTTAATTTAATTGATAATATGGATGGATTGTCAGGAGGGATTGCATTTATCTGCGGCCTTTCTATATTTTCTTTGTTTATGATTCAAAATAATAGTCAGGGAACAATTCTATCCTTAATCCTCTGCGCCAGTATCCTCGGTTTTTTATTTTTTAACTTTCCTCCTGCAAAAATCTTTATGGGGAATTCAGGTAGTTATTTTTTAGGAATTTCATTCAGCATCGTGAGTTTTCAAGTGTTCTCCAACAGCAGAACTCAAATTATTCCTCTGATATTATTTCTCTTTTTAATCTTTTTTGTTCCAACATTTGATACATTATTTGTCTTTATAAGGCGTACCTTTTCAAATAAATTATTCTTCCGGGGTGGATGTGACCATATCTCCCATACTCTTGTCGAGTACGGACTTTCAGAGAGGAAAACTGTCTTTCTCCTGTATACTGTTAATCTTATTAGCTGTGCTCTGGCAATTTCTCTAAATTTTCTAATTTAAGAGGTTCTCTCCCATATTGTACAGGTAAAATCTATTTCGGTACATCATAGGAAAATATTTGGGAATGGACGAAGCGACCTTTGAAGGAAGTTCAGGCTTTATGGTTTTAAAAAACGTAACATTTGCCCTCGCAAGTAAAAAAAACTCGGTTCAAGGCTTTGGAAATGGGGACAGGCTACTTTTTCTGTCAGGTTTTTAGTCTACTGGAAAAATTCTTACTGTCAAAGATTGAGACTGGTATTTACTTTACGATAATACGGCTTTCACTAGAAGTAAAAGTAACAGTTTGTCCTGAAGGATTGTTCGCCGATATCTCTGTGACCGAAACCGGGCTTTCACCACTTCCTATAGATTCAAAAACAAGAGTCGCAAAACTTCCTGTTCCTTTTATCCCCTTTCCTGTTACAGGATTTGAAAATCCAAGGATACAGAATCCGGATGAATTATCGATATTCTTCAAAAAAGGGACATCTTCTCCAAGCTGGCTAAGGAATCTTCCCTGAATGACTTCCTTTAATCTCACTACCTCAGGATTGAAGTTTATATTCAGAGACATATTGCTGACTTCCCCTTGAATTCTTGCATTTACACTGATGCGAAATTCCCGATTCCGTGATACATTAAGACTTGGAGGATTCAGACGGATCTGGTTCTCACCGCTTCTTGCACCTGTCTGTTCCTGCTCTGCAGCTTGCCTCGCTCTTTGGTCCAAAAGCTCCCTTTCAGGCGGCTGCTGGCCTGTTGTCACTGTTGAAGAGATTCCTTGGGTGCCAATCCAGAGAGGCTTCTGGTCTTCTTCGCTGACAGGAATTATGCGGATAATACGGGGAGTAATGGTCAGGATGACATCTGTTTGCTGGATTGTTTGGTTAGTGCTAGAAAGAAGGCCTCCCAGGATCGGGATGTGCTTAAGTCCTACTATTCCGCTAACGGTTTTTCTCTCTTCATCCTTCAGCAATCCAGCAAGAAGGTTTGTCTCTCCATCTTTAAGCCTGATGACATTTTTCACTTCTCTTGTTGTAATAATAGGAATATTTGCAAATCCGGCTCCTCCGAGGGATTTTACCTTTATTTCTAATTCCAATGTTACTTCCCTCTCAAAGTGAATCCTGGGCGTAATTTTGACATCGATACCAACATCCTCATATTCAAAGTTTGTTACAGGCTGTTGGCTGATTCCCCCAATAGCAATAGGAGTAAAAGTGGTTCGTGGAATAGGGATTTTATCCCCAACCACGTATGTCATTTCTTCCCCATCTAAACCCCGAAGTCTGGGCTGGGAGATTATCTTGGTGTCTGAATCGGACTCTAAAAACTGAACAACGGCAGCAGGAAGACTGATATGGAAATTTTCAGTTTTGGAAAAATCCAAATCCTTCAGCTTCATCCAACTTGGTTCTGTTGTTGGTTCAAGATCGCTGTATCTGAGCCCGATTAAACCCGCTTCTAACTCCAAGCCTAACTGCCTCAATTTCACCCGCGAGACTTCCATTATCTCCAGATCTACAATAATCTCTCCTTTTGGTTTGTCCCAAATCCGGAGGATCCTTTCCGCCAGTTCAATGATTTCAGGAGCATCCCTTATAGTAACAGAGTTTAAGTTCTTATCAACGATGATAGTGGGACCTTTGTATTGAGAGCGAAGTATTGTCGTAAGATCGGCACGGATCTCTTCCGCATTGATATTAGAGAGATAAAAGGTTTTTACGGCATTTAACTCATACTGAACTCTTTTCTGAGGTAAGTCAGGAGCTATTATAATTGTCCTCTCATCGATTACCCTGTAAAAATTCTTTGAGGCCATACAAAGCGAATTTAACGCCCGTTCAAAATTCATATCAACAAGGTCAATCGAAAAGGGAATATCCCTGAATTGCTCATCAAGGAGAATATTGACCCGAGCATGTTTACCCAGAGCTTGGAAAATAGAGCGGAGGGGAGCTTCTACTGGAAATTTTAATATGATTTTTTCATCACCAACTTTAAGCTTCACCGGAGGCTCTATTCTTATCTCCTTTGGTTCCTCCTCTTCAGGCTCTTCTTCTTTTGTGAGACTCTGCACTTCCTCAACGATATCTCTGCCGAGATAACCATAGGAAAGGGCTTTTTTATATTCAGCAAGAGCTTCCTCCTTTTTCTCATGAGACGCAAGCTCTCGAGCTTTGTTAAGATGGTCATAACTGGCAGCAAGCTTAGCACGGAGAAGAGCTAGCCGATAGACAGAATTCTTGGGGTCTTCCCGGGCCGCACTTTCAAAATATTTTATGGCCTCGTCCCAATTTTTACTGATGGCAGCCTCATGGCCTAATTTATAGCTTTGACTGAATGTGACGCAGCCCCAAAAAATTAAGACAATTAATGTTAAAAATGCTATCTTTTTCATTCTTTCTCTCCTTCTAACGGAAACTTCCTCTTTTCTGAGTTCGAACTAACAATTTCAATCGCCGCAGATGTGATTTCTCCAACTTTTACTCCCTCACTTATCATCTCACCTTTTTCCACAGCAAGAGTATTCCCTCTAAAAATAATCAGGGCAATAACTTTTTCTCCTGAAATGACGTATCCAACGTATCTTATCTGTAATTGTCCTGGAGATGGAGCTTCCCTGGAAAAGGCTGGATTTCCACTAGGATTCTGCTGGGGCCTGGATATATCTTCTCTTTTTTCCTGTCTATCTGTCTTATGAACAGAAAAAATGTTCCTTTGTGGAGGTTCAAGCTTTATTTTCTTTTTCAACAATAGTTCTTTCCGGATAAGACTTTTTGTCCCTTTTTCTCCAGCTTCTATCTTCTGGAGTTTCTCCTGGCCTTCCCCGTTAGCCAGAAAAACACCCAGGAAAAGGAGGAAAAAAGCAGAAACAATTTTTTTAGTCTTCAAAATATCCTGCCAAGATAATTTTTAATTCAAGCATTCTTCCTTCGGCATCAATCTTTAAAAAGTCAATTTTTTCTATCATCAGTAACTTTGGGAATTTCTCTACAGTATGAATAAATCTTTTCAATGATAAATAGGTCCCCCTTATATTAAAGCTTGCGCTTACTTTTTTGATCTTTTCTTTTTTGAACTCAGAGTAGTCGAACCTTATTTGGGAGACATGGAACCTAGTTTCATTAAAAATCTGCTCTAGATCAAGCCTGAGTTGTTTTACAACATCCTTCTCATTGTAAAAATATTCTGTTTTTAACTCTTCCATATCGTTAAAAGCTTCCTGCCAATTGAGCCATTCTCTTTCCTTCTCCTGACTTACTTTTTTGAGCTGCATGTAACTTGCCTGCTTATCTGTAAGAGAGGAAAGTGCATTAAAATAACTCTTTTTCTGAGGAAGAGAAATTAATAAAAAGAAAAGGACAACTACTGAAAGAAGAATGCCAAGGAAGCGGAGTCCTCTTTTTTCCATGTTGTCTAATAAATTAAATATTTCTTTCATAGCTTAAAGAAATCTCCGAGACTAACATTCCATTTTCTCTCAGATTTTCACTCCTCATCCTTATTTGATCAAATTTTAATTCTTTTAAATTATCAATCAACTCCAACAGGTCATTTACACTCGAAGTCGCAATTTTTAATCTCAACTGCAATCTCGAATGCTCTGCAAGCACTGGTTCCATGGAAACAATATAACTCGAATCAGGGAGAGAACTCTCTAAATCAGAGAAAAACTGAATCCAGGAAAAACTTTTTCTAAGAATAATTGAGTTAATCAAATCAACCTTTGGTTCATATTTTAAAGCTGCTGATTCAATCATGGTGGAATGGTTTTTCTCATCTCTTTGCGCATTTTTTGTCATCTGATCTGTTGTCGATATCGAAACCTTTATTTTTTTTGCTTCATTTCTGTATTTAAGAAAATTTTTTCCGGCAAAAAAGGACATAAGAAGCACAGCAGCTATCAGGAGAGAAAAAAGCAAATAAAAAAACCTCCTGTTTCGCAGGGGATTACTCGCCAAATTCAGGTTTAATTTTCTTAAAACCATCATAGAATTTGTCCAATCAGAGGAGATAATATTTTCTTCTCTCTTAAGCCAAGCTTTGAAGTTAGGCATGTTTCTATCCCATTAAGAGGAAAAGTTAGTTTTTCTTTCAATAACGAGAAAATATCATCTTCAGTATCCAGCAGTCCCAGGCGAATCCAGATTGAATGGATTTTTTTTCTTTCTCTGTCTTCAATAAAATTGACAGTATTTTCCACTTCTTTGACAATCTCTTCTATTCTCTGCTGTCTGGAAACATCTGCTCGGGCGACATCAATAAAAGGCTTGAGGCGATATAAGGCTATTTCAGAATTGACGATGGCTATAAGGCTGAGAGAGTCCTCTTCGATATTGACAAGAAGAAAATCTTTCTCTTTTTCTCTATTAATTAAATAAAGCAAACTGAGAGTGGGAACACCTACTGTTCTGACTTTTAAACGAAGCCGGCTAAAGAGGTCTTCATATTCTTTTACAATTGAAGCTCGGGCTACTGTAGCTAGTATCTTTTCGGAGTTGTTTGACCTGATCAAATCAAATGAAAATCTGGCATCATCTGGGAGCAAAGGTATCTGTTTTTTTACGCGGAAGCGAATGATCTGCTCTCTCTCCTCCCTGGAAGGGGGAAGAGATCCAAATGAAAAGACAAAGGCTTTTAAAGACAGCTCTGGGATAAGACAGGCTATTTTATGAGCAGAATGATGGATTTTATTCAGCCCTTCCTTTATTCTTTCCTCCAACATAGCTGGATATTCTATATTCTTTTTATTGAATGAAGGCTTAATCATCCCTTTTTTAAGAGGGAGAATGAAATGATTTATTATTTTCCTTTCATTGGGGGAGATATGGATCCCACTAAAATAACGAGACGTCAATTGAAAAGCTGAACGGGGGACAGGCTGTTGTCCAAAAAAATCTAGTATTTTCTCTAATAATAATGTCATCTTTTTACTCAACAAAAGTGACTTTGTTTAATTCTTTTAGGCTTGTCACGCCATTTAAAACTTTCTCTATCCCCACTTCTCTTAAAAATGTCATACCTTCACTTTTAGCTCTCTTTTTTACTTCAGAAAGGGGTTTTCTCATAAGAACCATCTCTCGAATCTCATCGGATAACTCAAGCAATTCTGCAATAGCTGTTCTTCCCTGATAACCGGTATAATAACATTCCGAGCATTCCCGTGCTTCATAAAAAAGTTGATCCTTGTATTTTTGCGGACTGAGTCCGGATTCAATCAATTGTTTAGGGCTATATTTCAGAGAAACCTTACATTTAGGGCAGAGGACTCTAACCAGTCTCTGAGCAAGAATACAGTTGATGGCTGAGATGAAACTATAAGGATCGACTTTCATATGAAGAAATCGTCCTATAACATCAAAAACATTATTGGCGTGGACAGTTGTAAAGACCAGATGGCCAGTTAAGGCAGACTGAATAGCGATCTGGGCAGTTTCAGGATCTCTGATCTCTCCAACCATAATTTTATCCGGGTCATGTCTTAAGATAGATCTCAGGCCTCGGGCAAAAGTGAGCCCCTTTTTCTCATTAACAGGGATTTGGGTAATCTCTTCTATCTGGTACTCAACAGGATCTTCAATAGTAATAATTTTATCTTCTGGAGCCAAAATCTCAGTCAAAGCTGCGTATGAAGTTGTTGTCTTCCCGCTTCCTGTTGGACCTGTTACAAGCACCATCCCGTAAGGCTGGACGATATACCTCCGAAAATTATTCAGGACTTCATCAGAAAAGCCGAGCAAATCCAACCTCAATTCAGATATGGCCTGGGTGATCATTTCTTTATCGAGGATCCGAATTACAGCATCCTCGCCATAAATACTGGGCATGATGGAGATACGAAAGTCAATAGTTTTATCTTTAATCTTCAGCCTGAATCTTCCATCCTGAGGAACTCTGCGTTCAGCTATATCAAGGTCAGACATGACTTTGATCCTTGAAATAATGGGAGACTGAAATTTCCTGTCAATTCGCTCCACGGCTTCACCTAAAACTCCATCGATGCGGTATTTGACAATAACGCTTTTTTCTTTTGATTCGATATGAACATCGCTGGCTCTTTTTTGGACAGCTGTAAAAATGATGGAATTAACCAGTTTAATAATGGAGCCATCCTTATCTGCCAGAGTCTCCACTGAGATAATTTCTTCCTCCTCTCCCCCTTCCTTTTCTACAACCTGCATTACAAATCCTTCGGTTGCATCCTTGAGGACCTGCTGTGCGGTTTCGCTTTTTCGCAGAGCCTCGTGAATAGCCCTCTCGGAAGCCGCATAAATCTCTAATTTCCTTCCAAGATAAGACTCGATAGCATCCAGGGTAGCAATATCAGAAGGATCCGCTATAGCAATTTTTACGACATCTTCATTTTCTTCAAAAGGAATAAAATTCGACCTGTGAAGAAAATCAACAGGAAAAGACTGTACGAGTTCCCGACTTAAGGGAGAGGGCGTGAGGTCAATGTATGGAACATTGTATCTTTTCGCTAATTTTCTTGTTTTCTCTTCTTCAGAGAGAAAGGTTTTTTGCGATTTTTCTTTTTTTGCCTTATTCATTATTGAACCACTTGAATTATATTAAAAATTGGTAAATATACAGAGAGAAGCATTGCTGCCACAATTAAGCCCATAAAAATGATGATAATGGGCTCAATCAGTGAAACAAAGGTATCAATCCTTGTTCGAATTCTTTCATCATAGAAATCAGCCACATCATTCAACATCCCTTCCAGATTTGCAGAGGTCTCTCCTATCCGAATCATATCAAGAGAAAGATGTGGGAAAAAACCAGCCTTTGAAAGGGCTTCAGACAAACTTTCTCCCTGTTTAATAGAATCTGGCAAACTTCTCATCCTCTGAACAAGGTATCTATTGGGAACTGCTTTATTAGCAAGACCAACAGCTGAGAGAAGAGAAATTCCTGCTTCAAGAAGAAGACTCAATGTACGTGAAAAAAGCGCCACTCCTGACTCTAACCAGATTGGCCCTCCATAAGGAATTTTGAGCTTAATTCTAGCACGAGCAACAAGGTATTTTTCTTTCCCTCTCATCTTAAAATGGACTAAAACAAGCAGAATCACAAAAGTTATAAAAAAGGGGAAATAGACTTTCGCTGAATTTGAGAAATTAAGAAGCGCTCGGGTTATACCCGGGAGTTCGGCTTCAAAATCAGCATAAAAACGAGAAAAATTAGGCAGAATAAAAGTGATCAGGATTGTAAGGAGGATAATGGAAAAAAGAAGGAGAAGAATGGGATAAGTAAGGGCAGATCTAATCCTTGTTTTGGTCTGGGAGACGACTTTTGCATAATCAACGTAACGGGAGATTGTTACTGCAAGGTTTCCGCTTTTCTCTCCTGCCATAAGAGAGGCGATATAGACCGTAGAGAAATTCTTTTCATAAGGAGCAAAAGCTTCTGAAAGAGATTTGCCTCCCCGAATTTCCTTCTGAACTTTCATTAATAATTCTTTAAGGTGGATATTTTTAACGCGGCTTACTATGACATCAATACACTTGAGTATAGGATAACCCGCTTTAATTAGAGCTATAAGCTCCTGGTTAATCATAATAAAATCCTTGTCACTGATCTTCTTTTCAAAAGGAATAGCAGGAATATTGATCTTCTTCCAATCCAGCTTTATTGACAAAATGCAGAGGCCCTCATCCTCGAAATGCTGCCTGCATTCATCAAGGGAAGGCGCAAGAAAAGATTGGGATAGAACTCTTCCGTCTTCAGAAGCTAATCGACAAAGATAATAAGGCATCTATTTTTTGGTAAATTTTTATAACTCTCACAAAATATTACATTAATATTAGATTATTCGCTGTTTTTTGTCAACCTAAGCCCCCCGGAATTTGTGACTTAGTATTATATATCAAAAAAGGGATCCAGGCAACATCTAAAATACTACAGTAAGCATCCTTATTTCCGTGACAATTTCTTTGGAAGTCAGGTAATCTGGTTAGGAAGCCATCCGGAGGCGAGCGGGTTTGGTTCCTCAAAGAGGAGAGCAAGCCGAGCAATAAGTGGATTTTCCTCGCTGGGGAAAATACACGGGCTAACGAATCAGTTTGCCTGACTGTTTCTTTATCACGGAAATAAAAATGCCTCCAAAGCTACAAGGTCGCTTCATCCATCCTCAAATACTCTTAAAATATGATTGATCTGGCCTTCATTACTGAAAAAAAGATAGTTACGCCTGAGCCTGGAAAGTTGACAAAAGCAGAAGAAAGATTTATTTTTTAGAAGAAGTGAGAAATAAAATTTCCCCTACAATTTTTTTCTTCTTTTTGATATCCTTTGCTTTCTCTTCCCAGGGAGGTTGGTCTCCAAAGGGTATATCTATCAAAGAAAATTCAGCTAATCCCCAAAATGTTCCAGATAAAAAGCCCAAATATGATTATATGAGTACATTTCTATCCAGAAGTACAAAACCTCTTGGATTAAAGGAAGATCCAGAACTGGAAAGATTACTGAAGCAATACAACATTAAATGGGCAATCAGGTCTGGAAAAAAACACATTCTGGACTAAGGTACCCATATATTTTTTATCAAAATGATTCAATATTTTGGATTCACGAAAAAAAAACTGTTAGCAAAGATCAAAATCTACCTGGTACTTATCCCTGTTCTTATTCTCTTTTTTCTTGGTGGGTTAAATATCTACAAAAAAATCACCTGGAAAGAGCCAACAGATGGTGTATTCTGGGATGAAAAACCAGAAGGCTTAACAGCAGTAAAAGTTGAGGTCATCAGTCCTGCTTACCTGCATGGCATCAAAAAGGGAGATATACTTTATTCCATCAACAACAACCCTGTATCAAATAAAATAGACATCTCAAAAAATTTATGGGTAGCAGGACGTTTAAACCAAAAAGTGACTTATCAGATCATGAAAGGAGGTGAACTTATCTTTCCCTCCTTTTATCTGAGTCAAATAGGGGTTAATCCTATCTATTTTTACCTTGCTTTTATCGGTTTAACCACTCTTGTTTTAGGATTAATTATCTTTCTTAACTCTAAAAAACCCTTTTCAATGCCGTATGTATATTTTTATTTAATCTCTATAACTTTTTATTCGTTTTATATCTTTTCTCCCACAGGCAAATTGGATGCTCTGGACAGTCTTTTTTACTGGCTTGACAAAGTGGCTTTTCTGGTATTTCCTCCTTTACTCCTTCATTTTTTTATTATCTTCCCTCAACGAAAAAAATTCTTTAAAAATAGAACTTCTTCAATTTACTTTTTATATCTCCCTGGGATGCTTCTCTTACTGGCAAAAATGCTTCTTCATCTTCCATTTTTCAACATGAGCGACTTTCTCGTCCTCCGCTTACACCAGACATCAGAACAACTGGATCTTATTCATTTTGCACTTTTTTCAATTGCATCCTTAGTAAGTATTCTCCACAGCACGATTGAGCCATCAAACCTTATGGTTAAAAAACAATTAAAGTGGATCGTATATGGACTCGGTATGGGAATAATTCCATTTACACTTTTTTACATCATCCCTTTTACATTCGGGCAGGTTCCTTCAAAGGCTGCAGAACTCACCATAATTCTTCAGGCTCTTATTCCTCTGGCTTTTTCCTACTCTATCTCCAGGCACAGACTTATGGAATTAGAGCTGCTCTTAAAAAAAGCTGCCACGTTGATCTCTGCCTCCGCCGTTCTTGCTATTGCTTATTTTATCATCAGCTCCCAGACAAAAGGCTTCGCAGAGAACAGGCTTAATGCTCTCATTCTAGGAATTCTAGCCATAATTCTCGGGGCAACGTTTTTTACTCCTCTAAAGAAACTTTTCCAGTCCATCCTGGATAGGGCTGTTTACAAAAGAAGCTACAAGTACCGCAAAACTCTTCTTTCAATAAGCAAAGAACTCAGTCGAGAGAGGAACCTTCAAAAACTCTCTCAATCTCTTTTAGAACTGATTGCCAATGCTCTTTCTCTAAAAAACATTGCTCTTCTTCTTCCTGTGGATTCTGAGGAAAACTCTTTTTATATTCTAAAATCCAGGGGTAAAACATTCCCGCCTCAAACCAAACTCGTCTTTGATGACCAACTCTATAAAAATTTAAAGGAAAAAGAATTCCTTTCTTATTATTCCATTGCCGAAAACAAGAAGCTGCAAAAAAAGTTCGAAGAGCTTTCTTCCTTCGGATTTTTCCATTACCTCCCTCTAAAAGTCGAAGATAAGCTTATCGGGTGTTTTGGAATGGGGAAAAAAGTGGACAACACCTTCCTCAGCATCGCAGATTGGGAGCTGCTTACAACAATATCTTCCTCGGTGTCTTTGGCCTTAGAAAATGCCTATTTATACAACCAGGCCAGCATTAGAGCCCTGGAACTGGAAAGGCTTAAGGACTACAACGAAAACATTATCGAAAGTCTAACCGTAGGAGTTGCAGTGATTGACCAGGAAGGAAGAATTACCGGATGGAATAGAGTGCTCGAAGATACCTTTTTAAAGAAAAAAGAAGAAGTTTTAAATAAAAACCTACATGAGGTATTAGGGGCAAACAACTACAAGGCCTTATTACTCTTAGATACTACACAGGATTTCCGCCTCCTTAGTGAAATTACCCTAAAGATACCTCCTGAAGAGAAAAAAATATTCGACATCGCAAAAACTCCATTACTGGATAAAGAAATGAACCCTTATGGGACAATTATCGCTTTTGAAGATATTACAGAAAAAATATCTCTCCAGCAGCAACTCCTCACTTCAGAAAAACTTGCATCAATCGGCCTCCTTTCTGCAGGTGTTGCGCACGAAATCAACACGCCCCTGACAGGGATTTCAAGCTATGTCCAAATACTCCAAAAGAAACTTTCCAAATCTCACCTCTCTCAAATCCTAGGAAAAATTGAAGATCAAACGGATAGAGTGGCCAGGATAATCAAAAACCTTCTCAATTTTGCCCGGAATCCTTCAGAGTCCTCCTTTCATCACATCAACCTCAAGGAAAACCTTGAGGAAATTATCTCGCTGATTGATTACAAACTAAAAACTATGAATATAAAACTCGAGTTAAACCTTCCATCTGTTGAATCTATCTGGGCAGATGGAGTTAGGCTCCAGCAGGTCTTTATCAACATCATCCTTAATGCCATGGATGCCATGCCTGATGGAGGAAAATTAAAAATCGGACTCAACCAAGTAGATAATCAGGCTATAATAAAAATCGAGGACACGGGAACAGGGATCACAGAACAGCATTTACCACACATTTTTGATCCATTCTATACTACTAAAGGAAGCGGAAAGGGAACTGGCCTTGGTTTATCCATCAGCTATGCCATCATCCAGGAACATGAGGGGCATATTACAGTGGAAAACAAGAGTGGAAAAGGCTCTCTTTTCACAATTTATATTCCTATGGATTTAGACAAAAGAAAAATGAGCAAACAATCTGTTTCTCAAAAGTGAAAAAAATGACTCAAAAATCAAAGATTCATATTATTGACGATGAACCCATTATACACGAAGTTTTAGATGACCTCTTAACCTCTGAAGGATATGAAGTGGAAAGCTCTTTTAATGGGAAAGAAGCTCTTGATAAACATGTTTCCCAGACTTTTGACCTTATTCTTCTGGATTTGCTTATGCCTGGAATGAGTGGAATAGAAGTCCTTAAAAAGCTAAAAAAGATAGGTACTCAAGCTGTTATCATCATCATCACTGCCTACGCCTCAGTGGAATCTGCCATATCTGCGATGAAGATTGGAGCATACGATTATATTCAGAAGCCTTTTAAACATGACGAGCTTCTTATGACAATTAAAAGAGCCCTCGAACATAAAACGCTTCAAGAAGAAAACCTGCGATTAAAAGATGAGCTCAAGACAAAATACAGTTTTGAAAACATCATTGGAAAAAGTAAAGTCATGCAAGATGTCTTCGAAATAATAAAGGCCTCTGCGCCTACCCGAAGCACTATCTTACTCCAAGGTGAAAGTGGAACAGGAAAAGAATTGGTTGCTAAAGCCATCCACCAGAACAGTGACAGGGCAAACTCCCCCTTCATAATCGTCAACAGCGGTTCCCTTCCTCCAGATCTGTTGGAAAGCCATCTTTTTGGTCATGTTATGGGGGCCTTCACTGGAGCTGTAAGCCAAAAAAAAGGTCTGTTTGAAGCTGCTGAGAAAGGGACTATCTTTTTTGATGAGATATCTTCTCTTAATCTGGAAACTCAATCAAAATTATTAAGAGTCATGCAAGAACGAGAGTTCATGATGCTAGGAGGAACAAAAACAATCAAGGTCGATGTCAGAGCTATTACGGCAACAAACTCAGATTTAGAGGAACTCATTAGGCAAAATAGGTTCCGGCAAGACCTCTTCTATAGATTAAATGTTATTAAAATAGAGCTCCCTCCCTTGAGGGACAGAAAAGAAGATATTCCACTTCTGGTGAAGCATTTCTTAAATAAGTACAGCAAAGAAAATAAAAAAGATATAACAGGTTTCACTGAAGGTGTTATGGAGATCCTGGTTAATAATGATTGGCCGGGAAATATAAGAGAGCTGGAAAACCTAATAGAAAGATCTGTCGTCTTAACTAAATCCAAGGTCATAACCAGAGAGAGTCTCCCTTCCTTCCTCCTGACCACTAAAAAAGATGGAACCGTACTTTCGCAGGCAACCAACGAGCTCAACTTAAAGGAACATATTCAAACATTTCAAAGAGAGGCTATCATTAGTGCTCTTGAGAAAACAAAAGGAATTCAAAAAAAGGCTGCCAGTATCTTAGGAGTTAAACCCACCACATTAAATGAGATGATTAAAAGATTAAATATCAATATCACAAATTTATCTTAAAAAAATCTTCCTGGTACAGCTTTATCCGGATTTATTTTTATTTTTTTCGGTTTATTCTGTAATCCAAATTCAAATTCCTTGTTTCTCTCGTCGATAACAATCATCTTCTTGACTTTCTCTCCATTCTCAATCCACTCTACCCACAATGGAAAAACAAAACGCTCTTTCTGCTGGGTAATTTTTAATTTCAGGATGTATCCCTCCTCTCCTTTCTGCAGAGAGTGAGTAACTTTGACTTCAGGAAGAACATAAGAATTAAGCCAATTCTTGAAGAAAATTTTCAGGTCTTTTCCTGAGATCTCTTCCATTGTCTTGATAAAATCATTCGTACCTGCTGCACTGAACTTATTCCTTCTGAAAAACTCCTTCAATCCCCTGAAAAAAACTTTTTCTCCAAGATAGTCTTTAAGCATATACAGCACTAAAGAAGCTTTATCGTAAATGATACTCTGGTAAGCTCTGGGATCAAAATAGCTGAGGCGGGATCCTAAAGTTATGGGTCCCCATTTTGACTTTTTTTCTGTCCATCTAGAAAACTTCTTAAAAATTATTGGAAATACTCCATCCCCGTGTTTTTCATTTAAATAAATTGTCGCAGCAAATTGAGCCAATCCCTCACTCAACCACTGGTCATGATAAGTTTTCCAGGTCACACCTTGTCCCCACCATTGATGAGCAATTTCATGGGCAATAAAATATTCTTTCCAGCGGGATAGATCAACAGGACTTCCTACATTTACCAGTAAAGATCCATCCTGGGCTTGAGGCAGCTCATTTAGAATGATAAATGAGGCCGGGCTATGTCCCCCACTTGTAGGCCAGAGTCTTCGGACAATGCTCAGTTTTTCATAAGGGTAGGCGCCAAACTTTTTTTCATAGAATCGAATAATACTCTTAGCCTCATTAATAAACCCCTTTCTCTGAAAGCTGACACCAGATGAGTAGAAGTGTTGAATTGGTAGAGTCCCTGATTCTTCTCCTGCTTTTGTAAACTTACCAACAATAAAAGAAATGTATTTAAGCGGATACTTTGTTTTAAAAAGATAAACAGAGTTCCCTTTTTTCCCGTTTTCCCCAGCACTTTTCACATTATTCAACCGGGCATGCTCTATTAACTCTCCATTTGAAACACACTGGTACTCAGGAGGAAGTGTAATTCTTAAGCTGGCATTAAAATAATCTTTATAAGAAGGAGAAGGGTACCAGTAGGCACGTCGGCTAAAAAGATAAGTTTCGTATTCAGGAGGAAGAAAATCTAACTCCTGACCAAATTGACCACCCCACCTATGAATCTGAGGCCCGGCAACAACATCTGATATTTGTTCGGGAGGTTCAAGTCTGCCCCGATAATAAATTTCAATGGAATAAGATTTTTTTTGGGGCGGAGGGTGGACAAAATAAACATAAAGACTCTCTCTCAACTTATCCTGGCTGTAAAACAACTCACGCCCTTCCTCATCATAGATGCGAAGGATATCTAAAGAGGGATTAAGATTGAACTTCAGTTTATCAAGGGAATCAATTTTAGACTCAACTTCAATTTTTGCTTTCCCGGACAGATAGGATTCAGAGGGTTTAAAATCAATATCAATTTGGTAGCTTTTAACTTCAAACATCTGACTAAAAGATAAAAAAAGCTTTTTTTTATTCTTTTCGACCCGGGGTGAATAATAATTGATGATTGTCTCATCTTTCCATCGGAAAAGATTGATTTCTTCTTCTGTAAAAGGGGAATAGATATAAGTAAAAGCCCCTATCTTTTTCCCATTAAAACTAAAAACGGCTTCATCTCCCTGAGGCAGTGTTGAAAGCAATTCCTTATTAAGGGAATTTTCCACAGTAAATGACTGTGGATAAAATTTAGAAAATATGGAATGTGCCTTATTTCTGTCTCTTTGAGAAGGCAAAAAATTCTTCTCATTTGGATCTTTTTTTATCTTAATGTTATTCCGGAAAAAATAGTTTGAAAACCTGAGGTAGGCATAAGTAAGTTTATCCTCAAGAAATCTTTTTTTATAGAGCAGCTCGAGCTGATGCCTCTCTTCAGGGTCAGAAGGAGAAAAGTGCAGATACCCCTTCCCTATAATAACCAAGGTGGTTTCCATCCCAGGGATGTTATCGTAAAAAAGCATCGCATCTTTGAAGGAAAGTTTAATATCAATATGTTTTACTTCTATCGATTTAACTCTCTCGACTCTATCAGAAGGCATATTAATTTTATACAAAGTGCTGATTCCTCCAGCTACTTCTTTCTTTTTTATCTGCCATCGCTCATCTTCTATAAGGAGCTTCAAATTCCAGGTTTCTATAACAACAGAATAAGTATTTTGAAAAAGAGCCTGAAGATATATACTTGCTTCATTCCCCGTCCGATTCAATCGGCTTGCTTTAAATATAGACACACTATCCATCATGAAGTGATTAAACTTATCTTCTATTTTCAATTTTTCCTGGTCCCTCATTGCGCCCGAAAAATTCTCCAGGTAAGCAGGAATGTCTCTCTGCTCTAAGGACCTTTGAATTTGTGAAATAAATTCACTAATATTTTGTTCTTCGGCAGTAAGATTAGCGACTAAAGAGAGAGTAAACAGGAATAAAAAAGAGAGTAAAACGATAAATTTGTTTTTCACTTATTTATTTTACCAGAAAGAGAGATAAGGCACAAAGTATATAGGGAAATATTAGCTTAGCTCCCGTGAGATTTTTTTTATCCACCTTAAAGCCTTCAATTAAAAAGGCTGCAATTTTTGTGCCATCTGAATTCACGAAGAATTATCCATTTATAGGAAGAATTCAATATTCAGGGAAATAAACGGTTCTCTTCCATTTTGTGTGGGCAAAACATGTCTTGATAGATTAATAGAAAGTGTTCGGGGATGGATGAAGCGACCTTTGAAGATTTAGCCTCCATGAATCGCTCTTCGAGGAAACCCGACAAAGTCGGGCGGCGAGTATGTTTGAGCGGAGCGAGTTACGCAGCCGCCAAGAAGAGCGATGAAGGGATGGCGTGAAAAATCTGAACGGGAGCGAGACCATTCACGAATACTTATTGATTAATACCCACACAAAATGGAAGAGAACCAATTAAACAAAAATCGTTTTAAAATGTAAAAAAATTTAACACTTTATTTCTTTCTCTTTCCATTTTCAAAATCTTCTTCCCAGGTAATAAGGCTATGATAGAAAATTTTATCTCCATCCTCGATTCCTCGAGTAATTTCCGTAATATGGGAAGTAGAAGCCCCAAAAGCCTCAACAGCATAAAAGACTGCTTTCTCCGGATCAACTTCACTACCGCATGTGTAGAAATCCAGGGCTGCATACCCATATTCAGGCCACGTATGAGTGGAAATATGAGATTCGGATATTACAATAACTCCACTAACTCCTTTAGGCGGAAATCTATTAACGGAAATGGACCATACCTGTGCGCCAGCAATCTCTGCGGTTTTTACTAAAACCTGCTGTACTTTTTCAACACTGCTAATAATTTTTGGGTCACACCCGGATGCTTCAACAATATAATGATGACCTATAGACCGATGAATTTTATTGGCCATTTGCTTTCTCCTTAACTAAAACGAATTTAATTATTGCATACTATTTTTCCCTGTCAAGAAAAATCGGGCAATCATTGTGCTTCCCCTGCTCTTAAAAAATCATACTAAAAGGCTTCCATCATCTTATATATGTAAAGGAATTGGCGGTTTTTATGAATAATTCAGGCTATTAAATCTTAAATAACAGTAATAGTTATTAAGGCAAATTTCAGACACATTTGTGTAGAAAAATTATGTTCTCGTACAGAAAATGTCTTGACAGAAACAATAGGTATCTGTTATAAAATTCTGTTAATATTTCATATATTTTTTTATAAATTATAAATATTTTCAGGCAAAGAGGAGGAATTATAGCACTAATACTAAATAAAAACCTTTCCTTTCCTAATTTACTAAAAAAATTCTTCTCAAGTTAAAGGTTTCATTCGCAACTCAAAGTAAAAGATGGGACCATACAAAAACTTACTGCAAAACTATCTCGGGCTGCAAACCAGGTTGATTTTATGGGAATATTACTAAAATTTATGAAATTTGGAGGATAATGAGTGGAAGCTCAAGAAATAAAAATCAAATCATACATTACAAAATATAACAACGAAAAAAAAGCACTCATATCAATCCTTCAGGATATTCAGGAAGAATATAATTACCTTCCTCAAGAAGCTTTAAAAATTGTATCAGAAACTCTTGATATTCCTCTCATTGATATTGTAGGAGTAGCTACTTTTTACCGCGCCTTTAGTCTCGAACCAAGAGGAAAACACCTTATAACTGTTTGCACTGGAACGGCATGTCATGTGAGAGGAGGCCCAAAAATTCTGGAGAAATTTGAAGATATGTTAAACATAAAAGCGGGAAATACAACTCCAGACGCTCAATTTACTCTGGAAACAGTTGCCTGTTTGGGGTGCTGCGCAATCGGACCGGTAGTTGTTGTTGACACTAACTACTACGCCCAGACAACCATCCGAAATGTCGATTCCATCTTAAAGAGGCATAGAAAAGAAGAGAAAGAAAATGAAGCCAATTAATAAAATGAAATCAACTGAGGATTTGAGACAAGCCATTCAGAACCAAATTCAAGCCAGGAAATCAGAAAAAAGAGCTGTTTGTACTGTTTCCGCTGGAACTTGTGGTCAAGCACGCGGTTCTTTAAAAGTGATTGAATCTTTAAAAAAATCCATAAAAAAGAGAAATCTAGAGAATAAAGTCACAATCAAAGTGACCGGATGCCATGGTTTCTGCGAAGCTGAACCCAATATAATCATTCATCCCCATAATATTTTTTACCAGAATATCCAGCCTGAGGACGCTGAAGATATCATATCTCAGACAATCATCAATAACAAGGTTATGGACCACCTTCTGTATTCTGACCCAATTTCGGGCAAAACTGTATTGGAGGAAAAGGATATTTCTTTCTACAAGAAACAAAAACGCAGCGTTCTTGGAGACAATGCCTTCATTGACCCAACTGAAATCAACGACTTTCTTTCTATTGCTGGATACAGCTCGCTTGCCAAAGTCTTAAACGGTAATGGCCCAGAAGAAATCATTGAAACTGTAAAACAATCTGGCCTTAGAGGACGAGGAGGAGCAGGTTTTCCCACCGGATACAAGTGGGAATTTGCGAGAAAGGCTAAAAGTGATACTAAATACATCATCTGCAATGCCGATGAGGGAGATCCTGGTGCCTACATGGACCGTAGTTTACTGGAAGGAAATCCCCACCGCGTTCTGGAGGGGATGATAATAGGTTCCTACGCCATTGGTGCCGAAGAAGGTTATATCTATGTCAGAGATGAATATCCATTGGCTGTAAAACATATTACTTTGGCTATTTCCCAAGCAGAAAAGATGGGTCTTTTAGGGAAAAATATTCTCGGAACAGGCTTTAATTTTACGCTGCACATTGCCAAGGGAGCTGGTGCTTTTGTCTGTGGTGAAGAAACAGCGCTGATTGCCTCAGTAGAAGGGAAAGTAGGAGAACCTCGCCAGAGACCCCCATTCCCAGCTGTAAAAGGTTTGTGGGGAAAACCCACCAACATCAACAATGTTGAAACATGGGCCAATATCCCTATCATCATCAACAAGGGCGCTGATTGGTATTCTCGAATAGGAACCAACGGAAGCAAAGGAACAAAAATATTTTCTCTTGTCGGAAAAATTAATAATACCGGCTTAGTCGAAGTCCCCATGGGCATCACGCTCAAAGAAATCATCTTTGATATCGGAGGAGGGATCCCGGCAGGCAAAAAGTTCAAGGCTGTCCAGACTGGTGGACCTTCAGGTGGATGTCTCCCTAAAGAAAAGCTGGGCCTGCCTATTGATTACGAAAGCTTGACCCAGGCAGGATCCATCATGGGCTCGGGCGGAATGATCGTTATGGACGAGAACACCTGCATGGTGGACGTAGCCAAATACTTTTTAAATTTTCTCCGGGATGAATCCTGCGGTAAATGCCTTTCCTGTCGAGAAGGAACTCAAAGGATGTGGGAAATCGCCACAGACATAACGGAAGGAAAAGAAGGAGATCTCGAGTTACTTGAAGAACTAGCCATAGCGACAAAAAATGCTTCCCTTTGTGGGCTGGGACAAACCGCCGCCAATCCTGTTTTATCAACGCTTAAATATTTTAAAGCCGAATACGAAAAGCACATTAAATATAAAAAATGCCCTGCTTTAGTATGCAAAGAAATTGTTTCTTCACCCTGTCAATACATCTGTCCCATCGACCAGGAGGCTTCGGTCTATATAGCTCTCATTGCCCATGGAAAATTTGAAGAAGCTTTTAAAATTATCAGAAAGGATAATCCTCTGCCTTCAGTTTGTGGGCGAGTCTGTCACCATCCCTGCGAAACTGTTTGTAGAGCAGCAGAAATAGGAGAACCGATTGCTATTCGGGACCTGAAGCGTTTTGTCATGGATTGGGCAAGAAAAAATGGCCGTCAAATCCCAATCAATTCAGCCAGGACCGAAAAAGAAAAAGTGGCAATCATAGGTTCAGGCCCCGCAGGATTAACTGCCGGATTCAATCTGTGCCAAAAAGGATATCAGGTAACCATCTTCGAATCTCTACCGGTCCCGGGAGGAATGTTAGCAATAGGGATTCCAGAGCACAGATTGCCAAAAAACATATTAAATCTTGATATTGAAAAAATTATAAAATCTGGAGTAACAATAAAAACAGATAGCACTTTAGGCAAAGATTTTTCTATTGATGACATTTTCAAAGAAGGTTATAAAGCTGTATTTATTGCTGTCGGAGCTCACAAATCGATGGAGATGAAAATTCCTGGTGAAGATGCCGAAGGTGTTATCCAAGCGATGAAACTTCTCAAAGCAGTTAATTTAGGGAAAAAAGTAGAACTAGGTGAAAAGGCAGGAATTATTGGAGGTGGGAATGCGGCCATCGATGCGGCCCGAGTCGCTATACGAAATAAAGATTGTAAAAAAGTTACCATATTATACAGAAGAACAAGAAAAGAAATGCCTGCTTTTGAAGAAGAGATAGACAATGCAATCCAGGAAGGAATCGAAATTCAGTATTTAGTTATGCCAAATAAAGTTTTAACAAAGAATGGGAAAGTGACCAGTGTAGAATGTATTCGAATGAAACTGGGTGATCTCGATGAAAGCGGGAGAAGACGGCCCATTCCTGTCAAGGGTTCCGAGTTCTCTGTTGAAATAGACACTCTTATTCCTGCCATAGGAGAAAGGCCCGACATTTCATTTTTGCAAGATAAAGATAACCTGAAAGTCACCAAATGGGACACTATTGTCGCTGATGAGGAAGTTTTTACGACTAATAGAGAAGGTATATTCGCCGGTGGCGACGTCGTCACCGGTCCCAAAACAGTTGTCGAAGCCATCGCTGCAGGAAAGGCTGCAGCAGAATCCATCGAAAAATACCTTGAAGGGGAAAAAATAGCCAGGGAATACAAGCTGAACAGACCTTCAGTCTACATCGAACCAGTAGAACTGACTGAAGAAGAAATAGAAAAGGCAAAAAGATCTAAAATGCCAATGTTGTCACTTAGCGAAAGAAAAAAGAACTTCAAAGAAGTCGAATTAGGATTAACTGAAGAGAAAGCTGTCAAAGAAGCTAGACGCTGCCTAAGGTGTGAATTGGAAACCAAGGATGCCAAAAAAGCATTGGGAAGGGAAAAATGATTAAATTAATCATTAACGGATTAGAAGCCAACGCTGAAGAGGGTTGGACAATCCTCGAAACAGCTAAATTTTACGGGCTTGAAATACCGACTCTTTGCTACAATGAGGGTTTAAGCACCTATGGAGGCTGCCGGCTTTGTCTTGTGGAAATAGGCGAAGGCTCTAAAGCAAAACTCGTCTCCTCCTGCACTTACCCGGCGGAGGATGGCCTTGTGGTCAGAACAGACACAAAAAGAGTCATTGAAACACGGAGGATGATGATAGAACTCATGCTTTCGATCGCCCCTAACTCAAAAACCATTCAGGATTTGGCTTCAAAATTCGGAGTAAAACAAGTTCGATTCAAAATCCGCAACGAAGAATGTATCCTCTGCGGCCTGTGCGTCCGTATGTGCGCTGAGCAAATGGACGGCCGGGCAATCGGCTTCCAGAACCGTGGACACAAAAGAAAAATTTCGACTCCCTTTGATATAAAATCTGAAGTTTGCCGCCTTTGCGGTGGCTGTATGTATATATGCCCTGTTTGTCAGTTGAGATGTCAGGGTCCCCAGGCTGATACTGCAGTCTGTAATGCCTGCCTGACTATGGATCCAACCTGCCTGGATTATTACGACGATCTTCAGTGCTGGATGTACGACGCCGGTCGCTGCGGGACGTGCGTTAGAGAAGAGCCTGAAAAATCAGACCGTAAGGAGCAAAGTACTAAACAGTAAACCATGAAAAGCAAAAAAGTATTTATCTACATGCTCCTCACTGGTTTCTAACAATAGAGCAAATAAGGAGGTAATCACAATGGCTTATACAAAACTCAACAGGAGTGCAGCTACCCTTACAAAAAACAGAACAGAAGGTTCCATCAGCCCATTTAGCGGGATGTGTGTAACCTGTGTTGATGGCTGTATCGGCATGTGCGAGATAGGAAAATCCGCGTATAGAGGACATGAAGTTCTCTACCCTCAACCTTTTGGTATTATCACAGCAGCTTCTGAAAAAGAATATCCTGTTGATCTCTCTGATTTTAGTATCATGGGTACGGCAGCTGGAGCTCAAGGCATCGAGGCAGATAGCGATAAGGCAACTTTCCCTAAAGTATCCATCGAAACACAAATAGGACATGACAAGGGGATTAAATTAAAAGTTCCCTTTGTTATCTCTGGTATGGGATCTACGAATGTTGCAAAACAGAATTGGGAAGGCCTTGCTGCCGGAGCTGCTATCTCTGGAGTTATACTTACTGTCGGCGAAAATGTCTGCGGCATGGATGAAAATTCAGAATTCAAGGATGGAAAAATCGTCCGCTCTCCAGATATGGAGAACCGTGTAAAATCTTTTAAAGACTGGCAACAGGATGGCTATGGAACTGTTGTTGTACAAGCAAACGTGGAAGATACAAGACTTGGCGTTCAGGAATACGTTATTGAGAAGTTAGGAGTTGAAGCTGTTGAGTTGAAATGGGGCCAGGGAGCCAAGGATATAGGAGGCGAGGTTAAGATTAAAAACCTCAAAAAAGCTCAAGAATTAAAAAAAAGAGGTTATATCGTGCTCCCTGATCCTGAGGACCCTAGCGTGATCGAGGCTTTTGAAAAAGGAAGCTTCAAAGAATTCGAAAGGCACTCTCGATTGGGCATGGTTGAAGAAGAAAGCTTTATGCAAAGAGTCGAAGAGCTAAGAAAAGCAGGTGCAAAGTATATTTTCCTGAAAACAGGAGCTTACAGGCCAGTAGACTTAGCACGCGCAGTGAAATTCTCCTCAAAAGCAAAGCTCGATCTGCTGACGGTCGACGGTGCCGGTGGCGGAACAGGAATGAGCCCCTGGCGAATGATGAACGAATGGGGCATTCCGGGTGTCGAAATATGGTCTCTGCTGTATCAGTATCTCTGTAAGCTGGATAAAAAAGGAGAATTTACTCCTGATATTGCTGCTGCAGGCGGAATTACTTTTGAAGACCAGATATATAAAGTTCTCTCCTTAGGAGCTCCCTATTTTAAGCTCGTAGGCATGGCCAGAGGTCCTATGGCAGCAACTATGGTTGGAAAAACCATAGGCAAAAGAATCGAGGAAGGACAGATTCCTGTATATGTTGAACGTTTTGGAAGTACGGCTGAAGAAATCTTTGTAACCGCCCCTGAATTAAAGAAACGTTTCAAAGAGAGGTTTAAAAATATTCCTACGGGCGCGATGGGGCTTCACGGATATTTTGAAAGATTAAGCCAGGGACTCAGGCAGTTCATGGCTGGAAGCAGAAAGTTCGACCTTACTTATATCACCCGCGATGATATCGCCGCTTTAACACAAGACGCTGCTAATATAAGCGGTATTCCTTACATTACTGACGTAGACAAGGAAGAAGTCGACAAAATTCTGAAAGGCTAGTGAATAATCCAGGTTAATTAAATTCTAACTGAAAAGATAGAGAGGTCTTTTTGAACAATATATTCAAAATCGGCGGGTTTGATAAATCGGTTCTCTTCCATTTTGTGTGGGTAAAACATGTCTTGATAGATTAATAGAAAGTGTTCGGGGATGGATGAAGCGACCTTTGAAGATTTAGCCTTCCTGAATCGTTCTTCGAGGGAACCCGACAGAGTCGGGTGGCGAGTATGTTTGAGCGGAGCGAGTTACGCAGCCGCCGAGAAGAGCGATGATGGGATGGCGTGAAAAATCTGAACGGGAGCGAGACCATTCACGAATACTTTCTGATTAATACCCATACAAAATGGAAGAGAACCGATAAATCAAGCCCCTATGAATAAATCATAATTTTCACAAATTATTCCTGAGCCTTTACGACTTGTGCCTCATATGTTATAAATATCTCAAGGAAAAAAAATGAGTGCTATTGCCATAATAATCATGGTTTTTGCCCTATTC